>CBFHWA010000027.1:0-14178 GCA_965659525.1 Pontimonas sp.
TCCCAGGGCTCTTCACTCGTTCCCGTCGCAGACACCCGCCACAACCCGTCCGCCCCGACCACCGCGGCCTGACCGAGAGCCTGATTGAAAAACACCTTTTCTGGTCGCAGCGACACCAGGGCGCGCTCCAGATCGTCGATACTGTCCACCCGGCCCGACTGGAGATAACCAAAGTCGATACCGCGCACCACGACGTATCTGGGGTCGCGTCCGGAGGTGAGCACGGGCTGGCTCTCCTCATCGGCCACAATGCGCACGGGGGCTTGGTCGTAGGTGATAGCGACATCGGATACCCCCGCCACCTGAGTCAGCGTCGCGGTGAGTTGGCCGAGCATGCGCTCGCGCTGAGTGGTGCTCGCGCGAAGCACCGCTTCGTTGACATCGACCTGGGCTTGGCCATCGACAACGGGCACGGGTGAGAGGACCAGTTGTGTCCCGGCGGGGAAGGATGACACTGTCGCACCGCCTAACCAGTAGGAGGGGGAGGAAAACAGGCCCCGGATGATCTTTGTCAGCACATCCCCGCGGGAGGCAAACCAGCGCAGGTCGGGCACCAGCTCTTGGTAGTCCAGGGAGTAGTAATAGAGCCGGTAGCTCTGGAAGGCCTCACCGAAGGCCAACTCGCTGAGCACAACGCCGTCGGGCGCTTCGGCGATTCTCCACTGGCCATCACTTTGTTCCAAGCGGAAGCCAAGCTCCTGGATGGTCGCCTGGGGGGCTGTCTCGTAGCGTCCGGCGTCGTCAACGCTGGCAATTACCGGTGTTTGATACACCCACTGACCGCCCCCGGTATCGATGATGGTCGCTTCACCGGCTCGAATCAGCGCCGACTGGTTGGGGTTCCAGCGATCGGCGTAGTCGTCAGTGAGATAGCTCCTGGCCACCCGGTAGTTATTTTGCGCCGCCGCACCGGCAGCGATGAACCCTTGGAGGATCTCGTCGGGATCGGCCCCCGACGAGGGCCCAGGGGGCAAGAAGTCAACATCGCTCTCGCTCACAACCGCCGATGGATCAACCGCTTCCACCGGACCGGAGGCGGGAATCTGGGTACAGCCGGTGAGCACCAGCAAGCTGGCGAGCACCGTCACGATCAGTCGTCTCACGGTTGCACCTGCACAGGTTGTGACTCATGGTGTGGCTCGCGCAGATCGCCACTGTCCACCTGGTCGGTCTCTGGCGGCAGGGGCAGCGGGGAGTGTTTGACAGCAACCCCCGCTCGCCGGGGCAGCGTGAGTCGAAAACAGCTGCCCTGACCCGGAGCCGACCAGATGTCGATATATCCGCCGTGTGCGAGGGCGTCCTCTTGGGCAATCGCCAGGCCCAAGCCGGTTCCCCCAGTTGTGCGCTGGCGAGACGGGTCTGCGCGCCAAAAGCGGTCAAATACCCGAGCGGTTTGGACCTCGTCCATGCCCACCCCCCAGTCACGAACCGCCACCGCCACCGTGTCTGGGTCAGAGTCGACGAAGGCGACAATGGGGCGTCCCTCACCGTGGTCGATGGCGTTACCGATGAAGTTTTGCAGGATGCGCCGCACCCGCCTGGCGTCAGCCTCCACGTCACCGTAACCGCCCAACACTTCCATCAACAGGGCAGACCCGCGCGCCTGGGCCAAGGGTGCCAGCTGGTCCATACTGTCCTGGAGCAGCTCGACGAGGTTCACTTGGTCGTATTCGAGGGTGACCGCCCCGGCGTCGTAGCGGCTAATTTCCAGCAAATCCGTCAGCATCGACTCGAAGCGTTCAATCTGAGCAACCAGCAGTTCGATACTGCGCTGGCTTTCTGGCTCCCACTGCTCGCGTTTGTCGTGGAGGACATCGGCGGCGAGGCGGATCGTGGTGAGCGGGGTGCGAAGCTCGTGGGAGACATCGGAGACAAAACGCTGCTGGAGCTGGGAGAGTTTGGCCAGTCGAATAATCTGCGACTGCATACTGTCGGCCATTTTGTTAAACGACCGAGCCAGGGTGGCGATCACGTCCTCACCGCGCTCCTCAATACGCTCCTCGAGGTACCCCTCGGCGAGCCGTTCGGCCGTCTTCGCCGCAATCCGCACCGGACCAATCGCTAAGCGCACCACCAACCAGGTGACCAGCGTGATTAACACGACCAACAGGATGGACCCGACGATGAGGGTCTGCTGCACGAGGGTGAGCGTCGACTGGACGTCGGAGAGGTCGTAGACCAAATACATCTCATACTGTCCCGCTGTGGGCACCTGAATCACCGAACCGGTGACAATTGCCGGCAGCGTCACCGAGCCGGCGCGAAGTGCCACCGATTGGACGTGGACCTGACCGGGTCGCTGCACCACGGCCTGGCGAATATCACTGGAGACGACGGAAATATCCAACCCCGCTGTGGAGGTCGAGGTCATCGCCTGGTCGGTGATCTGTCCCGGGGTGCGCAGAATCGCGAAGCCCCCCTCACCGGGTGAGGATTGGGTGGTGCGAATAGCGGTTTGAGCTGACGAGTTCGCCGTTTCCACATCGATAGTGCCGGCCTGGTTGACCGAATTGTCAAAAAGTGATTGAACCTGGCTTGCCGTTCGCACACTTTCTTCCACGATCTGATCGCGGCGGGATTCAAAAAGGCTGTCTTGGATGGTCAGTGACATATAGCCACCGATGACGGTCACCGCCAGACCGGAGAGCAGCCCGGCAACGACAACGGTCCTGGTCAGCAGTGAGACCCGCCACAGTCGCAGCGGGCTCGCCAGGGCTCGACGGAGCCAGCGCAGGGCCCCCCACATCATCCGGCCTGGCTCTGCCCTTCGGTTGTGCTGAGGGGACCGGAGCGATAACCCACACCACGAACCGTCTCGACGACCACCGGGCGGTCCGGGTCGGACTCGATTTTGGAGCGAAGCCGCTGGACGTGAACGTTGACCAGGCGGGTATCCGCCTTATAGCGATATCCCCACACCTGCTCCAAGAGTGCCTCGCGGGTAAACACCTGTTGGGGTTTTAGCGCCAGTGTGAGCAGCAGTTGAAACTCCAGTGGGGTGAGGCTCACGCGATGACCAGCCCGGCGCACCTCATGGGCGGGAACGTCGATGATGACATCGGCGATCTGGATTTCGGTGTGCCCGGTTTCTTGGGCGGGGCGCAGTCTGGTGCGAATACGAGCGACGAGCTCTTTGGGGTTAAAGGGTTTGACCACGTAGTCATCAGCACCGGCTTCTAGGCCGCGAACAACGTCGGCCGAATCGGATTTTGCCGTCAGCATGATGATGGGGATACCGCTGGCTTCTCGGATGTGCTGGCACACATCGACGCCGTTCATCCCCGGCAGCATCACATCCAGCAACACCAGGTCGGCCGATCCGGCCCGAATCGCATCGAGTGCTTCGGGTCCATCGGGGGCGACCAGCGTGTCGAAGCCTTCACCGCGGAGCATGATGCTGATCATTTCCGCCAGCGCACGGTCATCGTCGACGACCAGGATGTTCGCCATATCCTCAACCTCCGAGCAGGCCAGTGGGCTCCAATGGAGCCACAGCCTACACCGGCGGCCCCGGAGGCTTCCGGGGCCGGTGGGGCTTAGTAGCGGTAGTGGTCAACCTTGTAGGGGCCATCCTTGGCAACGCCGATGTAGTCAGCCTGCTCATCAGATAGTTCGGTCAGTTCCACACCCAGTGCGTCGAGGTGGAGCCTGGCGACCTTTTCGTCGAGTTTCTTCGGCAGCAGGTGAACACCAATGGGGTAGGCATCCGGGTACTGGTAGAGCTCAATTTGGGCGAGGACCTGGTTGGCAAAGGAAGTACTCATCACAAAGCTCGGGTGTCCAGTGGCGTTTCCGAGGTTCATCAGGCGCCCCTCGGAGAGCATCAAAATGCTGCGGCCATTGGGCAGGTTCCACTCGTGGACCTGTGGCTTGATCTCCACACTGGTCGCCCCGGGAAGGTTCTCCAGAGTCGCCATATCGATTTCGTTGTCGAAGTGGCCGACGTTGGCGACGATCGCCTGGTGCTTCATCTGCAGCAGGTGCTCAACGGTGAAGACGTCCTTGTTACCGGTCGAGGTAATAAAGATGTCGACCTGGTCGATGACGCTCTCGAGTTTGGCGACCTGGTAGCCGTCCATTGCCGCCTGCAGCGCACAAATCGGGTCAATCTCGGTGACGATTACGCGAGCACCCTGGCCGCGAAGCGACTCAGCGGAGCCTTTACCCACATCGCCGTAACCGGCGACGAGGGCAACTTTTCCACCCACAAGCGTGTCGGTGGCGCGGTTGAGGCCATCAATGAGCGAGTGGCGGATGCCGTATTTGTTGTCGAACTTGGTTTTGGTCACCGAATCGTTGACGTTAATCGCCGGGAAGAGCAGGTCGCCGTTTTTGAAAAACTCGTAGAGGCGGTGAACACCCGTCGTGGTCTCCTCGGAGACTCCGATGATGTCTTTGGCGATCGCGCCCCACTTGCCGGCATCTTCTGCCAGGTGCTTTTTCAGCACCCCGAGAACCACGCGCCATTCGGCCGGGTCGCTTGCCTGCGGGTCGGGGACAACGCCAGCTTTTTCATACTCGACACCCTTGTGCACGAGCATGGTCGCGTCGCCACCGTCGTCGAGGATCATGTTCGGTCCGGTGTGGCCGGAGGCTGACCAGTCAAAAATCTGCTCAGTACACCACCAGTACTCTTCGAGAGTTTCACCCTTCCAGGCAAACACGGGGCTGCCCTGGGGGTCATCGGGGGTTCCCCGACCGACGACAACAGCCGCGGCGGCCTCGTCCTGGGTGGAGAAGATGTTGCACGAGGCCCAGCGAACCTCAGCGCCCAGGGCGACGAGGGTTTCGATGAGCACGGCCGTTTGGACGGTCATGTGCAGGGAGCCGGTGATGCGGGCGCCTTTGAGCGGCTGCACGGGGCCAAACTCTTCGCGCAGGGCCATCAGGCCAGGCATTTCGTGTTCTGCCAGACGAATCTGGTGACGGCCAGACTCGGCCAGGCTCAAGTCGGCGACGCGGTATTGAAGGGGGGTTACAGTCAGCATGAGCTCCATTGTGTCACCAGAAAGCTGGCCACACCCTCAGGCTCAGGTAAATACCAGGTGACACCACGGCGTTGATTTAGCCCTCGTGATTACTCGCCCAGGTGATTACTGGTCAGGCGACGATGTCCCCGCAATCAAGCCCTGGACCTCTCTCAGGAGTGCGTCCAGAGTCTCTGGCGAACCGGCTTCGATGTTGAGCCGAAGCAGCGGTTCGGTATTTGACGCCCGGACGTTAAACCACCACATATCGGAACCTTCGCTCGCTCCGGCCACACTGAGCCCATCGAGGAGGTCAATACTGGCCCGCGGGGAAAACGCCGCAACGATACGAGCCTGAACCGCCTCCACGTTATCGACCCGGGTGTTGATCTCCCCGGACTGGACGTAGGGCATATAGGCAGAGGCGAGTTGGCTCATCGTCGCCTCCGTGGCTGCGCGCTCGGCCAGGATGTGCAGCGCGGCGAGCATGCCCGAGTCGGCACCGAAAAAATCACGGAAATAGTAGTGAGCGGAGTGTTCAGCACCGAACACGGCCTGGGTGCGGGCCATCTCGTCTTTAATCAGCGAGTGACCAACGGGGGTGCGAGAGGCAATACCGCCGCTGGCGCTAATGGTCTCGGGCACAACACGCGAACAGATGAGGTTGTGTAACACCGTGGGGGTGTCCTCCCCCCGCTGCTGCACGCGCAGAATCTCCCGCCGCGCCACGATTGCCCCCACCACGCTGGGACTCACCGGGTCGCCGTTTTCATCGACAACGAAGCACCGATCGGCGTCGCCATCGAAGGCCAAACCCAGATCAGCACCGCGCTCGCGCACAGCCGCCTGGAGATCCACCAGGTTTTTTGGCTCCAAGGGGTTTGCCTCGTGGTTGGGGAAGGTGCCATCGAGTTCGAAATACAGCGGCTCGATGACCAGGGGCAGCGCCGGCAGACCGGCGGCAGTGTCCAAAACGGCCGGAACGGTGTAGCCGGCCATCCCGTTTGCCGCATCGACGACTATTCGAAGCCGGCGGATGCCATCCAGGGGGACTAAGTTTCGCAAAAACGCACCGTAGTCAGCCAGAACATCGGTGCGCTCGGGCTCGGCCGTGGGAATATCCACCGGCTGGGCGTGGGATAACCACTCCTGTGCGCGGTCTCGAATCCCGGCTAAGCCGGTATTCATACTCACACCCTGGGCTCCAGCTTTGGCGAACTTGATGCCGTTGTATTCCGGCGGGTTGTGACTGGCGGTGATCATGGCCGCAGCTTCCGAAAACTTTCCCGAGGCGAAGTAGACCATATCCGTGGAGGCCAACCCGATTGAGCGCACCAGAGCACCCGCATCGGCTGCTCCGGCCTCCAGCGCGCGAGCCAGCTCAGGAGAGCTCGGGCGCATATCGTGGCCGACGATGAAACCGGCGCCGACTAAGCCCAACTCCTCCACGGCTGCTCGCCCTAGAGCGTAGGCAACCTGGGGGGTGAGTTGGGAGGCGACGAGGCCGCGAACGTCGTAGCTTTTGACAATCTCGTCAAGCTGATAATCACTCACCTGCCCAGCCTATCCAGCGGCGGTGGCCTAGAGGTCTGGCTGCGGGCGATAGCGCACCACCCGCCACCCCTGTGGGGGGCTCAACGCCTGGGCGTGGTGGGCACACAGGTCGTAGCTGTGGGGCTCTACCTGCAGTGCCAGGGGCCCGACAACGGCTTCCTGGTCGGCGTAGACGTAGGTCAGCGTGGCCGCGGCGACGTCCTGGCAGCGCACTTTGCTACACACTCGCTGGGTGGGCCGACGCTCGCGCATGATCGACCAGGCTAGTGCGGGGGCTTGTAGCGTGGGGGGATGACGCGCAGCCACGGACGCATCCGACGACCGGGACGAAGTCTCGTCGTCGGGCCGGTGATCGCCGCGCGGCGTCGCCGCGCTGATGCCTTCATCGACGTCGTCGAAGCGATGATGGATCATCTGCGAAAACTTGCCCCCGAGGAGTTGCGCGATACGACGGTGGCGATTCGCGCCATGCCCGACCAGCCCTCGTCCCTGCCGGGGGTTGCCCGCTGGCGGGTGGATAAAGCCACGAAGACGATCCACCTGTTTCGCTTGCCCATCGAGCGCATGGGCCACCACCACCCGGGTGATCGCTGGTATGAGCGCATGGTCATCGAATCAGCGGTGATTAAGGCTGTCGCCGAGCTGATCGACTGGGACCCGTGGCGGCTCACCCCGGGGCGTTAAACCCCGTGGTTTTTGTGACCTATCGGACAAACACCTCAACGGCGGGACGCTCAGCCGGCGGTGGGGTGACGACCAGGTTTGCTAATTCACCGGCAGCGCGCAGGACAACAGCGATTGCCACCGGGGAGTCGGTTTCAAACAGGTAGGCACCGCCGTCTGACCCAAGCGCGCGCGGGCTAAGCCCCTGGCCGGGAACGTCAATCTGGCCACCGGAGAGGACATCCTCGCCATTGGCAGCAACCCGGGCAAACTGCACGGTCGCAGCCGAATCGGACATCGAGACCACATGCAGGGTCGCGTCAACACCGCCGGGAACCACCACACTGCCAAGCTCAGTAATCACCGGCGCCGAGGGCAGCCACGCAAGATCGGTTCGCGGGTTGCCCACACTGGAGTGGCGAATACCCGAGACGATGGGGTTATCGGATTCCAGCACGACAGCGGCGTGACCTTGGCCTAACTCATTGAGTGCCACATCAAACACCCGACCGGCCTCCAGAGAGACTTCACTGACGAGGTCGCCCAGCACCGGGCGAATTACCCGCACCACAACAGTGCTATCGGCACCGGGAGCGAGGAGGCGCAGCACCGGGCCAATGTCTTCGTAACCATCGAGTGCGCTCACGCGAGCCAGGGCCTCTTCTGATTCCAACCACAACCCCGGCAAGACCCGGGTTGTCGAGGGTGGTGCTTGGAGGCCCACCAGGTCCGCACCGTCAGGGTCAAGCCCGCGGGTCAGGCCCGCGTGCAGGGTGACGCTAACGGGGGTTCCCGAGGCCTGCACGCGAATAACGGGTGAGGGTTCAGTGGGAACCAGGCCGGAGAGGCCAATAGCGCGACGCTCACCCGGCTGGAGCAAAATACCTCGACCGGCGGGAGCGACAATGGGGCCCGATTCGCCGTAGACGGTGAGGTCTACTGTTGCCGGGACTGACCCGGGGTTGGCTAAGGACACAACACCTTGGCGGCCGGTGATGGTAGATCCAGCGACTAACCAGCCCTCAGAGACGGGGGTTTGACAGGTCTGTGCGGCAAGTCCCCAGGCGAAGACGCTGCTAATTCGCGCGATACTGACCCCACCCAAATATCCCGCTGCGGCAGGCTGTTCGAAATAGACAGGGTTTTGGGCGATTTGGCCATCGGTGCCGGCAAATTCTTGGAGGAACTCTTCGGACTGGAGGGTGACCTCGGTAATGTCGGCGCCTAATCGACTGACGTCGGGGGCAGAAAACCCCCGCGGGGTGGTCTCCTGGCCGACGTAGCTCAGTAGCGGCCCCGGACAAACCACCTGCTGGTTGGGTAGCGGCGCCTGGGCCGCAACCGGCTCAATGCTCGCCGGTGGCACCGGCAGTGCCGACACGGCGGTGTCAACAAATCCGGTCGAAACACTTGCCAGTGAGGCGATCAGGAGCCCCACCCCGGCCACCAGTGCGCCCACCCGGGTCAGCGAGGGAGGGGTGGGCCGAATCGATTGTGGTGCCGGGGTAATGGTGGGCTCAGTCATCGGTGTCCTCCTCGAGTACTCGCTGGAGTGACGACGCCTCGTCGCCTTCTTCCGAGCGGCGGCGAGGCCTGCGCTCAGTGGGCAGGGCCAAGATTCCCCACAGCGCCCAGCTGACCAACCACAGCAGATCGGCTGTTGACTGACTGGGGCTTGGCTCGAGTGGGTCGGGCGAATCCGCCGGCGGGGTGGCAAGCGCCCAGAGCACCGATGAGTCGGTTTCGCCAGCGGTGACCAGGTAGGGCCGCTGGCCCATGGTCAGTGCCGCCTGGCTATCTGGCTGACCCCGAAACAGGATGAAGGAAATCCTCGCCCGGGCGAGTGCGTCCTGTGGGTCCGCGCTGGTGGGTTGAACGATGGAGGCGACCAGCTCGGCGCGCTGGGTCGCACTGAGCCCGGCCTCGGTGGGCCGCAAGCGATAGAGGCTACTGGCCTGATCGAGTGTGGCACCAGCGCCGCGTTCAATCCGGGCGCTAAAGCGCTGGGGTTCGTCGGTGGCGGTAATAATCAACGTTCCCTGTTGGGGGTTTTCGCGCGCTTCAGCGGCAACGAGAGCGGGGAGGGTTCGAGCCTCCACCCGACCAGTGACAGGAGCGTCATCAGACCACAGGCCACCGGCGACGGGAAGTGCTCCCAGAGTGGCTCCAACGACCATGACGGTACCGAGGACACCGGAGAGCCCGCGGCGAATCGTCACCGCCTTGCCCCACTGCCACGATTCGGGGCTTAACTCATCGAGGCTGGCAGCCGCCGCGGCGGCCAAACCCAAGACGATGAGGGCCACCCCACTTCCTGGCCACACCCCAACGGGCTCATTGTCGAGATACCCCTGGCTGATCAGCGGGGAGACCACTGCGGTGACCAGCCCGAGGCCAACGAGTGCGCCAAGTACTACCTGAGCGGTGCTTCGGGAAGTGGCAAAAACTGCCAGTGCGACAAGACCGAGGGGAATCGCCGCGGCGATCGCCAGGACACCGAGGTCGACTCGCATACCCAGCAGATCGAGGGTGGGCGGGGTTACTGGCCAGCCGAGCAAATACCACCACCACTGTGAGCCGGGGGAATCACCGGAGGCTTGAGCAATTCCCGGATCGGCAAGGAAGCGCCCCAGTCCTTGGATCAGGGCAATATCCCCGGGTGCACTAAGCCGTGGCAGCCACCACACGAGGGCGGGAACCAGCGCCAGGGGAAGTGTGCCAAAAAGGGCACGAACGGGTTGGCGCCAGCCCTGCCCGAGAATGACCACGAGCCATCCGACGATGATCGCTGGCCACAGCACGGGAGCAACGGCGGTGACCAGTGCGGTGGCAAAACCCCCGGCGGCTGCGCGCTGCCAGGAGGTGTGGGCTGTCAGTGCCGTGGCCAAAAGCCAAGGCAGAGCGATATGCACGATCACGGCCTGCCAGCGACCCTCGGTGAGGGCGAAAAAGAACGTGGGCTGGACGACCCACATCACGGCAAACACCGTGGTGGCGAGACTTCGCTGCAGAAACTGCGAGCCCGCCCACCAGGCAACGAGTCCGGCGATCAGCGGCGCACTAAACCAGAGCCCCACCATGGCCAGCGAGGGTGACCACCAGGTCAGCGAGCCCAGCAGTGCCAGAACGAGCGCCGCCGGGTCGGCAGGCGTGAGGAGCGTCCCCCAGATGCCATCAACAGCGCCCGGCTGAAGCCAGCGCACCGACGACCAGAGTGCATCCAGGGTGGAACTCAGTGGCAGCAACCCACCGCCGACGATCGCGCGGGCGCCTACGAGGGGTCCGGCGATGAGTCCGCCCAGTATCGCCAAAGCGAGAATCAGCCAGGCCCCGGCTGGCCAGAATGAGGGCCGGGTGAGTGCCTGGGCGGAGTCTTCTGCTCGGGCAAAGCGCGCCTCGGCGAGGAGTTGGCGGCGGCGGCGGTGCTGACCGGGGCTCATCCGCAGGGGGCGAATGGCCGCCCAACTGACCGTCTTTGACTGCCCGAGGCGCATTTTGGCGACGATTGCCTGGGGGATTTTCCACAGCGCCTGGAGGGTCGCCACACCGTCGGCAATGGCTCGGTCGGGGCGTTTGAGGGCAAACTGCCACGCCTGGCGCAGCAGCGACTGGGGAATCGCGAGAATGACGAGGGGAACCAGCGCCCACCAGGGGCTGTAGGCAAAGCGTCGATAGAGCCAGGCGGCTCGATCGAGGCGATAGACGGCTGTGGGTCCAAGGTCGCGGCCGACGCGCCAGTCGGCTGGGCCCTTTTCGACGTAAACAATCGCGTCGGCGACAACGAGTACCCGGTGGCCGGCGAGGCGAGCGCGGATACCCAAATCCAGTGGGGCATCCAACGGGTCGAGACCGGGGTCGGCCCCGGCGAGGCTGTCCAGGGCGCCCAGTTGGATGAGGATTCCCGCATCGCCAACAGCCAGCACGTCGCTCATTCGGTCGTATTGACCCTGGTCTAGTTCGCGGTCGACGATCGCTTGGCGCTCACCCCACTGGGTGATGGTTTCACCAAACTCGCGCAGCCAGCCCGGTTGGTCGGCCATGCGCTGTTTAGGCCCCGCCATCACCACGGACGGGGCTCCGTCAACAGCCGAGTGCAGGGCTTTCAGGGCGGCAGGATCGGGGGTGGTGTCATCGCGTAAGACCCACATCCAGCCGTCATCGGGGAGGTTGGTCCGGGCGAGGTTGAGTGCTTCAGCCCAGCCCATGGCGGGGCGGGCGCTGAGGAGGGTGACCGTGGAGTCGCGACCGAGCTGTTCGCGAAAGAGCTCCTCAGAGCTGTCGTCTCCGGTCAGGTCAACAACGGTGATGGTGTCGGGCCGTTTGGTTTGGCCCGTGAGTGCCTCGAGGGTTTGTATCAGTCGGTCGCCGCGTCGGCGGGCGATGACGACGGCGTGAACGAGGCGGCGCATCTCCTAGCTAGGCACGCCGACGCAGGCGGCGACGCTCGCGTTCGGACAGCCCGCCCCAAATACCAAAGCGCTCATCGTTGGATAGCGCGTATTCGAGGCATTCGGAGCTCACCTCACACTGCTGGCAGATTTTCTTCGCCTCGCGGGTGGAGCCTCCCTTTTCGGGGAAGAACGCTTCCGGGTCGGTCTGGGCGCACAGCGCGTCAGCCTGCCAGGAGAGCGCTCCGTCGTCTTCTTGCCGCACCCCGGGGATACCGAGTTGAACCGGGTCGACAAACCAGTTGTCGGGGACTGAATTGCGGAACTCCGCCACTGGCTACTCCTTCACTCGTACCGCCACAGGCCGCGATACTGCTGGTATTACACCGGTGTAATTACCTCGCCGTCAAGTCCGATTTAGGCAAAAGTCTCAGGTGGTGATTGAGGCTAGATCCGTCTGGCAGGGGTTTAACGGCGCTTATTAGCTGTTTTTGGGCACGAGCGTCGCATTTCGCTGCGGATAATTAACGGAAGTTTTATTTTCCCGACACGCCGTTGGCGGCAGAAAACTCCCGCCACGCGGAGCCCACCATATCCGCGACAGACTGCTGCATATGCCAGTTCACATCTCGGGCTGCGGCGTCCCCACTGGCGACAACTTTCATCGGATCACCGGGGCGGCGGGGGGCGTGTTCGGCAGTGAAGTCAATTCCGGTCGCCCGAGCCACCTGCGACATCATCTCTCGAACACTCGAGCCGGTCCCGCTACCGAGGTTGTAGGCGGGCAACAGGTCGTGACCAGCCAGGAGCTTCTCGGCGACACTCACGTGGGCATCGGCGAGGGCTTGGACGTGAATGTAGTCGCGAATACAGGTGCCATCGGGGGTGTCGTAGTCGGTGCCAAAGATTGTGGGACTCGTGCCCGCCAGTAGCGCGCTAAAAACCATGGACAGCAGTGAGTAGGGGCTGGTGTCGTAGATACCCTCCACCCCGGAGCCCACGACGTTGAAATAGCGCAGCGAGCAGTGCTTCAGGCCAGTCGCGATGCCCTGGTCGCGAAGCATCCACTCACCAACCAGTTTTGACTCACCGTAGGGCGAGGCGGGGTTCTTGGGAGCATCCTCACTGATGACCGGCGCGTCAACATCGCCGTAGACGGCGGACGTCGAGGAAAAGACGATGTGGTCCACTCCGGCTCGGGCCATGGCCTCCAGCAGCCGCAGCATCCCCACGACGTTCTGGTCGTAGGTCAGCAGCGGCTTGTCGACACTGACCCCGGCGTGTTTAAACCCCGCGAAGTGGATCACCGCGTCAATACCGTGACCAAAAGCCTCATCGAGCGCACCGGGGTTGGTGACCGAACCGCGCACCAGGGCAACGTCGTCGGGGAGGACCTCTGCTCGACCCGAGGAGAGATCGTCGATGACGACAACGTCGTGGCCGGCCCGACGCAGTGAGTGGACCGTGTGGCCGCCGATATAGCCGGCACCGCCGGTGACGAGAAACCTCATAGTCAAAACCCTAACGGGGGCTCGCCCACCAGAGCTCGCCGGAGCCGTCACAGACCACCGGCGATTCGGACTGGGTGATCGCCCACGCCTCACCACCGGTGACACTGACGCTGCCGCGGGGCCCGCGCAGCTGAAACCGGCCAGCGGTACACAGCGCAATAGATGGACCCGAAAGCTCCAGCTGCGTCGAGAGGGACTCCCCGGCGAGGTGAGATAGCTGAAAGTCTTGACCCGGTGGTTGGTAAACCGCCACCGCTGATTCTGTGGCTAAGCGCTCCAGTCGCGGCACCGGCCCAGGCTGGAGCATGGCGGTGTTGACAAACGCATCGGTGTCGACGTGTTTACCAGTGAGGCCACCGCGGAGGACATTGTCACTAGGGGCCATCAGTTCCACCGCGAAACCCTCGAGGTAGGCGTGGGGAACACCGGCGTCAACAAAGAGTGCCTCGCCGGGGGCGAGGTCGACGCGGTGGAGAAGCAGGGCGATGGCAATCCCGGGGTCACCGGGGAAGTGCTCGCACACTCGGGCGAGCGTGTCATCACGCCCAGAGCGCTCACACAGCTCGGAAATGAGTGTTTCCACTTCGGGCGCTCCCGAGAGCAACCAGGCGACCGTCTGGGCGACACCGTTTGATTCCAGCCGGGTCACACACTCCCGGATCGCCGCGGTGGGCTCTCCTGCGGCAATCGCCTCCAGGGCGGCGATGGATTCGGACACCTCGCGCACCCCGGCGAGGGCCCGAAAACCCCCGGCGAGGGCAACAACGAGTTCGGGTTTTGCCAATCGGTCTCGATACACCCGCGAGGGGCTATCGAGGGGGATATTCGCTGTGGCCTCGGCATCAAAGCCCGCTTGGGCCTCGGCGGTGCTGGGGTGAACCTGAAGCGACAGCGGCATCGTGGGGGCGAGGACTTTGAACAAATAGGGCAGCTCATCACTGGCTTCGTGGCGGCCGAGCCACTGTGAGAGTGGTTGGCCGTCAGCGGCGAGAGTGCTGGGGCGCGCCGGATGGACACCCAACCACCACTCGGCCTCCGGCTGGTTACTGGGCGCCCAGCCAAACAGTTTCGAAATTGCCCCACTGCCACCCCAGG
>CBFHWA010000028.1:0-13970 GCA_965659525.1 Pontimonas sp.
CGTTATTCAACTCGGTCAAACGCAC
Organism: Pontimonas sp.; assembly: GCA_965659525.1. Classification (GTDB taxonomy): domain Bacteria; phylum Actinomycetota; class Actinomycetes; order Actinomycetales; family Microbacteriaceae; genus Pontimonas. The sequence continues at coordinate 26 of CBFHWA010000028.1, forward strand.
CACATCGGCAGGAAGGGCGGGGCGAATACGGTGTGCGACACCGGGGCCGTCAGATGCAGGGGGTTGTGCCACGGGGTAACACTAGCAACCGCTGAGCTACCAGCCCCAGGTCCCAGGAGCCCCTTTAAACGGTCCGGCTACCCGAGAGGTGATCCAGCCGCCATAAAAGTCCCCCTCTTGCGCCTGCACGGTCTCACCGGCCACCGTAACCTCGTCAAAGCGGCCGGGGTAGAGCGCGGCGTGGTCACGCAGCTGAACGTAGTCGCGGTGGGGTTCGGGATACCACCACACGGCTCGAGGAATGCGCTCATCACCGACGACGACGTCCGCGTAGGAGGCTGCGCCCTTGAATTCGCAGAGTGTTTGGCCAGCAACTGGTTCCAAAACCCCGGGGCTAAAGTCCTCGAGCGGGATGTAATAGGTCGGTGGGTGGCTGGTCTCGAGTACCCGGATTGCCCGACGGGTGTCGCAGATGACAACTCCGCGGTGGGTCACAACGACGTGTTCATCGCTGGGATCTACGGCGGGCGGACGCGGGTAATCCCAGACGGATTCCGGTGCGGGCTTAGACATTGAAACCTCCATCGAATTTTTACGCTACGCCGTAGAGCGCGGCTCAGACTGGGAAAGTCGTGGACACTTCAGTCCCAGCGGAGTTTTGGCACTAGGCTGTCAACTGCGTTGAACGACCCAGTGGTCAGTCAGTGTGGTGGGTCGTTAACTGGTCTGCTACCTGGGGGATATACCGGGGAGTCTCGACGAGTTGTTTCGTCGTTCGAAACTCCTAACCAGAAATACCCCGAAAGTAAGGAAAGTACATGGCCACCGGAACCGTGAAATGGTTCAACGCCGATAAAGGATACGGGTTCATCACCCCCGACGATGGCGGAGCAGATGTCTTCGCCCACTTCAGTGCCATTCAGTCGAGTGGATACCGGAGCCTGGACGAGAACCAGAAGGTTCAGTTCGACATCACTCAGGGCCAGAAAGGCCCTCAGGCAGAGAACATCCAGCCGCTCTAAACAAGCCGCCAGGATTTCACTAACGCCAGCCTTCGGGCTGGCGTTAGTTTTTTCCCTCCTACACTGGTTCGAATGCGCCCGCTCGAGCCCTCCGATATTCGATTAGCGATTATCAACATCGATGATGACGAGCGCAAGGACATTCCCATTCCGGGACTGCACGAAACGATGTGGGACCAACGGGAGTTCCTCGGTTGGCGGGACCCAGAAAAACCGCACCGCGGCTACCTCGTGTTCTGGCAGGACGACCAACCTGTAGGAGTTCGGGTTCGCGCTGCGCAGTCACCTATGCCAGCCGGCCGACCGGCGATGTGTTCGCTGTGTCACACCCAGCAGCCAGCACCACAGGTAAGCCTGTTTGTCGCCCCAAAGGCGGGGCCGGCGGGCCGGCGGGGTGACACGGTGGGAACGTATCTCTGCCGCGACCTCAGCTGCCCCACCCTCATGCGCCAAAAAACCGATGAACTCGGTCACACCATCGACTCAGACAGTGTCCGCAGAATGATTGCTGAGGGAGTGATAACCCGGCTGGCCGGTTTTACCGCGCGGGTGCGCGGTGAGGCTTAACGCTCGGAGCGGCCCAGAATGACAATGGGAATGACAAACGCTGCCGAGGCAGTGAAAATCCCCGCCGTGAACAGCAGAGCCGCAAATTCTTCAGGAACCACGAACGAGTAGGTAAACATCGGAAACGACGCCAGGAAGATAATTGACGAGAGAATGAAAAGGAAAATGTTCATGGTGTCCCCATTATTCCACACCAAGAAAGCGTTGTGATGGCACCACCCTCTCGTTCCCCCGCCCAGCGCCGCCGCATTCGCCGTATCCGCATCACCGGGTGGACAGCACTATCGAGTCTGATTGCCACGGCTGTGGGATTTCTCGTCTGGGCCTCAACGCCCTACCCCGAACAACCAGAACCCTTACGCCAGCTCTACGCCCGAGACGATGTCGTCGTCGAGACGGGCCCGGATCACATCGCGTTAAGCCCGCGAGATGGCGAGGGGGCCTACTCAGGTGAGGCGCTGCTGTTTTTTCCAGGAGCCCGGGTCAACCCCCACGCCTACGCAACAACCTTTGCCGACACTGTTGCGACAACCGGATTGACTGTCGTCATTGTTCGACCGTGGTGGAATCTCGCCATCACTGATCCTCGCGAGCGCGATCACTTCGACCATCTCGCCCCGGGAGCCACATTTGTGGCGGTGGGTGGCCACTCCATGGGGGGAGTACGCGCGTGCGAACTCGCCGCTGACCCCGCCGTTGAACGATTGGTCCTCATGGCCAGCTACTGCATAAACGATGTCTCCTCTGCCGAGCTCTCAGTGCTCAGCCTGCAGGGATCAGAAGACCTCCTGATTGACCAGGACGCCATTGCCAGCTCGCGCTCATTGCTTCCAAACGATCACCGCACCATTGTGCTGCCGGGGTTAAGCCACGCCTCGTTTGGCGACTACGGGCCTCAATCCGGTGATGGAATCCCGCAACTGAGCCGCACCGAAGCGATTGAGGCGATCACCACGGAGTTGCTCAACGCCTTGAGCGCACGTCCCTAGGAAACACCCGCCTGCTCGAGGATGAGCTCTCGCACCCGTTTGGCATCGGCCTGGCCACCCAACGCCTTCATCACTTGACCGATGACGGCACCGGCTGCCTGGACTTTCCCCTCACGAATCTTCTCGAGAACATCCGGCTGCGCCGCGAGCGCATCATCAATGGCGGCACGAAGCGCGCTGTCATCGCTCACCACAGCCAGACCGCGCGCGTCAATGATGTCCTGGGCGCTGCCCTCCCCCTCGACCATGGCGACTAACACGTCCCGGGCCATCTTGTCGTTAATGGTTCCACCGGCAACCTGTGATTCCAGATCAGCGACCTGGGTGGGGGTGAGCAGGCTGACAGCGGGGACCTCCCGGTCGTTTGCAATCCGCGAGAGCTCACCGAGCCACCATTTCTTCGCCGAGGCAGCACTCGCGCCCTGGGCAATGGTCTGTTCAACAACGTCGAGCAGGTCGGCGTTGACGAGGGCTTGGAAATCGGTATCGGCTAGCTGCCACGCCTCGCGCAGGCGCCTGCGGCGCACGACCGGAGCTTCTGGTAGCGAGGCGCGCACCTGTTCAATGAGATCAGGGTCTGGTGTGACGGGAAGGAGATCGGGCTCGGGGAAGTAGCGATAATCGTCGGCATCTGATTTTGGTCGACCCGCGCTCGTCTCGCCCGTGTCTTCATGCCAGTGACGTGTTTCTTGAACGATGGCCTGCCCGTCGAGGAGCAGGGTGGCGTGGCGGCGGATTTCGTAGATGACGGCGCGCTCGATTGAGCGAAAGGAGTTGACATTCTTGGTCTCACTGCGGGTGCCAAACGTCGTCGACCCGCGCGGCATCAGCGACACGTTGGCATCGCAACGCAGGTTTCCTCGCTCCATCCTCGCCTGAGAAATTCCCAGGGCGAGAACGATGTCGCGAATGGTCTGAACGTAGGCGCGGGCCAGTTGCGGGGCTTTTTCTCCCGCTCCCACAATGGGCCGGGTGACAATTTCCACCAGTGGCACTCCGGCGCGGTTGTAGTCGACAAGCGAATATTCAGCACCCTGAATACGCCCGGTGCTGCCCCCCACGTGGGTGAGCTTTCCCGCGTCTTCTTCCATATGCGCTCGCTCAATGTCGACAGTCCAGAGACTCTGGTCATCGAGTTCAACGTCCACCATGCCGTCATGGGCAATGGGTTCGTCATATTGGCTAATTTGATAGTTCTTGGCCAGGTCGGGGTAGAAGTAGTTTTTCCGGGCAAAGCGCGAGGTGGGCCGAATCTCACAGCCCAGCGCGAGACCCAGGGCGATACTCGAGCGCACCGCCTCGGCGTTGACCACGGGCAGCGAGCCAGGAAGCCCCAAACACACCGGTGAGATCGCGCTATTGGGCGCGTAGTCTTCCATCGACGCCGCGGGGTTGGGCGCGGGGGAAAACATTTTGGTCGCGGTGTTGAGCTCAACGTGCACCTCCAGCCCAATCACTGGCTCAAAGTGCTCGAGAGCCTCCTCCAGTGAGACAAGCGGCTTCATCGACTCACCCCCGCTCGGGGCGACCCCGGTTCGGGAACACGGTCGGCAACACCGACCCCATCACGGGCGAGGACGAGTGCTTCGAGGGCGGCACCGATTGTGTAGAGGCGCTGATCTTGGAAGGCCGGGGCCATCAGCTGAGCACCAACGGGTAACCCGTCTTCGGGAGCAAGGCCAATGGGCAAGGACAACCCGGGAACCCCCGCCAGGTTCGCGGGGATGGTCGTGAGGTCGCCGGCATACATCGTCAGCGGGTCATGGAGTTGCTCACCGAGGGCGAAAGCCGTTGTGGGAGCGGAGGGGGTGAGCAACACATCAACCTGTTCGAAAGCGCGCTGGAAATCCGATTGGATCAGTGTTCGCACCTGCTGGGCGCTGCCGTAGTAGGCGTCGTAATATCCGGCGCTTAGCGCATAGGTCCCCAGAATGATCCGACGCTTCACCTCATCGCCAAAGCCCGCTTCACGCGTGGCGGCCATCACGTCCTCAACAGTGACGGGCCCGTTTGCCGGGGTGACTCGCATTCCAAAGCGCACGGAATCATATTTCGCCAAGTTGCTGGAGGCCTCAGCCGGCAAAATCAGGTAATACGCCGCCACGGCGTAATCGAAATGGGGGGCATCAATATCGACAATTTCTGCCCCGTTGGCCGCGGCAAGCTCAATGAGCTCGTGAAAGCGCTGGCGCACACCCGGTTGGAAACCGTCGGTATCTAGCTGCTTCACTCGCCCCACACGCAGTCCGCGCAGGTCAGGCTCGGCACCCGAGGCCAGAGCAGCCTCCAGCATCGAGGGCCAGGCGTCGGGAATGGATGTCGAATCGTGGGGGTCGTGACCAGCAATCACATCGTGGAGCAAAGCGGCATCTGCGACGCTCCGCGAGACCGGACCCACCTGATCCAGCGATGAGGCCAAGGCGATCACCCCGTAGCGGCTAACGCCACCGTAGGTGGGTTTGACCCCAACGGTGCCGGTGAAGGCCGCGGGCTGGCGGATCGATCCCCCCGTGTCACTACCGAGGGCAATCGGCGCTTCAAAAGCACCCACGGCCGCTGCGGAGCCACCGCCGGAGCCACCGGGAACACGTTCGAGATCCCACGGGTTGGACGTGGGGCCGTAACCGGAGTGCTCAGTGGATGAGCCCATGGCAAATTCATCCATATTGGTCTTGCCCAGGGCAATCATGCCCGCCTCGCGGTATTTGCGCACCACTGTCGCGTCATAGGGGGGCGTATATCCCTCGAGGATGCGCGAACCCGCCGTTGTTGGCATATCAACAGTGCACAGCACATCTTTCACCCCGAGGGGCAACCCCGCTGTCGCGGGCAGATCATCTCCTGCTTGACGCTTCTGATCGATGTGCTTGGCCTGCTCGGCAGCCTGGGGGTTGATGTGGAGGAAGGCGTTAAGCGCCGGTTCAACCTGCTCAATGCGCCGAACAAAAGCCTCAGTCACCTCGAGTGCCGAGACTTCACGCGACTGCAGGAGCCCCTGAAGATCGATAGCCGAGAGGCGGTGAAGCTCACTCACTGCTCCTCCCCCAGAATGGCGGTGACGCGGAAGCGGGAGCCGTCATGGTCGGGGGCTTGGTCGAGGGCTTGCTCTGTGCTCAGGGTGTCGCCAACGACATCGGGTCGCCAGACATTACCCAGCGACACCGGGTGACTCGTCGCCTCGATGTCGTCGGTTGCGATCTCTTGGACTTTCTCGACGGCTTCGACGATGGCGGCCAATTCCCCGGTAAGACGAGTGACCTCATCGCCATCGAGGGCGATACGGGCTAAACCAGCGAGGTGTCGTACCTGGTCTGGGGTGATTTCCGACATAACACCTTCTACTCCAACGAGTGCCTGACCCCCCAAGTTTAGGGGTCACACCTGCGCTCAGGATTCGACGCCCACCGCGTCGAGCCCGCCCTGAAGCAGTGCGGGGAACTGTGCCTGGTCGACGACAACCACTCCCAACGACTCGGCTTTGGCCTGCTTTGATCCGGCACCGGGACCAGCAACAACGACGGTGGTGTTTTTACTCACGCTGGATGTGGGCTGTCCTCCCGCAGCGCGCACGGCCTCTTCGGCTTCCTCACGGGTAAACCCGTCAATACTTCCCGTGACCACCACTTTGGCACCCTGGAGAACACCCTCGGCTTGATCGTCCAGCGCTGACCAGTCGGGGTCGACAAAAGATACTCCCGCCGCACGCCACTGTCGGACAATCTCCTGATGCCAGTCCACGGCCAGCCAATCGACAATCGACTGGGCAATAGTGGGCCCAACACCGTCAACAGCGCCGAGGGACTCAACGCTGGCCTTCTCGATCGCCTTCAGGGAGCCAAACTGTGTTGCCAGGGCGCGCGCGGCAACCGGGCCAACATGTCGAATATTCAAACTGACCAACCACCGCCACAACGGCTTCGACTTTGCTAACTCAAGCTGCTCGATGAGCTCCACCGCAGCACGGGAGGGCACCTCTGTGCCCGTGCCGCCAAAACTGGTGGCTTCTGCCAGCGGGGGGTCATCCTTTGAGCGCTTTCGCCGAAAGGGAGCAAGCACAATCGCTTCTCCGGTTGTCAAATCCACCCGAGGCTCCCCGGTGTCGGGGTCTCGTGGTTGGTAGGTGACCGGGAAGAGGTCCTCTAGCGTGAGCGAAAACAGGCCGGCCTCAGAGCGCAGGGGCGGTGTCTTCGGCGTGACCGGCTGGGTCAGCGCGAGAGCACTCACCTCGCCCAAGCCCTCAATATCGAGTGCGCCGCGCGAGCCAATATGTTCAATACGGCCGCGAACCTGGGCGGGGCAGCTCTCCTGATTGGGGCACCGCAGGTCAATGTCACCGTCTTTTTGTGGCGCAAGGGGGGAACCGCACTCAGGACAAAACTCTGGCATCTCAAAGGCACGCTCATCGCCGCTGCGCCGCTCGATAACCGGACCGAGTACTTCAGGAATCACATCCCCGGCTTTTCGAATCACCACGTGGTCGCCGATGAGAACGCCTTTGGCTTTCACAACGTCCTGATTGTGCAGGGTGGCGCGTTCAACTTCGCTACCGGCAACGGTGACCGGTTCTAAGACGGCGTAGGGTGTGGCCCGGCCGGTCCGCCCGACGCTGACGACGATGTCGCGCAGGATGGTGGTCACCTGCTCGGGAGGGTACTTATAGGCAATCGCCCACCGCGGTGCACGGGATGTGGCACCGAGCTCGCGCTGGGTTGCCCACGAATCGACTTTGACCACGACGCCATCGATTTCGTGGTCAAGTTCGGCTCTCTTGGCATTTAAGCGGTGAATGTAATCCAGGACCGACTCGGCGCTGTCATGAACTTCCGCAAGAGTCGACACGGGCAGACCCCAGGAGCCCAACAGGGCATAGAGCTCACTCTGGGTCGATAGCGGCGGGGTGGGCCAGGCACCGATACCGTGGAGGGTCATCTGCAGCTGCGAGAGCCGCCAGCGGCCACGTTCCTGCTTGTCAGCCGTTCGCCCCTCCAGCTTTTGACGCAGGGATCCAGAGGCCGCGTTGCGGGGGTTGGCAAATACCCGCTCACCCGCCTCGGCGAGGGTTGTGTTCATCTCCTGGAATACCGCAACCGGGAAGAACACCTCGCCGCGAATATCCACCCCATCCGGGTGGCCGTCACCGCCCAGCACACGAGGCAGGCCGTGGATGTACCAGGCGTTTTCGGTGACATCTTCACCAGTCACCCCATCACCGCGGGTCGCGGCACTGACGAGCCGACCTGATTCGTAGTGCAGGTTGATGGCCAAACCATCGATTTTGGGCTCACAGAGAAAACGCGATCCCGGGAAGTCAGCCAAGATTTTGGCCACCCAATCGTGCATCTCGGCATCCGAAAAAACATTGTCGAGGCTATACATCCGCTCCGCGTGGCGAAGGGGTTGGAACAGTGTCGACTCGCCCGCGCCGACAATCCTGGTGGGCGAATCATCCGAGGCGAACTCGGGGAAGCGACTTTCTAGCTGCTCCAGCCGGGCGACCATCTGGTCGTAATCTGCGTCGTCGACCAGGAGCTCATTACGCGCGTAATAGGCATCTCGCAGATCGTAAATACGCGCCGCGAGGGCCTCCATTTCAGCCCGGGCTTCCTCCTTGTCCACCCCGCCAGTCTAGGCCGGAGCGGTGCCACAGGGCCTTAGAAGGGCTGCTCGTCGGGCAGGCCGGTGCGAAGCTCCGCGGGGAGGTGTCCCAGGTCGTTATGGGTGACTAAGACCGCGGGTTTGGCCGTTCGCACCCGAATGATTGTCAACCCACAGTGGGCTTGATTAATCCCCATCCAGCGCCAGGCGCTCGCGCCAAAGACTACACGGACAAACCAGGCAATCACAAAGTTGTGGGTAATCAGCAGTTCATGGCTATCGCCCTGCCCTACAGACAACCACTCAGCGGCAGCATCGGCCATCTGCGCCTCACCGGCTTGGATTTCCTCATCGCTAACCCCACCGAAAAACGATTCGAAGACCGCTGGTAGGTCGGGGCTGGGGCCACTGGGCACACAGTCCATCAGCAGGGCTGAGGGCTCGGGTTTCAGCGAGGGCATCCGCTCAGTCATCGCTTCCGCGGTCTCCAACGCGCGCTGAAGTGGTGAGGTGTAGGCGGCGGTAAAGGCAACCCCGCTGAGCCGCTCAGCAATCAGGCGAGCCTGGCGCTGGCCTCGGGGCGAGAGTGGCCCCTCCGGCAGTCCGTATTCGGCATCGACTTGTTCACCGTGTCGAACGAGGTAGAGATACCGTGACACTGCGTGTCCCACTTTCAACGACGGTCCCATCCGCCCGGCGAGGCGAACCCACCAGAGCTTAGTCTGCTACGACCAACCCCACGCCCTCAAGAGCGGAATTATCCACAGCGCCAACGGCCACAGCGCTCACCGGCTGGGCTGCCCACTGGGCGGCTAACTCGTGGACATCGGCTTTTGTCACCTCGGCAAGCCGGCGCAAAGCCTCATCCCGGTCAACAAACTCACCGGTATGGATTTCAGAGCGGCCAAGACGCACCATCCGAGAGTCGGTGTTTTCTAGCGCAAGTGAACTTCCCCCCTGGAGGTTACCCAGGGTCCGAGTCAATTCTTGGTCGGTGATGCCGTTGTGAGCCATCTGGCCGAAAACGTCTTTCATCACCCGCACGACAGTAGAGACGTGTTCCGCTCCGGTTCCCGCTGCCATACCGAACATTCCCGAATCCGAGTAGTGGCCGGCATAGGCATACACGCTGTACGCGAGCCCCCGCTTTTCCCGAATCTCTTGAAACAGCCGCGATGACATTCCCCCACCAAGAATTGTGGTGAGCACAGCAGCGGTGGGCCGGCGCGGGTCGGTCTGAGTCATCCCGGTCGTCGCCAGCACAACAGTCGCCTGCTCCAGTGGGCGGGCGATGGCGCGTACCGGCTCGAGGGAAGACACAGCAGCCAGCTGGGTGCTGCGGCGAGGCACCGCAGGCGCCTGCTTGTCCAGCGGCCAACCGCATCGCTCCAGGGCCTCCAGGAGAACCCGGACGACGTGATTGTGGTCCACCGCCCCAGCAATGGTGACCACCAGGTGATCAGGGCGGTAATAGCGCTCATAGTGAGCGAGCACCTGATCGCGTTGGGCTGCGCGGATACTCTCGGGGCTCCCGCCGATGGGACGACCCAGCGGGTGGTCACCCAAAACGGCCTCGGCGATGCGCTCGTGGGCGACATCCTGGGGATCATCGTCGGCCATCGCGAGCTCTTCGAGAATGACGCGACGCTCGACATCAAACTCATCGGGGTCGATCAGCGAGGAGGAGACCATATCGGCGAGAACACCGATGGCCATATCGAGGTCGCGGTCTTGGACTTTGGCGTAATAGCAAGTGTGTTCTTTGGCCGTCAGGGCGTTGTGTTCGCCCCCCACCTCGTCGAAGGCCACCGCGATGTCCATGGCGTCGAGACGGGGTGTGCCTTTGAACAGCAGGTGTTCGAGAAAGTGGGTCGAGCCGTAAGCCACGGCGTCCTCATCACGGCTGCCCACCGGCACCCAAAATCCAACCGATGCGCTCGCCGCACCGGGAACCCACTCGGTGAGAATCCGAAGTCCGGAGGGGTGGACCGTGCGGCGAAAGTGCGCACCCTGGGAAATGGTGCCCGCAATTTCTGGCACGTCAAGGGGAAGATCGATGGCTCCAGACACAGCGGCCCAGCCTAGTGCCCTGCGGTGAGAGGGTCTCGACGGCACTGACATCACGAAACGCAAAGTGGGCCGGAGCTTTCGCTCCGGCCCACTCGCGTACTAACGGAGTTAGGCCTTCTTGGCCGCGGCAACCGCGACCATTCCGAAGCCAACCTTGTTGAGCACGTCAGCGATCACGAAGATGATCGCGGCGAGTCCAACGGCGAGGGTGACATCCGCACCACCGAGGGTGAGGAATTCCTCAACAGCAACGCCGACGGGGTAGATAGTCCAACCAAACAGCACGAAGCGACGCATGATCTTCACGGCGCGAGCTGCGTAGTCGGGCATTCCGTCGAGCTTCACCTGGTACACCGCGTAGACGATGTAGAACCACGCGAGGCTGGAGATGATGAAGAAGATCCAGTTGTTAGCCGAACCCGCTTCTCCCAGCTCACCGAGGTAACCGGTGACGATCATGATGACGTCAGCCACAATGATCTTCGTCAGGAAGCTCTTGGTCGCGCCGCCGGCAATGGCGACGATCAGACCAAACTCCACCAGCAGAAGCGGGGTGGTGAGCAGCCAGTCGATGTAGCGGTACGGCATCGTCGCTGCTACATCTGCCGTGTCTGCCTGGTCAAAGAAGCCGACAAAGTCGGTCATGATCCAGTACATGATCGCGGCGATGAACGTGATGATGCCTGCATAGGTGGCAGTCATACGGTGTTCAGGCTTGATGTCATTGCGCTCGAGAACGAAGTACAGCGTTCCCGCGGCCATGGCAACAAACCCGAGCATGAAGAATGCCTGCGTAATCGCGAGCAGATCCATTGTTCTCCCTCAAAAGGTTTTGGGTTTTTACTTGTCCGCCCGCCGCCACGACGGACTGTCGGCGGGTGGTGGGAGGATTTCCCTCCCGGATGCTACCCCTGTTCGGCAGGTGCCGTCTACGAGTAGCGCCCCACAGGCTACCCCGGCGTCGGGAAACTCCGCCTAGGCGAAACCCCAAATTTGGCTGAAAAGAAACTGAATTCTTATTGTTGGTTATCGACAAAAGACCTGTGGATAAAGGGCAAAAACAGCGAAAGGGCGGGTCGCCCCGCCCTTTCACCCGTTATGACGCGGATCTAGCCGTCTTCGCCGTCCTCAGCATCTGGAGCGTTGTCGTCCAGGACCGGGACCAGCGAGAGCTTTCCACGGTCATCAATTTTGCCGATTTCGACCTGAATCTTCTGGCCCACTGAGAGCACATCTTCGATGTCCTCAACGCGTTTTCCACCGGCCAGTTTGCGCACCTCGGAAATGTGCAGCAAGCCATCTTTACCCGGCAGCAGCGAAACAAAGGCGCCAAATGTCGCCAGCTTCACCACGGTGCCCAGATACTGCTCACCGACCTCGGGGTTAATCGGGTTGGCGATGGCGTTGACTCGCGCGCGGGCTTCATCGGCAATGGCCTGATCGGTCGCGCCAATGTAGACAGTGCCATCGTCCTCAATCGAGATTTGAGCGCCAGTCTCATCCTGGATGGCATTGATGGTCTTGCCCTTCGGGCCAATGAGCTCACCAATCTTGTCCTCAGGAATCTGAACACTAATGACTCGCGGCGCAGTCGGTGCCATCTCGTCAGGTTCGTTAATTGCCTGATCCATGACATCGAGGATGGTCAACCTGGCATCCTTTGCTTGTTGCAAGGCCTCGGTCAACACACTCGCCGGAATGCCATCGAGCTTGGTGTCGAGTTGGATCGCGGTAACAAAATCCCGCGTCCCGGCGACTTTGAAGTCCATATCTCCCAGGGCGTCTTCGGCGCCGAGGATGTCGGTGAGTGCGCGGTAGCGCATCTGACCGTCGACCTCATCGCTAATGAGACCCATGGCGATACCCGCCACCGAGGCGCGCAGTGGCACACCGGCGTTGAGCAGCGACAGTGTCGAAGCACACACCGAACCCATCGATGTCGACCCGTTGGACCCGAGAGCCTCGGAAACCTGACGAATCGCGTAGGGGAACTCTTCACGGCTGGGCAGGACGGGAACCAGCGCGCGCTCAGCCAAAAAGCCGTGGCCAATTTCTCGACGCTTGGGAGTTCCGACCCGACCGGTTTCACCGGTGGAGTAGGGCGGGAAGTTGTAGTGGTGCATATAGCGCTTGCTGGTTACTGGGTTCAGCGAATCCAGCTGCTGCTCCAACTTCAACATGTTCAAGGTGGTGACCCCCAGGATTTGGGTCTCACCACGCTGGAACAGTGCTGAGCCGTGTACTCGAGGAATGACCTCGATCTCGGCGTCCAGCCCACGAATCTGCTCAGGCGTACGCCCGTCAATCCGGATACCTTCGGTGAGCACGCGGTGGCGCATCACTCGCTTGGTCACCGACTTATAGGCAGCAGAAACCATGGCGTTAGCGTCATCAGCGAGTTCACCTGATTCGACTTTCTGCGCAATGGCCTCTTTCACTCGGGCCTTGAGGTCGTCATCTTTGGCCTGACGCTCCTGTTTGTCCGCAATCTGGTAGACCTGGGCCAACTCAGTAGCGGCAAGGGCATCGACGGCCTGGAAGAGTTCGTCAGAGTAGTCGGCAAACCGCGGGTAGTCCTGAACCTCTTTCGCCGAGCCGGCCGCCATTTTCTCCTGGGCCTCAACCAACTGACGCAAAAACGGCTTCGCCGCCTCGAGACCCTGGGCCACGACCTCCTCATTGGGTTTGGTCGCACCACCCTGAATCAACTGCCAGCTCGCCTCAGTGGCTTCGGCTTCAACCATCATGATCGCGACATCGTCGCTGCCATCGGCTGCCTTCACCACGCGGCCGGCGACAATAATGTCGAATACCGCGTCCGCAAGCTGCTCGTGGGTGGGGAAGGCCACCCACTGATCGCCAATCAGTGCCATGCGCACACCGGCGATCGGCCCGCTAAAGGGCAGACCCGAAATCTGGGTCGAGGCACTAGCGGCGTTAATCGCTAGGGCGTCGTAGAACTCACCGGGTGCCATCGACAATACGGTGATCACAATCTGGACCTCATTGCGCAGGCCGTCAGCAAATGAGGGTCGCAGCGGCCGGTCAATCAGACGGCAGACCAGGATGGCCTCGGTCGAGGGTCGACCCTCGCGTCGGAAGAACGAACCGGGAATCTTTCCGGCAGCGTACTGGCGCTCTTCCACATCAACAGTCAGCGGGAAGAAGTCAAAACCCTCCCGGGCGTTCTTGCTCGCGCTCGTGGCCGAGAGCAACATGGTCTCCTCGTCGAGGTAGGCGGCAACTGCCCCCTGGGCCTGCTGAGCGAGACGGCCAGTCTCAAATCGAACCGTGCGGGTACCGAATTTCCCGTTATCTAAAACGGCTTCGGCGAAAATAATGTCGTCACCTTCCATGAGGTGTGTTTCTCCTTATACGTCATCGCACACGCCCCCACGGCAAAACGCCATGCGGGGGTAGGCCGGGACGACTCGGAGAGACTGGCCATCAGTAGAAGCGCACTGTGAGGAAGCCCCTGACAGTAGACCACCACCGGTGACCAGCACCGATCCGGAGTGTTCCGGGCGGGTGTGTGCAGTTTTCATCAGCACACAACTGTGCGCCTGATCCCAGGCTATCAGGAGCGGGGCAAAAAGGGGCGGAAGCGGCCTTAGCGGCGCAAGCCGAGGCGCTCAATGAGAGCGCGGTAGCGCTCAATGTCGATGCGCTGGAGGTAGCTCAACAGACGACGACGCTGACCGA
>CBFHWA010000029.1:0-13786 GCA_965659525.1 Pontimonas sp.
CAACCGGAGAGGCGATCGCCGGTGACACGCCCCCACCCCAGGGGTACGAGCGCGGAGAGCAAAGCGGTCGTGGGCGAGAGGATGCTCATCGGCCCTCGGGCCAGACAGGCGTAGAGCAGACCGATGGCGGCGAGCCCGGCGATACCGGAGAGCCCACCCCAGATCACGGCCTCCACACTCCAGGTATCCACCGAGAGCACAGAGATCAGCACCAGGGTGATCAGCCCCATAAGCGCGACAGACCCGGTGACGGCGAGGGCGTGGAGGCGTTTGGCGCCCATGCCACCAGCGAAGTCGGCTGCCCCAAAACCGAGTGCTGCGAGCAAACCGAGCGCGACGCTCAGCATTGGGAATCCAGCATGGATGTAACACTACGACCCCGCACGGGTTGAGGGCCTACGCTGGAGAGCCCGACGCCCACTGTAAAAATCCGGGAGGCACTGTGGCAGCCGTCTACGGCGACATCACTGAGGCTTTTGGTCAAACACCGCTGGTTCGACTCAACCGCGTCGTGGGAGAAACCAGGGCCACCGTGCTGGCCAAACTGGAGTTTTATAACCCCTCATCCAGCGTGAAGGACCGCCTGGCGATTTCCGTGGTCAACGCCGCTGAAGCATCGGGCGAGCTCAAACCCGGCGGCACGATTGTCGAGGCCACGAGCGGCAACACCGGCATTGCCCTGGCCATGGTGGCCGCTGCCCGCGGATATAAGGCGATCCTGGCGATGCCAGAGACGATGAGCATGGAGCGGCGGATGCTCCTTCGCGCCTACGGCGCGACTCTGGTGCTCACCCCGGGCGCTGAGGGGATGAAGGGCGCGGTCTCGGTTGCCGAGCAGATCGTTGCCGATACTCCCGGTGCCGTTTTGGCCAAGCAGTTTGATAACCCCGCCAACCCCGAAATTCACCGCAAAACCACGGCGGAGGAGATTTGGCGTGACACCGGAGGCAGCGTCGACGTGTTTGTCTCCGGTATTGGTACCGGCGGGACTCTCACCGGTACGGCCCAGGTGTTGAAACAGCGCAAACCCGCCCTACACGTCGTTGGGGTGGAGCCTGCTGAATCTCCGATTCTCAACGGTGGCGATCCCGGCCCTCACAAAATTCAGGGCATCGGTGCGAACTTTGTGCCCTCCATTCTCGACCGGGAGATTTCGGACGAAATCGTGGATGTCAGCAGTGAGCAGGCGTTTGCCATGGCGCGGCGCTTGGGCGCCGAAGAGGGCATCCTCGGGGGCATCTCGTCGGGCGCTACCGCGCACGCCGCTGTTGAGATTGCCCAGCGACCCGAATTCCAGGGCGCGACCATTGTGGTGATTTTCGCCAGCTTTGGTGAGCGCTACCTTTCCACCCCGCTGTTTGAGGGACTGGGCGACTAGGTCGATGAGCCCGCGTACCCGAGTGGGCGAGGATATCGACGCCACTCTCGCCCGTGACCCGGCTGCTCGTAACCGGCTGGAAGTGTTGTTGACCTCCCCGGGAGTGAGGGCACTGTTTTGGTACCGCGTGTCCCATCGGTTGTGGACGTCTGGCTGGCAGTTACTGGCGCGTATGATCGCGGCGCGCAGCAGGCGGGTTACCGGGATTGAAATCCACCCCGGGGCTCGGATTGGCCGCCGGCTGGTCATCGACCACGGCATGGGGGTCGTGATTGGTGAGACGGCGAGTATCGGTGATGATTGTGTTGTGTATCACGGTGTCACATTGGGCGGTAAGCGCCCGGGCGATCGTAACCAGTCACCTGATCGGCGACACCCGTCGGTGGGAAACGATGTCACCATAGGGGCAGGGGCATTGCTCCTGGGCGATATCACCGTGGGTGATGGTGCCCGGGTTGCCGCCCAGGCCGTGGTAACCAAGGATGTTCCAGCGGGGGCTTTGGCCCGGGGCATCCCCGCCATAATCAGAGAGGGGCAGGCGTAGTCAATGCTGAAGTTTCTCTCTCGCGCCATCCTCGCGCCACTGGTGCGCATTGTCTTTCGCGCAAAGATTGTGGGTAAGCACAACGTTCCCCTCGATGGCCCCGTCATCTTGGCCAGTAACCACCTGTCGTTTATCGACAGTGTGGTGATTACGTTGTTGGCACCGCGGACGGTGTCGTTTTTAGCCAAAGATTCTTATTTCAACGGCACCGGGTTGAAGGGTTTCGCCTCCCGGGCCTTTTTTCGCTCCATTGGAGCCATTCCGGTGACCCGCGGTGTTGGCCAAGCCGCCCAGGCTGCCCTCGATTCGGGGTTGGAGTTGCTCGACGATGGCAAAGCCTTCGCGATCTACCCCGAGGGGACCCGGTCACTCGATGGCCGGCTCTACCGCGGTCGAACCGGAGTGGCGTGGCTGGCGTTGAAATCACAGGCGCCGGTGGTTCCCGTGGGCCTGGAGGGGACAAACAAGGTTCAACCCCCCGGGTCGAACAATATTCGCTTAGCGAAGATCACGATTCGCTTTGGTGAGCCACTGGATCTCAGTACTCACGGCAAGGCCGATTCGGGCCGCGCTCGCCGTGTCGCCACCGATGAGGTGATGGACAAGATTGCTGGGCTCAGTGGTCAAGAACGAGCTGATGAATACAACGAACCGCCTCCCAAGGGACTTGTGGAGACGGTTCGTCGGCGCTTTTTCGAGCGCTTTAAGCTCTAGTTCTCGGCGCTACTCCTGGACGGGCTGGGCTTCGGCCTCAGCGATCTGCTTGCGCACATCATCCATGTCGAGTTCTTGGACGGCCGTGATGACCTGCTCGAGCGCGGGGGCGGGCAGGGCGCCGGGCTGGCTGAAGACCAGGATGCCGTCGCGGAAGGCCATCAGGGTTGGAATCGAGCGGATGTTGGCCGCACCGGCGAGCTGCTGCTCGGCCTCGGTGTCGACCTTGCCAAAGCGAATCTCGGGGTACTTATTGCTGGCTTCTTCATACACCGGGGCGAAGGCTTTGCAGGGTCCGCACCAGTCGGCCCAGAAGTCAACCAGGGTGATTCCGTCTTTGGTGACGGTGTCTTCAAAGTCTGTGGCGGTCAGTTCAATCGTGGGCATTTCTGTCCTTTCGTCGCGCACCACTATACCCTCCGGGGTATAGACCGCAACGGCCTGGGTACTCGCCAGGAGCGAACACTGTGGTCTCGTACCATTGGGGGCAACCGGCAAAAAGGAGCGCCTGTGAAGGTCGATCATCTTGTCACCGGCGGGCTCATCCGAACGATGGACCCCGATGCTCCCGAAGCACACTGGATGGCCATCCACCACGGGCGCATCGTTGCCACGGGAAGCCGCGATGACGAGCCACCAGCGGCCCTGGCCCGCGATGACCTCGCTGGACAAACGGTGGTGCCCGGTTTCCACGACGCCCACTGCCACACCATGTGGTTTGGCCTGTCATTAGCCGAAGTCGACGCGAGGGCCCACAACAGTCTGGATTCGCTCTACGAGGCGCTTGCCAAGCGGGCCGCCGAGACACCGGTGGGTGGCTGGGTGCGGGCAACCGGATACAACCAGGAAGCATTTGACGGCCATTACCCCGATCTCGCGGTGCTGGACCGGGTCCTGCCTGAGCACCCGCTGATGATGCGCCACACCTCCGGCCACGCCTGCATCGTTAACTCGTTGGCGTTATCGCTAGCGGGCCTTGTTGGTGGGCACGAGCACATCGATGGCGGTGCCATTGTGACCGACGAGGCCGGCCGGCCCACGGGCGTATTAGAAGAGCGCGCTCAGTCGATGATCCAGCAACTGCTTTTGCCCGAGTCCATGGAGGCGATGGTCGGCGCACTCGCTCGAGCCAGTGCCCGCTACAGCAGCGAGGGCATCACCAGCTTCACGGAAACCGGAATCGCTGCTGGCTGGATTAGTCAAAGCCCCCGGGAGCTCGCGGCCTATCAGCGCGCGAGCGGCCAGGGCCTTTTAGCCCAGCGCGCCCAGTTAATGGTCGTCTCCGATGCCTTCCACGCATTAGCGGGTCACGTTGATGACCCGTCGATACTGGGCCTCGATGCCGGCATTCGCTCCGGTTTGGGTGATCCATGGGTCGGGCTTGGCCCGATGAAGATCTTCCTTGACGGGTCGATGCTGGCATGGACGGGGGCGATGTCCCAGCCGTTTGAGGCGGGGCCGGCGGGAAACTACGGCTACTTCCAAGCCGATGAAGCCTCACTGCGCGAGACGATGTTGCTCGCGGCGGCCGGAGGCTGGGCGATTGGAGCCCACGCCATTGGCGATCGCGCGGTCGGGCTGGCTCTCGAGGTTTTTGACCAGGCGATTGCTCGGTTTGGCCACCCCCCGATGCCCCACCGCATCGAACACGGTGGCGTGGTCACCGCCGAACAGGTCAACCAGGCCGCGGCTTTGGGTGTGGCCATTGTGACCCAGCCGGGTTTTATGCCAGAGCTCGGTGTTCAAATGCGCCAGGCCATGGGTCCGCGTCGCGAGGGCCTTATTCACCGTCACCGCTCGCTCCTTGACGCGGGGGTGTTAGCGGGGGGCAGTTCTGATCGGCCGGTGGCAACCGGGGTGCCCCTGGAGATTATTCAGTCGATGGTCCAGCGGATGGATGCCGAGGGTCAGATGGTGGGGCCCGATGAGCGCGTCAGTGTTGAACAGGCGCTCTGGAGCTACACGGTGGGTTCAGCCCAGGTCACCGGTAGCTCTCACGAGCGCGGACGGTTGCAACCGGGGATGCTCGCTGACTATGTGGTCCTCGATTCAGACCCGCTGGCTGTTGGTGTGGACGAAATTTCGGCTATCGGGGTTAACGCCACGGTCATTGGCGGCATTAGCGCGTGGGGTGAGGTGGGGTTATCCGCACATCGCTAGAGTCGCAGCGATGAAACCTTTGTCGGCGTGGAGCCTCGTGGCACTGCAATTTCTCTTGATTGCGCTGCTCGTTGTCTTACCCGCGGGGCAGCTGTGGTCCCGGGGTGTTGTCACAGCCGTCATCGCCGGGGTCCTGGTGGCCCTTGGCGCGGTTGTGGCGTTTCTCGGTGGTGGCCGGTTGGGTCGAGTACTCACACCCAGTCCCATTCCTCGGGGCGATGGCCACCTCGTGACCACGGGGATTTACGCCCTCGTGCGACACCCCATCTACACGGGATTGTTAACCGCGTCTGGTGGTTTGGCGACATGGGGTGCGTCGTGGGGACATCTGGTCACCCTCGGGCTGCTCGTCGGCCTGATTTCGATTAAAGCCCGGGTTGAAGAAAAGCTGTTGTTTCTGGCCTATGAGGCTTATGGTGACTATGCACAGCGTGTCGGGCGATTTGTGCCCGGTGTGGGAGTGATTGGGCGAAAGCAAGTGGGTGAGTAGATGGCACGCCGCCGTCTGAGTGACACGTCCCATCCCGATTCGTCACTGGTTGAGCAGTTTTGGCTTCGGTTTGGTGATCAGCCCCAGCCGGCCATGCGCGATAAAATCATCTTCCTTACCAGTGAGGAAGTCGCCACTGCTGGTCCTACCGAGTTCAACACCTCGAGCGTGTGTGACCGCCTCGGTGTGACCCACCCGATGGTCAACCACTACTTCGGCAGCCGTGATGCCCTGTTGGCAGAAACCGCGTTCTTTGTCTACGCGCGCTATATCGACAGTTTGTGGGAGGCCGTTTCTCAGGCGCCCTCGACTCCGCGGGAGCGACTGCGGGCGTGGATTGTTCAACAGATTGAGGGCACGCGCGAACTGGGAGGTTGGGGTGGCATCTTGAACTACCCCTCGAGTAGCCAACACATCAGTGACCTGGTGGAACAAAGGTATGGCCCTCAGATGCGGGAGTTATTTGCCAACAACATCATCCGGTTGGGGCTGTTAGTGCGCGACCTGCGCGATGGCATCGTCACTGACCCTTCGACAGTGGACCTGCAGTCACTGGGTGAGCAGTTTTTGGCTGAAGACGCCACCGTGCCAAATATTGTTGCTACGGCCTCGAGCATCGCCTGGTCGACACTGGGGGTATCGGTGTGGAATGCCGGACAGCATTTGCCGTCGTCGAAAATTCCGAGCCTGGTGGCCAGGAGAGACGAGATGATTCAGGCCCACGTCGAACGGGTGCTCGACTCTATCTGACATCACTTTAGTTTCTGGTAACGTGCGGGCATGCTCGTTTCCCTCATCACGAATGAGTCGGCAGTTGTTCTGGGAATCGTTCTCGCCGTCGTCGCGACTGGTCTTGGCCTGGCGGCACTGTGGCTACATCGGCGCCACCGTCAACAGGAGGCTCCCATTCGACGTGGCACCACCCGGGTGGGAGACGCCCACACCGAAGTGCGTTAGTTTCCTCTGCTACGTTAAGCCTGTCGCTGTCCGAAGGGCACTGCGAGGGCGCAGTGTGAGCGAAGCCGGGAGAACAAGATGATTGTCGGTGTCCCCACCGAACCAATAACAGGTGAAAAGCGCGTCGCGCAAACACCCGAAACCACGAAACAGCTCGTCGATATGGGCCTGAGTGTTCACGTCCACAAAGGCGCCGGAGTAGCCGCGGGTTATCCCGATAAGGACTACGAAGCAGCGGGCGCGAAAATCGTCGCCACGCTCGATGTCGCCAAAGTCGATGTGCTCACCCACGTGAGGCCACTGGCGAGCACGACGGTTACGAAACTCAAAGCCGGCACCATCACGGTGGGATTGGCATCGCCCGCCTCTGAAGGCCCCACCGTTCAAGCACTGGCGAAGAAAAAAGTCACCTCCTTCGCCCTGGAGCTTGTGCCGCGTATTTCTCGCGCCCAATCAATGGACGCCCTGACATCCCAAGCGTTGGTTGCCGGGTACCGCTGCGTCCTCGAAGCAGCCACTCGCTTCCCCCGGTTCTTCCCCCTCTACATGACAGCGGCGGGAACCATCCCCCCGGCCAACGTTCTGGTCCTGGGAGCCGGCGTCGCCGGACTCCAGGCCATTGCTACGGCGAAGCGACTGGGTGCCAAAGTTCAGGCCTATGACGTGCGATCGGCCTCCGCTGACGAAGTGCGCTCCATGGGAGGCCAGTTCATCGAATTGGATCTCGACGCGGAAGCCGACGGTCAGGGTGGTTACGCCAAAGAGCTCTCCACGGACCGCCAGGCGCGCCAGCAGGAACTGCTCACCCCGTATGTCACCAACGCGGACATCATCATCACCACTGCCGCGATCCCCGGTCGGCCCGCCCCGCGGTTGATCACGAAAAAGATGATGGCCGATATGAAACCCGGCAGCGTCATCATCGACCTCGCCGCGGAAACCGGCGGAAACGTCGAAGGCTCTGTTGCCGGTAAAGACACCGCGGTGAAAGTCCAGGGCGGGAAAGGCGCGGCAACCCTCGTGGGGATGAAAGATGTTCCCTCCACGATGGCCTCTGACGCCTCCAAGCTCTATGCCAAAAACATCGCCAACCTCTTAGCGTTGATGACCGTTGACGGGTCGGTCACCCCCGACTTTGACGACGAAGTCGTCGCCGGGGCGTGCCTGACACGAGACGGCGATATCACCCACGAACCCACCCGCGAGGCGCTTGCCTCCACGAAGAAGGGGGCCAAGTAATGGATCCCATCACCCTGCTGACGTTCTTCGTCCTGTCGGTGTTTGTCGGATTCGAGGTCATCTCGAAAGTCTCCAGCACCCTGCACACACCGCTGATGTCGGGCGCGAATGCGATCCACGGGATCATCCTCGTGGGGGCAATTCTCGTCGCCGGCCAGGCGCCCAACGCCTTCATCCTCGCCGTGGCACTCTTTGCGGTTCTGATGGCCACGGTGAACCTCGTGGGAGGTTTCGTCGTCACCGACCGAATGTTGGAGATGTTCTCGGGTAAGAACAAACCCAGCAAGGCGACGGAAGGAGCGGGCAAATGAACATCCTTCCCCCCACGATTACGGCGCTGGCCTATCTGGTTGCCGCCGTCTTGTTCATCCTCGCCCTGAAGGGACTGAGCTCGCCGAAGTCGGCCCGCCGAGGAAACCTGCTGGGTGCAGCCGGTGCCGTCATCGGTGTGGTCACCGTCTTCCTCTCCAATGACCTGGACTACATCGGCTGGATTATTGCCGTGATCATCATCGGTGCCGTGATTTCGGTACCGGCATCGCGCGTAGTTCAAATGACCCAGATGCCCCAGCTTGTCGCGCTGTTTAACGGCGTCGGCGGTGGCGCCGCCGCCGTGGTGGCACTGCTGGAGCTCTCCCACGCTGACAGCCTGGGCTTCCTCATTGCGGTGGCCTTCACCGTCTTTGTCGGTTCGGTCTCCTTCTCCGGGTCCATCATCACGTTCTTGAAACTCCAGGAACTCATGACGACTCGTCCGGTGACCTTCCCCGGTCAACAGTTTGTGATGGGCGCACTGGTGCTCGTGACCCTGCTGGGTGCCTACTTCGTCATCGCCGATGAGAGCTACCCCTGGGCGATTGCGCTGATGGGGTTGGGTCTGCTCGGCGGTGTGCTCGTGGTGTTGCCCGTGGGTGGCGCTGACGTCCCGATTGTCATTTCACTGCTCAACGCGCTCACCGGTTTGGCCGTGGCGGCCTCCGGTCTGGTGCTGGGCAACACCCTGCTGCTGGTGGGTGGAACCCTGGTTGGCGCCAGTGGAACGATCCTCACTCAGGAAATGGCCAAAGCCATGGGCCGCAGTGTGTCGAACACCATCTTCGGTGCATTCAAGGGTGGGACCACGGCGGGTTCGACAGAGATGTCGGATCGTCCGGTCCGCTCAAGCTCCGCAGAAGATGTTGCCATCCTGCTGGGTTACGCCAATAAGGTCATCATCGTTCCCGGCTACGGCCTCGCCGTTGCTCAGGCTCAGCACACCATCTCGGAGCTGCAACAGTCGCTGGAGTCCAAGGGAATCGAAGTCGTCTACGCCATGCACCCGGTGGCAGGCCGGATGCCCGGACACATGAACGTGTTGCTGGCTGAAGCGAATGTGCCCTACGAGTTGCTGGTGGAAATGGATCAGGTCAACCCGCAGTTTAAAAATGCCGATGTGGCACTAGTTGTGGGGGCAAACGACGTGGTCAATCCCGCGGCGAAATCCACCCCCGGATCACCCATCTACGGCATGCCGATTCTCGACGTGGGTGAGGCCAGCCAGGTGGTGTTCCTCAAGCGCTCCATGCGTCCGGGCTTCGCGGGCATTGAAAACGAACTGCTCTTTGAGCAAAACACCACCCTGCTCTTTGGTGATGCGAAAGATTCGCTGACCAAAGTCTTGGGTGCCGTGAAGTCGCTCTAAATCAGCGGGAGTTAACCGGTGTCAACGCACAGGCCCCTCGAGGGCAAACGCATCCTGATCACCGGGGCAAGCTCGGGAATCGGCCAGGCAACGGCGACGATGTTGGCCGATCGCGGGGCTCGGGTCCTGGCTGTTGCCAGACGAGCGGATCGGCTGAGCGAGCTGGCCCAGCACCCCGCTATTGACGCCCACGTCTGCGATGTCACCTCGGATGCCGAGGTTGATGCCCTCGCGGCAGTGCTGGGCGCAGATGGCGGAGTCGACGTGTTGATCAATAACGCTGGCGGCGCAGCGGGGATGGATTCGGTTGAGGCGAGCTCCATCGACGACTGGCGGTGGATGTATGAGGTCAACGTCATCGGGGTTAAGCGCATGATCTCCACGTTTTTGCCGCTGCTTCGACAGGCCGCCAACAACCGCGGCGGAGCTGACATTCTCACGGTGACCTCAACGGCCGGTTTCACCCCCTATGAGGGTGGCGGTGGCTATAACGCCGCAAAATACGCCGCCCACGCGATGATGCAGGTGCTGCGTTTGGAGCTAAACGGCGAGCCCATCCGGGTGATCGATATTGCCCCCGGAATGGTCAAGACCGACGAGTTCGCCCTCAAGCGTTTCGCTGGCGACGCCGGTCGCGCCGCCGCGGTGTACGCCGATGTGGACCGGCCACTCACGGCCGATGATGTTGCCGCGACGATTGCCGCGGCCCTGGAGCTGCCCGCGCATGTCAACCTTGACCATGTCGTCGTGAAGCCAGTCGCCCAGTCGGCCCAACACAAAACCTTCCGCGGGCCTCTTTTTCCTACATCGGCAAACTAGTCCGCTCGGCCCCCCGCGGCGTGCTGGCCAGCAGGTAGTGCCGGGCGGCGAGAACCCTCCGATTGCCTTCGGCTCCTCTGCTGTCGATGTCGAGCTGGTCGAAGGTGCGACCGATGAGTGCTTCGACTGAGCGCACCTGGGTTCCGCGAAGTTCCGCAATTTCGCGATTTGAGTGGCCTTCGGCGATGAGGCGTAAGACGTCGATTTGGGGCGGGGAGAGGTCCATCCAACCGGGAGCATATTGCCGGTCGTGACGGGGAATGGTGGCTGATTCGTGCAACACAGCCTCCATTGCATCGACGATGTCGTCAACGCCCACGATGCGCGACTTGTGCAGGTAGGCAGAACCGGCGGGCAGGTCGGAGCGTTGGGGCTCGACGATGCGTGGGTGGTCGACGTGGGTGAGGAACACTAGTCCCACACCCGGGGAGCTCTGCGCGATGGCCTCCCCGAGGGAAACACCGGATTCGCAGGAGTCGATATCGATTTCCAGGATGACGACGTCGGGGTCGAGGGCAACAAGTTCTGACCAGGCAATTTGTGGTGTCGGCGCGCCCTCTACGACAAAGTGTCGGGAGCGAAGCGAATGGACGAGCAGGTCACGGATCAGGCCGTCTGGCTCGAAGACGAGTACCCGGCGCGGTGCAAGCGGCGCCGACTTTTTTGCGTGATCCACGACACATCCCTCCCGGGATAACTATAGCCGGTTTAATTTCCTGGCCACCCTGTTTTTCCCGTTTTTGGGCTCAGAAAGACCCGGAATCAGCCCGCGGTCCAGGGGTCTAGGCTGAGGGAGTGATCCGCCGTCTCGTGGAAATTTCCCGGCCCGTGTTGTGGGTCAACACGATCGGGACAACGGTTATTGCCATGTGGCTCTCGGGCTACCTGTGGACGTGGGAGATCCTGCCGATCCTCATCTGGGTGACCTTCCCGTTTAACCTGCTCATCTACGGCATTAACGACATTTTCGACCGCGACACCGATGACCCCAATGCCCGCAAAGGCGGCTACGGCGGGGCAAAAATTGTCGACGCCGAAGTTCGCCCCATCGCCTGGGGCGTTGTGCTGACAAACCTGCCCTTCCTCGTCTACTTCATCACCACACTGCCCTGGCCCGCCTGGGCGTGGATGCTGGCCTACGCGTTTTCGTTCTGGCAGTACTCCTCACCGCCCCTGCGCTTTAAAGGACGGCCCGTCTGGGATTCGGTATCCAATACCGACTACGCCTACCCATTGGTGTTCGTCCCCTTCGCGCTTGGTGAGCAACCCATCTGGGCGGCTGCCATCGGATTGATGGCCTGGAGTATGGCCAAGCACGTCTACGACGCCATCCAAGACATCGACGAAGACGCCGATGCGGGCATTCGCACCACGGCGGTCGCCTTTGGCACCAAAGGCGCTCTGGTCTGGTCGAGTGTCTTCTGGGTGATCTCCACCGTGTTGTTCGCCCTGGTCAACTGGCCCGTCGCCATTGTCAACGCCGCCATTGCCGGGTGGTTGGTGATCGCGCTGTGGCGAGAGCCCACCACCGCTAAAGCCCGTGACCTCTACCGCTTCTCCGTAGCCTTTCCTTATGTTGCCGGTGCTGTCGCCGGATTCCAGCTGGTTGTGGGACTGACCTTTGGCGGTTATCCCGGATGACCACTCGCGTGGTCATCATTGGCGCGGGGCTGGGTGGCCTCGCCACCAGCGCGCTGCTTGCCCGCGCCGGCTTTGACGTCACCGTCCTGGAGCGAAACGAGTGGGTGGGGGGCAAATCCCGGCGGATTAGTGTCGCCGGTCAGCGCATCGACACCGGTCCGTCTCTGGTGACCTTTCCGGGAGTGCTGGAGCGGTTTTTTGACCGCTATGACAGCCTCGGCGAGGGCACTCCGGCCAGGGACATCGCCGGTTTGCAGCTTGAGCGTTTGGCCGAAGTGGGCCGGTATTTCTACCGCGGGCATGTCACCGATATCCCCGTTGCCAGCGACCACCCCTGGGCTGAAGCGTGGGCGGCATTCCAGGCCGAGCACGCACAACTGGGCCCGGCGATTACCGACCTGCTCACCACTGATCCACTCAGCGCGGGGGTGATGGCACCGGCGGGAAAGCTCGTGTCGTCCTATGGCCGGCACTTAAGCACGCAGGCCTATCTCGATCACCGCGAAGACCTCCCCCAACCACTTCGCGACATCATCGCCATCCACACGCTAAACGCCGGCGTCTCCCCCGAGCAGACCCTCGCGCTCTATGCCACCATGCCCGCGGTGATGGCCGATGAGGGTGTCTACGTGCCCACCGGCGGGGTGTGGGAAATCGCCCATTCCCTCCACCGCTTGGCCGAACACGCTGGCGCCACTTTTCACCTCGGTGAGGCGGCCACCGAAGTGGCTAACAAGTCGGTGACAACCGACCAGGGCCACTATGAGGCCGATGTGGTCATTAGTGCCCTCGATGCGGGAGTACTCGAGCGACTAATGGGCCACCCCCGGCCCGACCCCAGCAATCTCTCCTGCTCGGGGGTGGCCGTGTTTGCCACCCTTCACGAGGACCTTCCCGACGACACTGTCACCCACTCGGTGGTGTTACCCGAGGACCCGGATGAGCTCTTTGACAGTGTCTTAAACCGTCGCATCCCGAAGCAGACGATGGCGTTTGTTAACTACTACAAGACCGGACATATCTACCCCAACGACAAAGCCACCGCGGCGTTCCTGCTCACCGCACCCGCCAACGGTGAGTCCGCCACCGTCGGCGACGACTGGGTGGCCTCCGAATTGCAGCGCTCCCTGGATGTGATGGGTATCGACGCGAAATGGTCGGACCTGGTCGAGGACTACCAGATCCTCCACCCCGAATACTTCGAAACCTTCGGTGCCGTGGGTGGTGCGCTCTATGGCGCAGGGCGGCCCTGGTGGCAGTCGGGTCCGTTCCACCGGCCCGGCTACCGCGGAATTCGACACCGCTGGTTGTGGCGAGTGGGCGCGAGCGTTCACCCCGGCGGGGGAATCCCGGCCGTGCTCGGTGGTTCACTAATCGCCAGTAACCGCATCGTCAGGGCGTATTCCTCGGGCCAGCATGTTTGACGACCGTGTCGATGCGGGCCGGTAGTTAGCGGCCAAACTTCAGCACCTGCGTGACACCGCCACTGTCGTTTTGGGCTTACCCCGTGGTGGTGTTCTGGAGGCCACAGCGTCAGCGCTCGCCGACAGCTTCGAACACTACGAACCCCGACCCGGTGATGCAGATGCTTTGCTTTCCCCGACGATGGCGGTGAAGCTTGCCACCTGGCAGCGCGACATGGCGGAGCGCGAACTGGCAGAAGCTATCCGCGCCGCCTGCTAACAGCAGCTTTCCTGGCGTGAATTGGGTGAGGCTATCGGCACGAGCGGCGAAGCAGCGCGACAGTGCTACGGCTCAACTGCCTGACGAACACGTTCTTGTGGTGGCTCCGACCGGCATCGATCCGGTGACCTTTCGATTTTCAGTCGAACGCTCTACCAACTGAGCTACAGAGCCGTGAGTAGTTTCCTACCCTAATCAAAGAGCCCCACTGGGGGGCTCTTTGATTTGCGACCCTGACGGGACTTGAACCCGCGACCTCCGCCGTGACAGGGCGGCACGCTAACCAACTGCGCCACAGGGCCTTGCGATATTGAATTATACGTGACCCCAACGGGATTCGAACCCGTGCTACCGCCGTGAAAGGGCGGCGTCCTAGGCCGCTAAACGATGGGGCCGCGCTGGATTGACAGCTCTTCGAGTGTAGGTGGCGCCGGAAGGGAATGCAAACGACGAGGATCATCTCCCGCAGGATCCAGGTAC
>CBFHWA010000030.1:0-13447 GCA_965659525.1 Pontimonas sp.
CAAAGTAGACAGCGAAAGCCACAAGCGGGGGCGCGAGCAGAGATAGGGCACCCAGGGCAACCAGATCGAGTGCATCCCGGCGCTGACCCACAGCCAGCAGCCACACCAGGGCGATGGCGCCTGAGCCGACACTGAGCCAGAAAGCGAGCGGACCAAAGCCCTGGTGCCAATCCCGGAGCGCGGGATTAACAAATTCCAAAGCGGCATTGGCCTGGTCGGTCGTTAGCGGAACAACAACGGGAAGGGCCCCGGCGGGAATGGCATAGACCCACCAGGGCGCCCGCGTGGCCTGCCCGCGTGATTCGGCGAGGGTGCGAATAAACGCGGCGTCACCGATCCCAAAATGGACGGCACTCATGAGAACAACGAGGGCAAATCCCAGCACATTCCACACCAGCAGCGCCGCCACGGCGAGGCCCACCACAGCAAGGTAGGCGGCAATAAAGACCGACATTTTCACCGGGTTGAAATCCGGAACACTCACCAGGTGGTCCATCGCCCCGTGGGGGATGCCCACCGCTAGGGCAATGACGGCC
Organism: Pontimonas sp.; assembly: GCA_965659525.1. Taxonomy (GTDB): domain Bacteria; phylum Actinomycetota; class Actinomycetes; order Actinomycetales; family Microbacteriaceae; genus Pontimonas. The sequence goes on from CBFHWA010000030.1 coordinate 537, forward strand.
AACCACACCTGCCAGGTGGCTGAGCCCCCAATTCCTGCGGCTAGCAGAAGACCGGCAACAATCGCGGTGACACAGGCTGCCACCGTGGAGACGGTGCGGGTGTTGCGGAAGATTCTCTCCAGCGACTCGTGCATACCTCCAGCCTAATCTGGAGCAAAATCGGGATAGTGTTGCCTGGTGCTCGAATGGTCCTACATGGCGATGTTGGGCTTTGTGCTCATCGCCTCGGGCTGGCTCGAATGGGCGTTCGATCTGCGGGTCTACCGCAATCCGCGACGTCTTCTCGCGACCGTCGCGATCGCCGCTCCCCCGTTTATCCTGTGGGATGCCTACGCCATCGCGCAGGGCCACTGGTTTTTTGATCGCTCCCAGATGCTAGGCATTATTGGACCGCTGAATATTCCCCTCGAGGAGTACCTCTTTTTCATCATCATCCCGATCGCTGCGGTGCTCACCCTCGAGGGCGTGACGCGGTTCTTGTCCATCATGCGCGAGAGGGCCTCCGCGTGACCTACACGCTCTTAGCGATCTCCGCCGTTGCCGCGGCCGTTGTGCTCGATTTATTCATTCTGCGCACCCGGCTCCTTAGCCAGGGGCGATTCTGGTTCGCCTGGGGAATTTTGGTGTTTTTCCAACTGATCACCAACGGCTGGCTCACGTCCCGGGAGATCGTCCAATACGACCCCGAGATGATCCTGGGCCTGCGTCTAGCTTTCGCACCGGTTGAGGACCTCGCCTTCGGCTTTGCTCTCATCGTCCTGACACTCTCGGCCTGGCTGAAGTTCTCACCTTTGCAGGCATCTCGAGACTAATCCTCGTTGCGAGCAGACCTGCCGAAAACTTTGCTTCCCGTGCTGCTGTGGAACCCTGCGCGACGCGGCCCGGATAAAGGGAGCATTCTGGTAACGCAGCGCCACGAGGACATCCTGGGCACGGTAGCTCAGGTTACGAACAGAAAAAAGTCAATAACGATCGATGCGTTAGCTGCTTAGGCGCTGGCTTCGGCGACGGTGGGCAACTCGCGACGACTGTTGGGGCAACAGCCGATGGCGCAGAATTCCGGCCATGGGCCGAGCTCCGACAGGGCGACCTTTTCTGCATCCGAAATCCGCTCATGAATGAGGTCACAGATGCCATCAACGAAGGCGCTATGGGTCCCCGCTGTTGCGGTTCGGGCAAACCAAAGGCCTTCCTCTTCGGCCGTCTCTTTGGCTTCGTTGTCCAGATCCCAAATCACCTCGACGTGGTCGCTGACAAACCCCAGTGGCGATACTAAGACCGCTTTTTTGCCCCGCGTTTTGGCCTCGCGAATCGCGTCGTTCACATCGGGCTCCAACCAGGGAATCTCTGGGCTTCCGCTTCGCGACTGGTAGACCAGCTCCCAATCCGGGGCAGCGACCCCTCGCCGCTCGATGTCCTCAATCACTAACGCCGCAGCGGCAAGGTGCTGAGCGGCGTAGGCGCCACCGGGTTGGGCAAATTCCCCGCGGCGTGCCGGGGGGCCACTGGTCTCTCCCATGGTGTTGGGAACAGAGTGGGTGGCAAACATGATCACTGCATCATCGGTGCCCACACCCTCAGAGTTCATCTCGGTGAGCGCCCGGGCCAAGTCTTCAGCCACCGGGGTGACAAAACCGGGGTGGTCGAAATAGTGCCGCACTTTATCGATGGTCATTTTGCCGACCAGGTCGGTGTCTTGGAGTGCCTTGTAGAAGTTCTCCCGGTACTGACGACAGCCCGAATAGGAGGAATACGCGGAGGTCACCCAGGCGAGGACCCGCCGGTGGCCATCGTCATACATCTGCTGGACCACATCGGCGAAGTAGGGCTCGCTGTTTCGATTCCCAAAATAAATTGGCAGGTCGATGCCGCGCTGCGGAAAGCGCTCCTGCAGGGCGGCCAGTAGTTCACGGTTTTGCTGGTTGATGGGGCTCACCCCACCGAGAGCCATGTAGTGGTGCGAGACGTCCACCAGACGCTCGTAGGGCACACCCCGGCCCGCGGTGACCCGCTCCAAAAACGGCATGACCTCGTCGGGACCTTCCGGCCCGCCGAAGGAAGCTAACAAAATCGCGTCATAGCTCATGAAAATAGTTCTCCCAGCTCAGTTGGTGTGGTGCGACGACCGGTAAAAAAGGGCACTTCTTCCCGGACGTGCAATCGGGCTTTGGTGTAACGAAGATCACGCATCATGTCGACGATGTCGTGGAGGACATCCGATTCGAGGGCAAGCAGCCACTCGTAGTCGCCTAAACCAAAGGAGGCGACCGTACTGGAAATAATCGAGGTGTAGCGCGAGCCTTCTTTACCGTGCTCCACGAGCATCTCCCGGCGTTCTGATTCGTCGAGTAGATACCACTCATAGGAGCGAACGAAGGGGTAGAAGCACAACCATTGCGCGGCTTCTTTACCCATCATGAAACCCGGCACGTGGCGACGGTTGAACTCCGCCGGGCGGTGCAGGGCCATGCCCGACCAGGTTTGTTCCGTGCTGCGGCCCATTGCGGTGTCCTCAAACTGGTGCAGAGCTTGCTGAATCTGCGCTGCTTCCGGCGCGTGAATCCACAGCAACACATCAGCATCGCCGCGGAAACCGGCGAGGTCGTATGCGCCGCGAAGCGTGATGTCCGAATCAGCCCAGGAGGCAACGAGGTGCTCCCACTGGCTGATCGCCTGATCAACCGACTCGACACCGCCGGTGATCTTAAAGGCCGTCCAGTTTGTGTAGCGGATGGTGTCGTTGATGTCGTCAACCGATAGCGACACGGTCTTCCTCCTTTTTCTGTGTAGCGAGGTGATGTTTGGCAAGTCGCAAAATTCCAGAGCCGGTAATCGCGCTACCGACTAAATCCACACCCCGCCCAGAAAGATCGCGACGGTAGTAATCCACTCCGTTGTGACCCTCCGGCGTCGGGACTGCCAAAACATCAGGCCAATCAACGCTGACGACATCACGGATGCGATCAGCGCCGAGGTCAAAAAACCGCTCCAACGCCTCGGCAACAACATCGTCCACCGCGACAGTTTCTTGGCCGGCACGAAGGCTAAAGCGCACGAGGTGACGCCCAGCCGGAAGGTGATCTGACCACCAATCCCATTTGGCGTTGACGTGGGTGAGTGCCTTGACGCCACCACCAACCCCATCGGCAACCAGTGCCCCGGTCCCCAGTGGTGCGGTATCCAGCTGTGGGGCGTGGAGACTAACGAGGGCCACGCGACTGGGGATTGCCCGTGGGGCCACAAAGCCCTGCTCGACTCCCAAGAGGGGATCGAGGAGATTCTGCAACGCCTGGGGGCCAACCCCAATGCTGACCCGGGAGGCCTGAGAACTCACGGGTGCGGTAATGAGCCACCCCGCGCCGTGGGGCTCAATTCGCTCGACCGGGCAGTTGACTAGGACGGAGACTCCCCTCTGGTCTAGCATCTCCTCCAACCGGGGAAGAATCGTGTGGAGTCCACCGCGAACCGACTGGACAGCTTGGCCCATCGCTGGGGAGTTGCCGCGCAGATGTGCGGCAGCGTCCAAAAGTGACCCATACTCGGCGCCCGCTTCGAGCAATTCAGCAAAAACACTGTGTGCATCAAGGAATTCACCCGATGAGCCCCAGACTCCGCTGACTACCGGTGCGACGATGTTGTCGTAAACGGCTGCGCCGAGTCGCAGGCGCACAAGCTCGGCGACGCTCACCTGCTCGGGCACCTGCCACGGTTGACTATCGCGGGCAATCGCATCGCTAATGGCTTCTGGCTCCAGGGCCGGTGACGCTCCAAGCTCCTCGCGCCCAGCAGGAATCCCCATCACTCCGCGCGGGATAGGAACAATCCGATCGGGCAGCACGATGTGAGCCGCCTTCTGCGCGGGGCGCACCAGCGAGTGTGCAAAACCCCAATCAGCGAGCAGAGTCGCCATTTCGGGCGAGACCACCGAAAACGATTCGGCCCCAGCGTCGAGAACCAACCCATCCACATCAACACCACGCAGGCCACCACCGAGGCTGCCGGAGGCCTCCAGTAACGTGACGGTTTCACCAGCGTCACTGGCACGCAGGGCAGCGAAAATGCCGGATAGGCCACCGCCAATAACAACCCGGTCGATCATCAGGCGGTGGCCTCGTGAATGTAGTCAACGATTCGAGTGAGAACGTCGGGGTCGGTATCTTTTGGCACCCCGTGACTGAGGTTGACGACGTGACCGGGAGCCTCGAGACCATCGCGGAGAACCTGGTCGATATGGTTTCGCAGTTGCTCCCAGGGCGCGGTGAGCATGTCGACGTGAATATTGCCCTGGAGCGGAACTGCTCCTGTGAGAATTTGGTTGGCCTCCGCGAGGCTCATCGTGTGGTCAACGCCAATCGCGCTGGCGCCCACCTCCACCATGTCGGACAAAATCGGGCCGGTGTGTAGGCCAAAGTGAATCCCCGGAATCTGGCGGCCACGCTCATCTCGTCGGGCGCCAAGCTGCTGAAACAAACTCGCCGAGTGGGGCTTTGTGAAACGGCGGTACTCAGTGGGGTCTAATTTGCCCGCCCAGGAGTCAAACACTTGGTAGACCGAGGCTCCCGATTCCACCTGGGCGGAAATGAAGGCGGCGGTGATCTGCGCACACCACTCCAACACAGCAGCCCACGTCTCGGGTTCGTGGGCCATCAACCATCGGCTGGCGGGAAGATCTTTTGACGGGCCACCCTCAACCAGATAGGACGCCAGAGTAAACGGAGCCCCGCCAAATGCCACCAGTGGGGTATCACCCAAGTGGGTTACCGTTTCGGCCACAGCCGCGCGGATAGGCGCGAGGGCGTCGGGGTCGAGTGGGGTTAGACGAGTGATATCGGCTGGGGTGCGGATGGGGTTGTCGATGACCGGCCCGACACCGGCCTGAATATCGACAGCGATGCCTGCCAGTTTGAGCGGTACGACAATGTCAGAAAAGAACACCGCGGCGTCGACACCGTGACGTCGAACCGGCTGAAGAGTGATTTCGGCGGCAACCTCCGGCGTGAGGCATGCCTCGAGCATGCCAAAGCGCTGCCGCAGAGCGCGATATTCGGGCAACGAACGACCCGCCTGGCGCATAAACCACACCGGGCGAGGGGTTGAGGCCTGGCGATGGAGCTGACGCACCATCGCCGAATCGAGCACACCAGTCACCCCCTAAGTGTCCGCTTCTTACCGCCCAACGCAGCTGACACCGTGTCAGCTCGCCGATCCCCCCTGGGGGTTAGCGTGAGCGCGTGGCCATCGTCTTTCTCGGAGCAGACTTCGTCGACGCTCCACTGACGCTTCTTGAGAAGGTGGAGGCGTCTGCGCCGGCCCTGGCGAGCGCCGCGCAGCAGCGGCCCTCCGACGTCCACGGAATGGTCACCGTCCTCACGTGCAACCGTGCGGAGTTCTACCTCGACACGTCACACCCGAGCGACGCCCTGCCCTGGCTGATTGAGTCCATCGCGGCAGCAGCGGGTCTGACAACGTCAGACGTGTCGGCGGTATTCCGTGTCCTCTCCGGGGGTAGCGTTGCGCGACACCTCTTTGCGGTTACCTCCGGACTGGAGTCGATGGTCGCCGGGGAGAGTGAAATTACTGGTCAAATCCGGCGGGCTTTTTCCGATGCGCACTCTGCGGGCCTCACCACCGCGAGACTCAACCGCATGTTCCAGCATGCCCAGCAGGTCGCCAAAACGGTTGCCGGCACGACCGGTGTCGGGCGGTCTGGTCGCTCCATCATCCACACCGCTGTCGAGCTAGCCAGCGCACGCGACCGTGACATCGCAGAGCACTCAGCGCTCATTGTGGGGACCGGTGCGTACGCCCGAGTGGTGACCACGGCGCTAAAAAAACGTGGAATCGAAAGAATTTCGGTGTATTCGCGCTCTGGCCGCGCCGAAGTCTTTGCCAGCCAACACGGGATTGACGCGGTCACAGCCGAGGACCTCGAATTAGCGCTGCGCCGGGCTGATTGGGTCATTAGCGCTAGTGGGCAACCTGGTTATGCCCTCACGGCCAACCATATTCACAAGGCACTCTCAACGCGGCTATCCGGTGAGACGCTCACCATCATCGATGTGGCCCTCTCACCCGATGTGGACCCGGTGGTTGCCAGCTGGGAGCGCTGCGAGCTGATCACCCTGGATACTCTGCGCGAGCACAACCCGGTGCAGCACCGTGAGGCCCTTCTCCACGCCGAGCGCTTGGTAGAAGATGCCGCCTCCCACTTTGACAACAACGAGCGCACCAGGCGGGTCGACCCGCTCATCACGGCGCTGCGGGCCGATATTGACTCCCGGGTGGAACAAGAACTCGCTCAAGCCCGGCGCACCCTCGATGCGGACCACGCGCGGTTAGTTGAGCGTGCAGTTCGCCGAATCACTCGCGCGGTACTCCATACTCCGACCATTCGCGCCAGGGACCTTGCGAAAGAGGGCCGAGAAGACGAATACGCCCAGGCTCTGAGCCTGCTGTTTGACCTCGAGCCCCACGAATCATGACTGGCCGTGTGATCCGTGTGGGCACGCGCGGCAGCAGACTCGCGCTGGCTCAAACCGGACTAGTCACCGCGGCACTCCAGGCGGAGCATCCAAACCTGACGATCGAGCAGGTGATCATCAGTACCGAGGGCGATCGCTTCACCGGTGCCCTCCACACTGCCCCCACCCCGGGCATCTTCGTCTCCGCCCTGCGCGATGCCCTGCTGGCCGGCCAGGTCGACCTCATCGTCCACTCGATGAAAGATCTCCCGGGAGCAGACCATCCCGATATTGCCCTCGGCGCCGTACCGCCCCGCGAGGACCCCGTCGACGTGCTGGTCTCCTCGGACAACGTCCACCTTGACGCCCTCGGTCCTGGAGCGCGGATTGGCACCTCGTCACCGCGGCGAGCAGCGAGTATCCGGCGGGCCCGACCCGATCTGGCTGTGGCGGATATCCGCGGCAACATCACCACCCGCATCGACAAGGTGCGCTCTGGGCAGTACCAGGCGACGGTGTTGGCCAAGGCGGGGCTGATTCGGGCGGGTCTTGTCGAGCAGATCAGTCACGAACTGGCTCTGGAGTCTTTCCTCCCGGCGCCGCGCCAAGGAATTCTGGCAATCGAAACGCGCGGCGATGATGGGCCAACACTCGAACTGGTTGGGGCACTAGACGACCCCATCACCCGCGTGATTGCTGCCGCTGAGCAGGGAATTCTGCTGGGTTTGGAGGCAGGGTGTCACTCCGCCGTCTCGGCGCTCGCGACAATCTCCCAGGGGACACTCACGATCCAGGCAGAATTAGCCGACCCCAACACCGGTGACGTTGAGGCGATTTCGGGTGCGCGTGTGCTGGGAGCACCACAGGAGATGCGAGCCTGGTCCGTTGAGCTCTCGGCCAGCTTGCGCCAGAGTGAGTTGGCACAGAGAGTGGGGCTCGCGTGAAAGTGCTGTTGATTCGAGCTAACCGCAACGAGGTGGACCAGGCGGCATTGGCCACCCGCGCGATAGAGGGCCTAATTGACCCCTACCTTCAGATCACCCAGGTGGATAATCCAGACGGAGCCACGCGCCTGCTGGAGGCAATTTCTGACTCCAAAGCTTCCTGGCTGGTTATCTCTTCGCTCAACGCCCTGGAGTTCTGGTCGCGCCAACTACCCGATGGTGCCATTTCGGCGGCACTGGCATCATCGCCGTCTGTTCGGGTGGCGGCCATCGGAGAGTCCACTGCCCAGGCAGCACGGCAGTTGGGTGTCGACGACGTCCTCACGCCCGGCGAGGGCACCTCCCGGGTGCTTGCTGACCTCCTCGCCGGGCACAAAGCAGGACTTGTCCTGGTTCCCTCCGGCTCGATCTCGATGCGCTCAATCCCGAACACCCTGATCCCGAAGGGATTTTCGGTTCTCGAAGAGGTGTTCTATTCCACGGAAATCACCAAGTCACCGCCGCTGACCGCGCAATCACTTGATGATCATGACGTGACTCACGTGCTTTTTCGCTCCCCCAGTGCTGTCCGGGCGTTTGTCCACTTTCACCCCGAAGCGCCCGCGGCGATTCGCTACCTCGCCACCGGACCAACAACGGCGGAGGAGATGGCGAAACAGGGACTGAGCGTTGCAGCGGTCTCCCCCGATTCAACAGCCGAATCTGTTGCCAAGACCGTGGAGTCTGTTCCGGCGGTGCAGCGATGACGGCCCCCCTGGAGCGTCCTCGGCGCCTGCGACGCACAAGCGCCATTCGACGGCTCGTCGCCGAAACCACGCTGGAGCCTCGCCATTTGATCTTGCCAATCTTCGTCAAAGAAGGTTTGGCCTCCCCCGAACCCATCTCCTCGCTGCCGGGGGTTTTCCAACACAGCCTTCAGAGCCTTGAGGGTCTCATCGACGATGCCGTGGGGGCCGGTCTGGGGGCCGTGATGGTCTTTGGTGTGCCCGTTAATCGTGATGAGACCGGTGAGCATGCCCTTGATCAGACCAATATCCTCCACCGGGCTGTTTCTGTCGCCGCCCAGCGCGCACGGGGTCAGCTGGTCATCATGGCCGATGTCTGTCTGGATGAATTCACCAGTCACGGCCACTGCGGAGTCCTCGACCGCGACGGAAATGTCGACAATGACGTGACCATTTCGCTCTACGGCACGATGGCGGTCTCATTAGCTGCAGCGGGCGCTGACGTGATGGGTCTGAGCGGAATGATGGACGGTCAGGTCCAAGCCGTGCGAGAGGCACTCGATCAATCGGGATTTAGCGACCGCGCCATCCTCGGCTATTCGGCAAAATTTGCCTCCAGCTTTTATGGACCCTTCCGCGACGCCGTGGAATCCACTCTCGAAGGTGACCGGACGACCTACCAGCAGGACTACCGCAATCGCCGAGACGCCTACCGCGAAGTCACCCTCGACCTCGCCGAGGGTGCGGACATTGTGATGGTTAAGCCCGCCTGGTCGTATTTGGATATCCTCCGCGACACCGCGGACATCTCAGGTGTTCCGGTTGCCGCGTATGTGGTCTCAGGCGAACACGCCATGCTCGAAATCGCCGCCCAACAGGGGGTATTTGAACGAGAAACAGCCATCCGGGAGCTTCTCACGGCAGTGCGCCGCGCCGGAGCGGACATGATTTGCACATATTGGGCCCTCGAAGCAGCCCAGTGGATCAGACAGGAGCGCTGGTGACCCAGAACCCAACGACATCATCAGGCTGGCACGAGCGGGCCCAGCGGAGCATCCCCGGGGGCGTGTCGTCACCGGTTCGGGCCTTTTCGGCCGTGGGAGGAACACCGCGGTACTTCGTCGATGGTCACGGCTCACGGGTTGTCGATATTGACGGTCATGAGTATGTGGATTTTGTCGGCTCGTGGGGTCCGATGATTTTGGGCCACGCGCACCCCGACGTTGTCGCCGCGCTGCAGGAAACAATTGCCCAATCGACGAGCTTTGGCGCCCCGCACCCGCACGAAGTGCTGTTGGCTGAGGAAATCATCCACCGGATTGGCCCCGTTGAGCGTGTCCGTTTTGTCTCCTCCGGAACGGAGGCGGTGATGACCGCTCTACGGCTTGCTCGAGCACATACCGGCCGCGACTTAGTCGTCAAGTTTTCCGGCTGCTACCACGGCCACCTCGATAGTTTGCTCGTTGCGGCAGGATCCGGAGTGGCCACGTTGGGCATGCCAAACTCCCCGGGGGTTCCCGCCGGCCACACCCAGGACACCCTGGTGGTGCCGTATAACGACATCGAGGCGTTGGAGGCGGTCTTCGCCGAACACGGTGAGAACATCGCCGTTGTCGCCACGGAGGCGGCACCGGCCAATATGGGCGTCGTCCCACCCGATCCGACCTTTGTGGACCGGCTGTTTGGTTTGGCCAGAGAGTGTGGCGCACTGGTCTTAAGCGATGAAGTGATGACCGGGTTTCGTGTCTCCCCGTCTGGATGGTTTGGACTAGTCGACGAGCCGGCCGGACATATTCCCGATATTTTCTGCTTCGGCAAAGTCATTGGAGGGGGAATGCCCCTGGCCGCCTTGGCCGGCTCAGCTGACATCATGGGCCAGTTAGCCCCCGAGGGACCGGTTTATCAAGCCGGAACCCTCAGTGGTAACCCGGTAGCCACCCGCGCGGGTTTGGAGACCCTTCGCCGGTTGGACCAGGGTGTCTACGACCACCTCGATTCGTTTTCACGCGAGGTTGGCAGCCTTGTCGACAATGCCCTGAGCGCGGCGGGTGTGGACCACCAGGTGCAATACGCCGGCAACCTCGTCTCCGTGTTCTTTACCGACACCCCGGTGACCAACTTCGCCGAGGCAAAAACCCAAGACACCGACGCCTTTGGCCGTTTTTTCCACTCGCTACTGGATTCGGGCATCAGCCTGCCCCCCTCAGCCTTTGAAGCCTGGTTTGTTTCAGCCGCCCACACCCCGGACGATCTTGAGCAGCTAGAAAAGGCTTTACCGGCAGCGGCTGCTGCCGCAGCCACTCCGGCCTAGTGGAGGGTTTTGGCAGGTGGTCTCCTTATAATCGGGGACGTGCCAGAGCCCTCAACAACCGACGCGCGCCGTGACGCGATTGTCGGCATTGCCCAGCACATCGTGACCACACAGGGACCAGAAGCGGTCACCATGGCTCATCTTGCTCAAGCATCTGGATTATCCCGGCCGGCGGTTTATCAGTACTTTGCCTCCAGTTCTCACGTTCTCGCCGAACTGGTGCTCAACGATATGGCCGATTTGGGTAACGAGCTCGATCGGCTCCTGGCGGGAATTTCTGACCCCATGGAGCGCGTCCGGGCGTGGATTCACTACAGCGTGGGCTACCTCTCGACCGGTGAACACCAGGCGATTATGGCCATTTCGCACCAGTCACTGCCCGCGGACACCATCGGGGTGATTCGTGCGATGCACGGGCTATTTATGGAACAGCTTGGCCGTCCCCTCGGGCAACTGGGTGTCGAATCCCCTGAATCTCTCACCGGATTGATTTATGCCGCCGTCGCGGCCGCGGCGGGCCGTATCGCCAGCGGCGCCGATGCGTTGGCCGAGACGAGGACACTCGAAGTCTTCGTCGATGCGGGTATTACCGAATCTCTCTCGCCGCGCACGAAGTAGCCGCTTCCACCGCACTCAGTCGGGGTGGATTACCCCTGGTTGAGGAACTCTTTTTCGCTGGTTTGGCTGGCAAGAAAAAATCTTTACATTAAGTGAAATTTTCTCTAGTGTCGTCGAAAGTGCCATTTTCGCTCGGCGACACCGCAGTCGCCGGGCCAGAACAAGGGAGTTCAATGACGGCAACCGATCAGTCTGACGTGTGGGTCAAAGCCCAGCGTTCAGAAGAGTTTCAACAACACCGCAGGCGGTATCGTTCCTTCGCCTTTCCGATGGCGATTGGCTTTCTCGTCTGGTATTTCTCGTTCATTCTCCTGACGACCTTCGCCAGAGACTTCGTCTCGACATTCGTCTTCGGGTACGTCAACATCGCCTTCATTCTTGCGCTGTTGCAGTTTGTCACCACCTTCCTCATTGCATGGCTCTATGACCGATATTCCACGAAGAACCTCGACGGCCCCGGAACAGAGCTCAAGAATCGCGTAGAAAGTGAGCTCAACGCATGATCGAGTCCAACGTCCTCGCCATTATTCTCTTCAGTCTTTTTGTCGGGGCGACCCTGCTGATGGTGTACCGGGCGACCCGGATGGCAAAAAAAGACACTGACTTCTACAACGCCGGGGGAAGCCTCAACGGTTTTCAAAACGGTCTTGCCATCTCCGCCGACTACATGTCCGCCGCGAGCTTCCTCGGTATCGCCGGACTGATCTCACTGTTTGGCTTTGACGGCTTCCTCTATTCGATTGGCTTCCTCGTGGCCTGGCTGCTCGCGCTGCTGCTGGTCGCCGAGCCACTGCGAAACTCGGGACGCTTCACGATGGGCGACGTCGTCGCGTTTCGGATGAGCCAAAAGCCCGTCCGTACCGCTGCGGCGACATCCACGATTGTCGTCAGCGTGTTCTACCTGCTGGCCCAAATGGTGGGTGCTGGTGCCCTGGTGGCACTGTTGTTGGGATTCACCGACCCGGCGGCGAAGAACTGGATCATCGTCGGGGTTGGCCTGCTGATGATCCTCTATGTCACCGTGGGCGGAATGCGCGGGACGTCATACGTGCAGATCACCCAGGCGTTCCTGCTGATTACCGGAGCGACAGCGATGACATTTATGGTTTTTGCCAACTTCGACTTCAGTCTCAATGACCTTCTCGCGAAGGCCAGCGACATGAGCGGCCAGGGTTTGGCCTTCCTCGAGCCTGGCGGTCGATTCGGCCCCGACATTGTCGGTGACCCGATTGCGACGCTCATCGGGAAGATTGACCTCATTTCCTTGGCACTGGCTCTGGTGTTGGGAACAGCGGGACTTCCGCATATTCTCATTCGCTTCTACACGGTGCCAAGCGCCAAGATTGCCCGCCGCAGCGTGAACTGGGCAATTGGCAACATCGGGGCGTTTTACCTGATGACCATCGCTCTGGGCTTTGGTGCCGCAGCACTCGTTCCCCGAGAAGTCTTGGGCATGGGCCTCAACGCCGATGGGTCATTAGTCAATAGCAGCGGAAACGTCGCCGCTCCCCAGCTGGCGCTGGAACTCGGTGGCGGTGAGGGAAGCCTCGGTGGGTCATTCATGTTGGCCTTCATGGGCGCCATCGCCTTTGCCGTGATTCTCGCCACCGTGTCGGGTCTGACATTGGCCAGTTCCACGTCATTTGCCCACGACCTCTACGCCAAAGTCATCCGCGGTGGAAAAGCCACGGAAAAAGAGGAGGTCCGCGTGGCCCGAATCGCGGCCCTGGTCATCGGTGTGCTGGCGATCCTGCTGGCCATCTCCGCCCAGGGGCTCAACGTCGCCTTCCTGGTCGGTATCGCCTTCGCGATCGCTGCCAGTGGCAACCTGCCCGCGGTACTTCTGACGATG
>CBFHWA010000031.1:0-13437 GCA_965659525.1 Pontimonas sp.
ATTTGGTTCTACTCGGGCTTCATGGTGGCGCTGAGCTTCCGTCAGCGAAACCTGCTGCGCAACTTCGGTTCGCTCGTCGACTGGATTGTTCGTGACGAGTCGCTGCACCTGAAGTTTGGTATCAACCTGATCCTGACGGTACTGGAAGAAAACGAGGACCTGCAGACTCCGGAGTTCGCTGCCGAAATTCGCCAGATGATTCTCGACGCGGTGGAGATGGAAGAGGCCTACAACCACGAGTTGCTGCCCAACGGCATCCTCGGGCTCAACGCCAACTACATCAACCAGTACGTGAAGTACTTGGCTGACCGCCGGCTCGAAGAGCTCGGCTTCGACACCGAGTACAACGTGAGTAACCCCGCCAAGTGGATGGCGACGGCTAACGACACGTTGCAGTTGGTGAACTTCTTCGAGTCGACCAACACGTCCTATGAGGTCAACGCACAGTCGACAAAGGTCTAGGAGAACACGACGCCGCCAGAGCGCGGTAGATTTCTCCTGACACAGTGGGAGGGGACAGCGACGGAGTCCCCTCCCACTGGTGTTTTTGCTTCTGGCTCTGTGCAGAAAGGTCCGTTGAGGTGACACCTGTATCGACTCTCACGATGAACTCTGGCCACACCATCCCTCAGCTGGGTTTGGGAGTGTTTCGTGTCCCCGCCGGTGACGCCGAGCGCGTTGTCAGTGAGGCACTCGAGGTGGGATATCGGCACATCGACAATGCCGCTGTCTACCAAAACGAAGAAGGCGTGGGCCGGGCGATTGCCGCCAGCGGGATTGCCCGTGAGGAGCTGTTCATCACCACCAAGCTGTGGAACTCCGACCAGGGTCGCCATAGCGCAGCCGCGGCACTCCAGGACAGTCTCCAGCGCCTCGGCCTGGACTACGTGGATCTCTACCTCATCCACTGGCCAGCACCCCAGCGAGATCTTTACGTTGACTCGTGGCTTGCCCTCGAGTCCCTTCGTGACCAACGACTTACCCGCTCGATAGGGGTGTCAAACTTTGAGCCCGAACACCTCGCTCGACTCTTCGAGCATTCATCGGTGGTGCCCGCTGTTAATCAGGTTGAACTCCACCCGGCCCTCCAGCAGCGCCAGCTGCGCGAGTATCAAGAGCCGCGGGGAATCCTGACGGAGGCGTGGGGCCCGCTGGGTCAGGGAAAGTATGCGCTTGATCAGCTTCCCGGTCTGAGCAAGTTAGCCAGTAAACACGACAAGACCATTGCCCAGGTTGTACTGCGGTGGCATGTACAAGAGGGCGTAGTCGTCTTTCCAAAAACCACGAAGCGCGAGCGCCTGATTGAAAACATCGACGTTTTCGACTTTGAGCTCGACCAGAGCGATATGGCCGTGATGCGTGCGATGGACCAGGGTCTTCGGGTGGGCACCCACCCCAACGAGGGCAACTGGTAGATCATGAACCACCTGGACGGTCAACTCAGCCCCTACCTCCAGGCTCACGCCGATAACCCCATCGACTGGTACCCGTGGGGCGAAGAAGCCTTTGCGCAGGCCCGCCAGCGCGACGTGCCGGTACTGATCTCCATTGGCTACCACACCTGTCACTGGTGTCACGTGATGGCCCGCGAGTCCTTCAGCGATCCGGATATCGGGCAACTGGTTAACGACACGATGGTTGCAATCAAAGTTGACCGGGAGGAACACCCGGATGTTGACTCCCACTACCTCACCCAGGCTGGGGCGTTTATTGAACAACTCGGCTGGCCGTTGACAATTTTTGCCACCCCCGAGGGCGACGTTTTTCACGCCGCGACCTATTTGCCCCCTGCACCCCGGGGGGACATCCCCTCGTTTGGCAACACGGTCGATGCGGTGAACCAGGCATGGCGCCAATCACGAGAAGAAGTGGACGCGGGTGCTCTTCGCCTGCGCGAGGCAATCGCTCAGGCCGATGCCGAGGCTAAAAAGCGCGCACCAATGGAGCTATCTCAGAGTGATTGGCGCGACGTGATCGACCATATTGCCTCGCAAGAAGACACCGAATTCGGTGGCCTGGGCCAGGCCCCGAAATTTCCCATCGCCCCGGTTTTGGCCTTTCTTCTCAGCACGGCCAACCAGGATGCGAAGGATCTCACCTCTCGCACCCTCCAGGCCATCGCTCACTCACCCCTGCGTGATCGCGTTGATGGCGGGTTTTTTCGCTACGCCACGAAGCGCGACTGGTCCCAGCCCCACTATGAGCGCATGCTCTACGACAACGCGCAGCTGCTCTGGCTCTACTGCCAGGTGGGGGATATGGCGACAGCGGGCTCGATTGTTCATTTCCTTGCCACCGTGATGCGTGTGGAGGGGGGCTTCGCCTCGGCGCAAGATAGCGAAAGCGTTATCGACGGCCAGCGGGTCGAGGGAGGCTATTACCGGGCCGATGAGGCCACTCGGCGCGGTCTCCAGCCCCCTGAGCGCGACGATAAAGTCCTCACCGGCTGGAACGGCCTCGCGGTGTGGGGATTGGCCAGGGCGGGGATGGCCGGTGTCGACGGTGACCCCCTGAGACTGGGATGCGAGGTTGCCACCTGGCTTCTAGAAAATCACTCCACGGGGCCGGGAACTCTCGCGCGAATGTCGCGCCACGGATCAGTCGCCCCGGCCGCTGCGACCCTTGAAGACTATGGCGGCCTCGCAATGGGTCTGGTCGAACTGGGCGTCGCGACCGGCGAGGCGACCTGGCTTCGCCAAGCCCAGCAACTGGTTGATTCCTGCATCAGCAACGAGGGGCTTTTCGTTGCTCCCGGAGGGGGCGACCCGACGGTTCAGTCGCTGGAGGCCATTTCTGGTGACGTCACCGAGGGTGCCATGCCCTCTGGCCTCTCGATGGTCGCCGATGCTGCGCTGAGCCTCTATCAACTCACTGGTGCGCAGCGATACCTCGAGGTTAGTCGGGCCAGTGTGGCGCCCTACGCCGAGGCCGTAAAACTGCGACCCCTCGGCTTTGGTGGTCTCGCCAGGGTGTTGTATCGACTGGGACATGGACTGCGGGAACTTGTGGTCGTCTCTGATGATCCAGGCAGTGAGCTGGTTTCCACCGCCCGGGATTGTGCTCCTGCCCACTGGCTGAGCGCAGTTGTTACCCGCGCCCAAGCCCAGGAGCTTGCCGAGGCGGGTTTTTCCCTGTTTGCCTCGCGTTTTGACTCTCATCAACCCACGGCCTATGTCTGCCAGGCGGGGGTGTGCCAACTGCCACAAACAGACCCCGACGCGCTGCGCGCGTCGATTTCCGGAGAGTAATTAGGCGACCAACCGCGACACTGGGACAATATGGCGGTGCTTGTCGTTGCCGCTACCCCCATTGGAAACCTGGGTGATCACACCCCGCGGCTGCTGGAGGTGTTGACTTCCGCTGACCTCATCGTCGCTGAGGACACCCGACAAACACGATCGTTGATGAACAAACTCGACATCACCTCGAGTTCTGAGGTCCGGGCACTACACGAACATAACGAAGCTGATGTCATCGATAGCGTCCTCGCGATTGCCGCCCGCGGACTGGTCGTTGTGGTCAGCGATGCGGGAATGCCCGGAATTTCTGATCCGGGTTACCCGCTTGTCTCCGAAGCTCACCGCCGGGGTCTCACCGTGAGCGTTGTCCCGGGAGCAAATGCCGTCGTTGCGGCCCTGGCCGCCAGCGGACTGCCCACAGACCGTTTCTGTTTTGAAGGTTTCATTCCCAAAAAAGCCCGACAGACATGGTTGGAAAACCTCGCCGCTGAGCGGCGCACGATGGTGTTTTTTGAATCCCCCCACCGACTGGGGGCGACCCTGAAAGACATGGCAGACGTGTTTGGTTCTGATCGGGAGGCAACAGTGTGTCGGGAGCTGACAAAGAAGTTTGAACAAATTCGCCGCGGAACACTCGCCGAACTGGTCGAAGAATTCTCCGCAGATGTCAAAGGCGAGGTGACTTTGGTCATTCGGGGGGCCTCTGGACCCATGGCATCGTTTGATCACGCCCTGGCAGATGTCGCTGCGCGGATTGCTGCGGGGCAAAAGGCGACCGATGCGACCCGTGAGGTGGCCAGGGAAACCGGTCACCCCAAGCCGGAGCTCTATCGGGCGTGGCTCGATAGCGGCGCGTAGGATGGCGGGATATGGCTGATTCGTCCTTCTTCATCGCGACCCCGATTTTCTATGTCAACGATGTTCCCCACATCGGACATGGATATACCGAGGTTGCCGCTGATGTGCTGGCGCGGTGGAACCGGCAAAACGGTCGCGACACATGGCTCCTGACCGGAACCGACGAACACGGCCAGAAAATCTTGCGCACCGCCATGGCCAACGGGGTTGAGCCCAAAGCCTGGGCCGATCGGCTCGTCGAACAGGCGTGGCTGCCGCTTCTGGACACTCTCAATATCGCCAACGACGATTTCATCCGCACCACTGATGAGCGCCACCAGATCGCCGTCCAGAAATTCCTCTCCCTGCTCCACGACAACGGGTTTATCTATCAGGGCGACTATGAGGGCTTCTACTGCGTGGGCTGTGAGGAATATAAGCAGCCTGGCGACCTCGTCGATGGCGAGGGGGAGTTTGACGGCCAGAAAGTCTGCCCGGTCCACGGCCGCCCCGTTGAAGTACTCAAAGAAACGAACTACTTTTTCACCCTCTCGCAATTTCAAGAGCAACTACTCGAGCTCTACCGCAGCCAGCCTGACTTCATTCAGCCAGAGAGTGTTCGAAACGAGATTGTCGCCTTCGTCACTCGGGGACTCGATGACCTCTCAATTTCCCGCGCCCAGCTCGACTGGGGAATTCGCTTTCCGTGGGACGAAAAGCACGTCACCTACGTCTGGTTTGAAGCGCTGCTGAACTACATCACCGCCACCGGGTGGGGTGTTGACGACGAACAGTTCCAGCGCCGCTGGCCGGCCGTTCAACTGGTGGGCAAAGACATCGCGCGCTTCCACGCCGTCATCTGGCCGGCGATGCTGATGGCTGCCGGTCTCGAGCCACCCCGACGGGTCTTCGCCCACGGCTGGCTGCTGGTTGGTGGCGAAAAGATGTCCAAATCCAAACTCACCGGCATTGCCCCGTCTCAGATCACTGACGTCTTTGGCGCCGACGCTTTTCGCTACTACTTTCTGCGCGCGATTACTTTCGGCTCCGACGGGTCGTTTAGTTGGGAAGACCTCTCGGCGCGTTATGAAGCAGAGCTGGCTAACGGTTTTGGAAACCTCGCCTCCCGGGTGATCTCGATGATTAATCGCTACTTCGAGGGCACCATCCCCGAGGTGGACTCGGGTGCACTGGGTGATGCACAGACCCATATCCACCAGGTCATGGCGACCCAAACCGCCCGGGCCAATGAGGCGATGGATCGGTTCATGATTCATGAAGCGCTCGCGGCAATCTGGGTCATTGTTGATGAATTAAATGGTTATTTGACCGAGCAAGAGCCCTGGTCACTGGCGAAAGATGACAGCCAGCGAGCTCGGCTTGCCGCCGTGCTCTACACCGCAGCCGATGGTCTGCGCTCACTGGCCGTCCTGCTCTCGCCGGTGATGCCCACCTCCTGTGGTTTGCTCTGGCAGGCACTGGGTGCGAGTGAGAGCGTGGGGGGTTTACACGACCAGTTGCTCAGCGAGGCGGGCCAGGCCGGTGGACTGCCGAGCGGACACCGGGTGGGTGAACTAGCCCCCCTGTTTCCCCGGATTGAGGCCGAGTAGACCGTGTCGAGCCCGGATGCACTTGCTCGTCACCTGCGAACGCGTGGGTCGATGGAAGCCGGTGATCGTGCTAAGGAGTATCCGGCACTACCGGAACCGCTCGACGTGGGTGTCTACGACAATCACGCCCACCTCGAGATCGCCGATGGCGATAACCCCCTCGATTTTGCTGAGCACCTCGACCGGGCCGCTTCGGTCGGGGTGCAGGGCGTTGTCCAGGTGGGAACTGATGTGGCGACGTCGCTGTGGTCAGCCGATGTTGCGGCGATTGAACCACGGGTGTTGGCCGCGGTGGCACTCCACCCGAATGAAGCACCTGAGTTGCACCAAAAAGGAACGCTCGATGACGCGCTCCAGGTCATCGATGATTTGGCGAAACGGCCGCGTGTGGTCGCTATTGGTGAAACCGGCCTGGATTTTTTCCGCACTGAGGGACCGCTTCAGGCCCCGCAGCGGCGAAGCTTCATCGAACATATCCGGATGGCGAAATCCCACAACCTCGCTTTGCAGATTCACGACCGTGAGGCTCACCAGGACGTTGTCGACACGCTTATGGCAGAGGGTGCTCCGGAGCGAACGGTGTTCCACTGCTACAGCGGAGACGCGCAGTTGGCCGAAATTCTCAACGAGCATGGTTGGTATGCCTCCTTTGCGGGAACGGTGACCTTCCGCAACGCCTCGGGTGTGCAGGATGCCCTCCGTGTGATGGACCGATCGCGCATCCTCGTTGAAACCGATGCGCCCTTTCTCACCCCCACCCCGCATCGTGGTGCACCCAATAGCCCCTACCTCATTCCCCACACCCTGCGCTTCATGGCCTCGCTTCTCGAAAGCGATATCAACGAGTTGGCCACGCAGGTCACGGCAAACACGGTGGCCGTGTATGGCTCGTGGGATGCGAACCCCCCCGTCGCGTCGGGCCGCGACCTCCTTGAACCCTCGCCTTTTCATGCCTCCTAGCGCCCCCGGGGTGTACCTCCAAGCACGCGATATCCGCGAGCTCGCGCAGAGATATGACCTGCGTCCCTCAAAGTCCAAAGGTCAAAACTTTCTCTGTGATGCCAATACGGTGCGAAAAATCGTTGCCCTTTCGGGTGTGGGCCCGGGTGACCGAGTCCTCGAAGTGGGCCCCGGTTTTGGTTCCCTGACTCTCGGGCTGCTCGAGGCGGGAGCCTCCGTTACGGCAATCGAAATTGATCCGCGCTTGGCGCTGGCGACCTCGGCGGCCGCGCAGGAGAGACTTCCCGACGCTCCCCTTGAGGTCGTCCAGGCCGACGCGCTGGGGTTGGAAACGGTCGAGCCCTCCATTGAGTTCTTGGTGGCAAACCTGCCCTACAACATCGCCGTACCCGTGGTGTTGCATCTGCTTGCCCTACACCCGGGTTTTCGTCGGGTGTTGGTGATGGTCCAGGCCGAAGTGGGCTGGCGGGTGGCTGCGGCTGCGGGAACAGAGCATTACGGCGCGCCGAGTGTGAAAGCAGCGTGGTGGGGCGACTGGGCGGTGGAGTCGACGATTTCACGAAGAGTTTTCTGGCCAGAACCCCGCGTCGACTCTGTGCTGGTGGGGATGCACTGCCACACACCACCCGGAGACGACTGCCTGCGTCGCGGAGTTTTTCGCCTCGTCGATGCGGGTTTCCGCAGCAGACGAAAAATGTCCCGCCAAGCCCTCTCCGAGATTTTCGGTGGTGTTGTCGCCTCGACCCGAGCGATCGAATCAGCGGGATTGGACCCGACGAGTCGATGCGAAACGTGGTCGCTGGGGGATTTTGTCCGACTTCAGCAGGCGGTGCTCGACTGATGCCCTCATCGAGTCCCCTGCTGTGGTTACCCGCGGCCCTCATCGGCGGGATCACTCTGGGCACCCTCGCCCCGCTGCCGTTTAGCCTGCCACTGTGGGCGCTCTTAGCAATCCACGCGGTGGTGATTTTCCATTTGGCCTTGTCGATGCCTCTGATTTCTCTCGGCCGGGCCATCGGTCAGGCTCGGGTGTGGAAGGCATTACTCGCTATCAACCTCCTTGCTGTGCCGCTGTTGGCGTTTATTTTCTCCCGGCTGGTGTGGCACACCCCCGAGTTGCAGGTGGGGATGCTTCTGGTTTTGCTCTCCCCGGGAATAGCGCTGACCCTGCCCATCATTCGCGGGGCCGGGGGGGATGCCGAGAGCGTTTTGGGTGTCACCCCGATTTTGTTGGCCGGGCAACTGGTGTTGGTGCCGCTGTTGACCATTGGGCTCAGTGGCGGGGTGTTTGGCTTGATTGATATTCCCCCCACTCTGGTTCCCATTGCCCTTGTCATCGTGGTGCCGACGATTGCCGCAGCCCTGGTCCAGTGGGCGTGGTCGAAGCGAGATGTAACTCCCCGGGCGCTGTTACTTCCTCGGCTGACGGTGTGGTGGGCCGCGGCAGCGTTTTTTGTCACCGCCTGGGTTCGCACCCCCGCGGTTTCTGAACGGATTCCCGAGTTGAGCTGGCTTGTTCCCCTGGCCATTGCCTACCTCGTGCTCATTGCCCCTATTAGTCTGCTCGCCGCCGGGCTCGCCGGTGTGGGTGTGGATAAGCGCCGGGCGATTTTGATTGCCGCCGCGGGTCGCGGGGGGATCGTGATTTTGCCCATCACTCTGGCTTTGGACCAAGACCTCTGGGCCCTGGTGCCCTTTGTCATCATGGGCCAGGCTGCGATTGAGGCGATTGGTTTACTGGTATATCGCTCGATTACGCCAGAGATTGTGGAAAATCCCCGCCGTTAGGCTGTCGGCTATGTCCCCTTCACCCACACCGGTGACCGCCCAGGCGGCCGGAAAAATTAACCTCGGGTTGTGGGTGGGTGGCCTGGATGCCGCCGGTTATCACCCGGTTCTCTCGGCGTTTCAGGCGGTGGACATTTGGGAGAAGGTCACGGTTTGCGCCGCGAACACCCTTGGCATCACCATGTCCGGCTCCATTGATGCCTCTGGTCTTCCCCTCGACCGGGGCAACATTGCCTGGGCGGCGGCTGTTTTGCTAGCAGAGCACACCGGCCACTCCACTGACATCCACATCACTATCGAGAAATCGGTGCCCATTGCCGGCGGGATGGCCGGAGGCTCAGCCGATGCCGCAGCAACGCTGCTTGCTCTCTTTGGCTACTGGCAACTCGATGCCAAACAGGTTCCCCTGGACACGATTGCCGCCCAACTGGGAGCAGATGTTGCCTTTAGCCTCCGAGGTGGATCGGCGATTGGTCGCGGCCGGGGAGAGGTGCTTGAAGCCCTCAGTGTCGACCAGCCGCTACACCTCGTGGTCGTCCCGGCTGATTTCCCCCTCGCGACTGCCGAGGTTTACCGGCAGTTTGATCTCCTGCCCGGTGACCCAATGCCACCGGCGACCCTGCCGGAGGGCTTTCTCGCCGCCTGGCAATCAGGTGATGCGCACACTCTTGCCCCACTGATGCACAACGACCTGGAGGCGGCTGCCTGCCTGCTCCATCCGGAGCTAACCGACACCCGTGCCGCGGTGACCACAGCGGGCGCCCTTCGAGCGATGGTCTCCGGTTCTGGTCCGACCGTGTTCGGGCTGGCGAGTGGGAGTGCTCACGCCGCAGAGATTGCCCAGGCGCTTCGCGATGCGGGCTATCCGGCGCGGATTACTCAGAGCGTTTTGTCGGCTCAGTAGGCGATGGGTTGCTCTCACCGTCATCCGCGGCGGTGTTCTGGGGCCACGCTCCCTCCCGGGGGGCGCCGATGAGTGTGGCCAAAACCAGCACAATCGCGCCACCGACGAGAGCAATATCGGCGACGTTTCCGACGAAAAAACCGGCGTAGTCGAGGAAGTCAACGATGTGGCCCACGGCGAATCCGGGTTCACGAAAGAGCCGATCACCGAGGTGACTAATCGCCCCGCCGGTCATCGCGCCCAAACCGATGACCCACAGCCAATGGCGGGTGCTGAGGCTAAACCAGATCAGGCCGATAACGGCCCCCACGGCGATGATGGTGAGAATCCAGGTGAAGTCCCCCCCGATTCCAAAAGCTGCTCCGGGGTTGTAGACCAAGCGAAAACCAAACACATCCGCCCAGAGGGGGACGTAGACGGCGTCGTCCAGGCTCGATTCTGCCCACCACTTTGACCACTGGTCAACCACGATCCAGATCAACGCCTGCACGGCAATGAGCAGGGGTCCAAGCGTTCGCTGCACGAGATGTCCTCACAGTGGGCAGGTTGTCCAGACTAGGCTTCCCTGGTGGCACATCTGGTCGGAGCCCAATCGCTGTCCCTCGAGTATCCCACGCGCGAGGTCTTCGATGGTGTCTCGGTGTCACTATCAACCGGTGATCGCATCGGCGTGGTGGGCCGCAACGGTGAAGGCAAGTCCACACTGTTGAAACTTCTGGCGGGCATTATCACCCCAGATAGTGGTGAGGTGATTGCCCGCAAAGGCTTGCGAATTGGCTACGTCGAACAGTCCGACCATATCGAGGGTGATGACACCGTGTTGCGCACGGTCGTTGGTGAGGCGGCAGATCACGAGTGGGCCGGTGACCCCCGAATTCGCGACGTCCTCAGCGGCGTACTGGGTGATATCGACTACGAGGCCCCCGTCAGTGGTCTCAGCGGGGGTCAAGCCAGGCGGGTGAGCCTGGCGGCGACACTGATCCACGAGTGGGATGTGTTGATGCTCGATGAGCCGACCAACCACCTCGATATCGCCAGTGTGTCGTGGTTGGCAGCTCACCTTCGCCAACGGTTTTCCCGCGATAACGGCGCACTCGTCGTTGTCACCCACGACCGGTGGTTTCTCGACCAGGTCACCGACCAGACCTGGGAAGTCCACCGCCAGGAAATTGCCACCTACGAAGGCGGCTACGCCGCCTATGTTCTCCAACGCATGGAGCGAAAACGCCAAGACCAGGTGCGTTTTACCCGCAGTCAGAATCTGCTGCGAAAAGAACTCGCCTGGTTACGCCGCGGAGCGCCCGCGCGGACGACCAAACCGAAGTTTCGTGTCGAGGCTGCTGAATCTCTCATTGCCACCGAACCACCCCCGCGCGACCAGGTGAGTTTGACCAAATTGGCCACCCAGCGGCTGGGAAAAACTGTTTTAGAACTAGAAGATGTCCGCGCCGGCTACGGTGACAACGAGGTCCTGCGCGGGGTGACCTGGAATCTCGCCCCGGGGGAGCGAACCGGCATTGTGGCGGCCAACGGCCAAGGAAAGACCACGCTGCTGCGGGTCCTCGATGGCAGTCTTGAGCCCACCTCGGGGAAAATTAAGCGCGGAAAGACCATCAATATCGGCTACCTCGATCAGCGAGACCAGGGCTTAGAGCCGTGGTGGGATAAGCGCGTTGCTGACCTCGTTGCCGCGCATAAAACCAGCTACGTGGCGGGCAAAGAGGAATACACCCCCAGCTATCTGCTTGAACAGTTGGGCTTTCCCTCTCGCGATCTCGCCCAACCCGTTTCGAGGCTCTCGGGAGGCCAGCGCCGTCGGTTGAACATTCTCGTTCAACTCCTTGCCGAACCCAACGTCTTGCTTCTCGACGAACCGACCAACGACCTCGATACCGACATGTTGACCGCACTGGAAGACCTGCTGGATTCCTGGCCGGGTACCCTGGTCGTCGTCTCCCACGATCGCTACCTCGTCGAGCGGGTCACCGACCAACAGTATGCGCTCATTGATGGAGCGCTGCGGCATCTCCCCCGCGGAATCGACCAGTACCTCGAGCTGCTGGCTGGCTCCCACACCACCCAGGGCTCCACCCGCCCGGACAACTCTGGTGCTGAGACAAACTCGGGGTTAGCAGTGGGCAGTCGGGAGCATCGAGCGGCGGAAAAAGAACTCGCCCAGCTGGAGCGTCAGTTGGCTAAACGCCAGGCCGAGCGTGAACAGTGGGATCGCCACATGGCCGATTTGGATCCCTCCGATTGGGAAGCCCTGCAGTCGATGGGTCGCTCACGTGATGAGTTGGGCCACCACATTGATCAGCTCGAGGCACGGTGGCTGGAGTTGACAGACCTGCTTGACCAGGCCCGTTAGTTCAGCGCATCCACCCGCAGGCTGAGCGTGCGAAGAAGACTCTGGAGGTCCGTGCGTTCGCGCGCACCCAGGCCACTCAAGATTCGCTCCTCTTCGACCAGCAGGTCAGCAAGTGCCCGGTCGACAAGCTCTCGCCCAGCCGGCGTGAGGGCAACGACCGCGCGGCGGCCATCGTCGCTATCGGGTGTCCGGGTGACTAACCCGCGCTGGACTAATCGGTGAATGCGGTTGGTCATCGCACCGCTGGTCACCATCGTTTGGTCAATCAGCTCGGAGGGGCTTAGTCGATAGGGCTTCCCAGCGCGGCGCAGTGTCGCCAAGACTTCAAATGCCCAGACATCCAAGTCGTGAGCCTGGAAGACGCTGCGGCGAATACGGTCCAAATGTTTCGCGACCCGCGTGACCCGCGAGAAAACACCCAGTGGGGCAACATCAAGCTCTGGCTGCTCGGTTTGCCACGCTGCGATGATGAGGTCGACGTCGTCGCGCGGGTGGGGCATATGTCCATTATCGTCGTCTGGCAGACTGGAGGGCTAGTAGCACTCTTTCCGCCTTGGTGTAACGGCAGCACGACAGCCTTTGGAGCTGTTAGGTCTAGGTTCGAATCCTGGGGGCGGAGCGACCAGTCGCAGCACGCCCCGCCTGTCGCCGCCAGGCTGGGCAAAGATGCACTTAAATAGAGGCCATGAGCTCCTCCCCGCTTGCCGTGGTGGTCTTAGCGGCGGGCGCGGGAACGCGGATGAAATCGGCACTTCCGAAGGTGCTCCACCCGCTAGGCGGGGTGCCACTGATTGGCCACGTGTTGGCCACTGCAGAAGCCATGCAGCCCGACGCGCTGGTGGTCGTGGTTCGCCATGAGGCAGACCGGGTCGAGGCGGCAGTGACAGACCTGACCGACGACGCGGTCGTTGTCCACCAGGACGATATCCCAGGTACCGGGCGGGCTGTTGAATTGGCCCTGGGGGCAATACCGGAAGCGATTGACGATGTTCTCATCGTCAGCGCCGATGTTCCCCTACTGGACTCGGCCACCCTGCAGGCCATGTTGGGCCTGCACCGCGAATCCGACGCCACTCTCACCCTGCTCTCGGCGATGGCTGAGGACCCGACCGGATACGGCCGAGTGTTGCGTCGCCCCGATGGCACGGTTGACGGGATTGTCGAACACGCAGACGCGAGCGACGATCAGCGCGATATCCCCGAAATCAACGCCGGGGTGTATCTCGCCCGCAGAGAAGCTCTCTCCCGCGTGCTACCTCGACTATCGACCAACAACGCTCAGGGCGAAAAATATCTCACCGACCTCGTGGGTGTCGTCGCGGTCGATTCAACCGTTCACGCGGTCATGGTCGAAGACTCCTGGCTGGTCGATGGAGTCAACGATCGCATCCAACTGTCCGCCATGCAGCGCCGGCTCAACCAGATGATTATTCGCGGCTGGCAGCAAGACGGGGTGAGTATCCCCGACCCCGAATCGGTGTGGATTGACCTGTCGGTGACTTTGGCCCCCGATGTGACGCTGCTTCCCGGCGTGCAGCTCCAGGGCGCCTGCGTGATTGACGAATCGGCGACCATTGGGCCCGAGGTGACCCTGACGAATACTCGAGTGGGTGCGGGGGCCACCATTGAGCGCACTGTCGCCCACTCCGCGGTTGTCGCCGCCGGGGCGAGTGTTGGGCCCTTTTCTTACCTGCGCCCCGGCACCGTTATCGATGAGGGGGGAAAAGTTGG
>CBFHWA010000032.1:0-253 GCA_965659525.1 Pontimonas sp.
GCTCTACCTGCTGTTGGGCTGGGCCGCAGTGATGTATTTGCCTGCGCTGTTTCAGGCAAACCTGGCGATGATGGTCCTCGTCATCGTCGGTGGCCTTCTCTACACCCTGGGCGCCGTGGTCTACGCCACAAAGTGGCCAAACCCGTCACCACGGGTGTTTGGCTTTCACGAGATTTTCCACGCCTTCACGGTGCTGGCGTTTGTCTGCCACTGGGTGGCGGTACTGCTTATTGCGCTGGATCCACCGGTCTAA
>CBFHWA010000032.1:296-13354 GCA_965659525.1 Pontimonas sp.
CGCTCACTGATTTCTTGCCGGTAGCGCACCCGCCGCACCCGACGGGCCATATCGATAATGAGCAACAGGGCTGCCACCATCACCGCAAAAGTGAAAATAAAGCCCACCACTCCGGGGCTCACCAGTACCGGATCCACCTCGATGGGTGGGATGAGTTCTGATTCAACCACGCCTGTGACTCCCCCAGATATCGCTCAGGGCCATCCCACGTCGAGTGGATACCCTCGGATCACACGGTAGCGGAAAGCAGATGAGTGATGGCCGAACAGACCAGTGCCGACACCCAGTCGATGCTCGCTGCCCGATACGGTCGCACCACACGCGATGCCACAACCCAGCGCCGGTGGGGTATCGCCGGGGCGAGCGCTGTTGCTCTGGTGCTCCTCGCCTGGCTCGGCTGGGCGGGCTTAGGTCAGCCCACCGCCCAGTTTGAAACCCGAGACTTGGGCTATGAATTGGTTTCCGAGCGCGACATTTCGGTGCGTTTTGAGGTTTCCGCCCCCCCGGGGATGCAGCTCAACTGTGCTGTTCAGGCTCTCAATGCGTCATACGGGATTGTGGGCTGGGCGATTGTCGATATTCCAGCCGCTGATGTGCGAACCCGCGTGTTTGATCAGCCGCTTCGAACCAGTGAGCCTGCTGTGACCGGCTTGCTCTACGAGTGCTGGCAGCCGTAACCTAAGGAAATCTCAACCGGTTTCCGCAGGGAGCCGGTTGTTCCGTATTGAGAGGTAATTGTCATGGCGCAATCGTCTGAACACACCGTGTGGCTGACCCAGGAGGCCTACGACCGTCTTGCCCTGGAGCTTGAACAGTTGACCACGTCGGGTCGCGCCGAGATTTCCAAACGCATCGAGATCGCCCGTGAAGAGGGTGACTTAAAAGAAAACGGTGGCTACCACGCCGCCAAAGATGAACAGGCCAAAATTGAGGCGCGTATTCGCACCCTGACCGACATGCTCAAACACGCTCACGTCGGCGAAGCTCCCGAGAGTTCTGGGGTGGTGGAGCCGGGCACAGTCGTCACCGCGCATATCCACGGTGACTCGGAGAAGTTCCTGCTGGGCTCACGCGAATTAGCCGGCGACACCGAACTGGATGTCTACAGCGAGCAAAGCCCTATCGGACAGGCGATTATTGGACTGAAAGTCGGCGACTCCTCGACCTACACCGCACCCAACGGTGCCGAAATCGCCGTGGAAATTATCGAGGTCGAAACTTTCCAGCCCTAGTCCCTCCACTGGCCACCGCCCAGGAGGGGTTAAAAGTCAGTGCGCGGCTCGTAGCCTTCTCGGCGTAGCGCGGCCAAAACCTGCTCGGCGTGTTCTTGACCGCGGGTTTCAATGTGGAGCTCCAACTCCACTTGGCTGATGTGCAGACCCGTACCGTGGCGAGTGTGGAGCACCTCAACGACGTTGGCATTTTCATCGGCCACAATTTCTGAGGTCCGAGCCAGCTGACCGGGGCGATCGGGCAGCGGAATGCGCATCTTCAAATACCGGCCTGAGCTGGCGAGTCCGCGACTGATGACGCGCTCAAGAATCATGGGGTCAATATTTCCCCCACTGAGGATCACCACAGTGGGTCCCGTCGGTGTGACTAACCCACTCATCATCGCGGCCACGGCCACGGCACCGGCGGGCTCGACGACCATCTTGGCTCGCTCCATCAGCATCAAAATCGCCCGGGCGGTCTCATCATCATCAACGGTGACGACTTCGTCGACGGTGTGACGAATAATGTCAAAGTTCAACTCACCAGGCTTTGACACCGCGATGCCATCGGCGATAGTTGGCTGGACGGCCACTTCAACAATTTTCCCCGCCTCCATCGACAGCGGGTAGGGCGCCGCGCTCTTTGACTGAACGCCAATGACCTTAATCTGGCGCCCCTCAGCAGCAGCGCGCTGCTTCATCACACTGGCCACCCCAGACATCAAGCCACCGCCACCAATGGGCACAACCACTGTCTCGACCTGGGGCACCTGGTCGAGGATTTCCAAGCCCACGGTTCCCTGGCCGGCGACCACGTCGGGGTGGTCGAAGGGGGGAATGCGCACCGCGCCGGTGGCTTTGGCAAAGGCACTGGCTGAGCGCAGGGGTCCGATCATGGTGTCGCCGGTGAGCATCACATCGGCGCCGTAGGCGCGGGTGGCTTGGAGTTTGGGAAGTGCCACCCCGGTCGGGGTGAAAATCGTGGCCTTTAGCCCCAGCTCGCGGGCAGCAAAGGCCACCCCCTGAGCGTGGTTTCCGGCACTGGCTGCGACCACACCCCGAGCGCGCTCCTCGTCTGAGAGCTTCGACATCCGGTTATACGCACCGCGGATTTTGTAGGAACCGGTGCGCTGGAGGTTTTCGCACTTCATAAACACCGGCACCCCCAGAAGACCCTCGAGGAAGCGAGAGACTTCCATGGGGGTGACCTGGGCGACCGCGGAAACCGTTTCGCGGGCGCGCTCAAAATCTCCCAGAGTGGGGCCTGGGAGGGCGACCGGTAGTGCTCCGGTGTCAATCACCGTCATCGGCCAAGCTCCCGGCTTGTTCGCATCCAGCGCGCCGCTTCAGGGTCACCGACCCATTCAGAGCGGGCCAGGTAGCTGATCACGACGTTGAGGTAAGCAACGACGGGAACGGCGAAGAGCACTCCGGGAATTCCCGCGAGGAATCCCCCTGCGGAAACAGCCAACACCACCGCTAGAGGGTGGACTTTCACGGCAGCACCCATCACGAGGGGCTGGAGGACCTGGCTTTCTAACTGCTGTACCGCCAGAACAATGATCACCATGATCAACGCCGCGATCGGTCCGGCGTAGACCAGGGCGATAAAGGCGGCAATCGCGCCGGTGACAAATGCTCCGATAATCGGCACAAAACCACCGAGGAAGACGGCCACGGCGATAGGGATCACCAGCGGCAAGCCAAGGAAGAACGCACCAAGACCAATACCCAGTGCGTCAACAGCGGCGACGAAGATTTGGACATTGACAAACTTCGTCAACGTCGCCCAGCCTTTCGCTCCCGCTCCGGCAACGGGTGCGCGGGCGTCACCCGGCAGCAGTCCAATCAGCCAGCGCCAGATTCTCTCCCCATCGTGGACAAAGAAGATGAGGGCAAAAATGGCGATACCGATACCCACGAGCACGGACCCGACGGAACTGGTTAACGACAGCGCCCCTGAGAGCAGCCAGGCGGTGTTCCACTCCATATCCACCAGCAGAGCGTCTAACCATTCGGTGAGCTGTGCTTCGGTCACCTGGAGGGGAGACTGAAGCAGGAAGGCAATGAACTCGTCGTAGGCCTCAACACTGCGGCGTTGAAGCGACGACCAATCCCGAGCGATTTGCTCAACGACCAGCCAGACCAGGGCCGTCACGGCGGCAAAAAGGGTCACCAGCGTGGTGATGGTGGCCAACCAGCCCGGGAATCCCACACGGCGTAACTGTTTTGCTAAGGGCGTGGCCAATACCGCCAGCAGCACGGCGATCAGGAGGGGCACGACGAGGAAGCTCAGCTGGATAATGAGAAAAACGGCGACGGCGAGTGCGGCGATGATGGCCACAAATCGCCACGACCAGGCAGCGGCGACGTGAACGCCCAGCGGAACGCTGGGCCTGTCCTGGCTGGAGCGCAGGTTTCTCGGCAATGGCATGGCGACCAGTCTAGATTGCTACACCACTCGTGGCGCTAAAACCGGGCGCGATTGTCCATCAGACGCTTAATTCGGTCAGGAATCGGGGGGTGGGTTTGAAACATACGATCGATGACCCCGGGCTGGATCGGGTCGGCCATCCACAGGTGCGCCATCGAGGCTTGCTGGCGCTTGAGCGGTCGGCCGTATTCACCCAGCTTGTGTAGCGCACTGGCAAGCCCATCGGGGTGACGGGTGGTGAGCGCGCCGGTGGCATCGGCGAGGTATTCACGCTGGCGTGACACGGCTGCCTGGATCAGTCCGGCCAGAAGGGGCGCGAGAATCATGGCGAGGATTCCCACGATGAGGATCATGGGGTGGCCGCCACCGTTTCGACGCATCCCCCCGAAAAACGCCATCCGGGCGAGAAAATCAGCCAACAGTCCCACAACAACCACCAGTCCAAAGACAATGGTGGTCACGCGAATGTCGAGGTTTTTGACATGCGCCATTTCGTGGGCCATCACGCCCTCAAGTTCGGCGTCGTCCATGATCTCGAGCAGGCCCGTGGTGGCGGCAACAGCAGCGTGTTCGGGGTCGCGTCCGGTGGCAAACGCGTTGGGAGCTGGATCGTCGACGAGATAGACCTTGGGTGTGGGCAGCCCGGTGGTAATCGCCAGGTTTTCGACGATGCGGTAGAGACGCGGGTTATCGCGTTTCTGGATTTCCCGGGCTCCGGCCATGGCCAGAGCTTGTTTGCCTGCTTGGTAGTACTGAATGGCGACATAAATCAGAGCACCGGCCATCACAGCCCAGAAGATCACTCCGGAGCCGTCTCCGAGCAGCGCAGCGGCGAGAAAACCCAGCGCGCCAACAATGAGAATGAAACCGGCCATGATGACCCAGGTGTTTCGCTTATTGGCCGCTACTGCGCGATACATCTCGTCGATTTTCCGGTGCGAAGCCAGCTGGTCATGTCGATAAAGCCGCCCTGGCTAGAACTGAATACGCGGAGCCTCTGCGATGGCTTCACGGTTTGCCACCTCAAAGAAGTCGCGCTCCCCAAAGCCCAGATTCCCGGCAAAAATGTTGTTAGGAAACAGTTTGATGCGAGTGTTGAGCTCCCGCACACCACCGTTGTAGAAGCGCCGGGCGCTTTGAATTTTGTCTTCGGTATCCACCAACTCACCCTGGAGTTGGAGGAAGTTCTGGCTCGCCTGGAGCTGCGGGTAGGCCTCGGCAACGGCGAAGATGCTCTTGAGGGCGTCTTGCATCATGTTTTCTGCCTGCGCGGCATCCCCCGGTGATGAGGCACTGAGTGTGGCCGCGCGGGCTTTCGTCACGTCCTCAAAGACTTTGGATTCGTGACTGGCATAGCCCTTGACCGAATCGACGAGGTTGGGGATGAGGTCCGCTCGGCGTTTGAGCTGGACGGTGATGTCGCTCCAGGCTTCGTCAACGCGAACGTTGAGGGTAACCAGAGCGTTATAGGTGGACCAAAAGTAGATACCAATGACCACCAGGAGCACCACGACGATGCCCACCACAATGAGAGCGTCCATGGCCATGAGCATAGCTAGTGGAGCTGAACAATCACCAGGCCACTGGTGGATGGTGCCCCGGCGGGGACTCGAACCCCGACTGGGACGATTTTAAGTCGCCTGCCTCTGCCGATTGGGCTACCGGGGCCGGTGGCAAAAGTCTACTTCGAGCCGACTTTCGCCCTCGACGCACGCTTTTTTGCCGTGGCTTCAGCCGCAGGAGCTGGCCGGACGGCAAATTCTTCAAAAAATTCTCGTGGTCGCTGCACGGCGCGAATACTCGCGACATCCCGACCCCAGAACAGCTGGAGTAACCAGTCCGAGACGACCCGCGCCTTACGCTCCCACATTGGCATCGCGAGGCCGTGGTATCCGCGGTGGGCCAACCAACCGAGGAATCCAGGGACCCAGATTTTTCCGACCTGAAGAATGCCAACGCCCATCCCCAACCCGGCGACCGCCCCGAGGTTTTGGTGAATGTAATCTTTCGGATTTTCCCCGCGAATCACGGCGGTGAGGTTTTTGGCCAAATGCTTTCCCTGGCGAACAGCGTGCTGGGCGTTGGGCACGCAGTAACCACCGACACCCCCACCGGTGAGATCGGGCACAGCGGCAACGTCTCCGGCCGTCCACATTCCCTCAACAACGCCGTGGTCATCAATCACCCGCAGATCTGCTTGGGCCCGAACGCGCCCGCGCTCTTCCAGGGGAACACCAAAACCTCCTAGCATGGACTGGGCTTTCACCCCCGCTGTCCACACCACCAGGTCCGTCTCAAGCGATTCACCGGTTGACAGCTCCAGGCGACCGCCAACAGCGCTTACCAATTGGGTGTTCAAGTGAATCTTTGCGGCGCGCTTTTCGAGGTTGTTAATCACCCAGTGACTGGCCTTAATCGAGACTTCCGGCATGATCCGGTCCATCGCCTCGATGAGGTGGAAATGGGTGTCGTCAATGGTGAGATCACCACTGCGAGGCAACATATCGCTGACCAAGCTGCGCAGTTCAGCAAACGCCTCAATACCGGCAAAACCTCCCCCGACGACCACAACGGTCAACAGTCGATCGCGCTGGGGCCCAGGTGGCATATGCGCTGCCAGGTGGATGTTATCCATCAGGCGATCGCGCACGGCGACGGCCTCTTCCACCGTTTTCATCCCGATGGCGACATCGGCCACACCGGGAATCGGGAATGTGCGGGTGACAGCTCCGGCGGTCACCACGACGTGATCGTAATCAACGCTGAAGGGCTCGCCCACTTCAGGAGTGACAGTCACCTGTTTGTGTTCGTGGTCAATCCCGGTCACCCGAGCGGTAATCACGCGAGTGCGTTTGAGGTGCCGTCGGTGGGGCACGACAACGTGGCGGGCCTCAATCGACCCCGCGGCGACCTCGGGCAAGAACGGCTGGTAGGTCATATAGGGCAGCGGGTCAATAATGGTCACCGTCGCCTCGCCGCGGCGCAGCTGCCTCTCGAGCTTGAACGCCGCGTAGAAACCGGCGTATCCGCCACCGATAATGACAATGTTGGGCACGATAAGAACTCTCCAATAAGGGGGCGTTACCCGCCTAATCTAGTCGTTCTTGGCGGGTCGTGAGAACAGCGGCAACACCGGCAACGATGACCACGACCAACGCGGCAACTCCCCCACCCACCATCAGCAGGGGAATCTGCGTGGTAGCAGCCGATGCTGACGGAGTCTCCAGGATCTGGGGCCCCGGCGCGGGGTTGAGCGCCGGGGGATTGAGCGGACCCAGGGGGTAGACAATTTGCTCATCGTCTCCGCGGCGATAGACGCTAATCCACTCATCAAGGTTTCCCAACGGGTTAGAACTCACCGGGGCAACATCGGCCACAAGGGCCTGGTAGGCATCGAGCAGACCGTAGCCATAGAGGGGGTCAGGAACGCTGGTCGTCACGGGTCTGGCAGTGGCGAGGACCCGATTGATCACATTGGCAGCATCCATTTGCGGATAGGCCGCGCGGACCAGTGCGACAACTCCCGAGACGATCGGGGTCGCTCCGGATGTTCCCGCCCAGAGCGCGTAGCCCTCCCCCGGTAGCGCGCCGATGAGGTCCTCACTCGGCGCCATCACCCCAATGGTGATGCCTTGACTGGACGCTCCCGCGCTGGCAGTGCCCGAACGGTTGACCCCTCCCACCGTGAGAACACCGGGCATTGTTGCTGGTGCGCCGACAACGTCTGTACCGGCTGAGCGGTTTCCGGCTGCGGCAACGACAACAACATCATTGTCTTCGGCGTAGCCAAACGCTTCATCCCAGGTAACGGGCCATTCGCGGGTATTTCGGGTCAGGGAGAGGGAAATCACATCCGCGCCGTTATCCACCGCCCAGATCACTGCGCGAGCAATCTGCTCATCAGCGGGCACCGATGTTGCCTGAAAACTCATCGATACCGTGAGGATTGACGCCTCGGGTGCGCTACCGATCATGCCCACGCGATCGTCTTGGCCGCGGCCGGCAGCCAGTGAGGCCACCATCGTGCCGTGTTCACTGGAGGGACCGACCGGGGTTTGACCATCAGCTGAACCCTGGCCGGACACATCGGTTCCGCCAATCACCGCACCCTGGAGATCAG
This sequence comes from Pontimonas sp., assembly GCA_965659525.1. GTDB lineage: Bacteria > Actinomycetota > Actinomycetes > Actinomycetales > Microbacteriaceae > Pontimonas. Next base: position 8,065 of record CBFHWA010000032.1, read on the forward strand.
GGTGGGTCGCGTCAACACCGGTGTCGATAATCGCGATGGTGACCCCCGCGCCGCGCGTCACCTCCCAGGCGTCACTAATTCCAAAATCCTCCAGCCAGTACTGCCGGTCGCGAATATCGTCAGCCCATGCCAGCGGGGCGACAACAAGCGTTGCCAATACACCCACGGCGGTGGCCGCGGTGAGACGACTCAGGGTTGCTGACACTGACACACCTCCAGGCTCCACTGGGTATCGGCGAGCGCCCAATCGCCCACCGGATTCACCCCGGGGCCCTCAGCGAGGCTGTGGGCGATTAGCGCGTGGAGGCATTTGACGCGCGTGGGCATTCCTCCCGCGCTGATTCCCTCAATTTCGGGGACAACCCCTAATTGTTCGCGCTTGTGGAGATAATCCTCGTGCGCGCGCTGATACAACGCCATGGCGTGGTCATCCTCGGCCAAACGCTGCTCATAGCGTGGCATTAGTCCGGCTGCCTCCAGCCGTGAGGCCTCTTTCGTTCCCGAGGGAATCGAGAGGTAGTAGAGGGTGGGAAACGGTGTGCCATCGTCGAGGCGTGGCGGGGTGACGACGACGGCGGGTGCGTTGCACACACACCGTGCGGCAATCGCGTGGAGACCGCGCATGGGCCGACCCAGCTGCAAGCGCAGTAACTGCCCGTCGTCATCCCGCGGTTGCTGCCACACCATCACGGCCCGCCCTGTTCGGATCCGGGGCCGGGAATGAGTCCGCTATCGGGGCGTAACTGGTCGTCTTCTGGTTGTGGTGCGTCAGTTGTCGCAGCGACGAGAAAACTGGCTAAGAGCGCTTCTCGCCAATCATCGGCGGTGACCTGAATTTCGTCGCTGACAACCTCGGCGTCGTCTTTGGAATCCTCGGGGAGGTCGTCGAGGACGAGGTACGTGATATCGCCCGGGTAGACAAACATCAGGCGGGAGCGAGCTTGAGTTTCAACAAAAGCCCGATCGCTCCAACGCGCCAGTTGGTCTTCTAATTGGATGACTTCCTGGTCGGTGGCTTCCAATTCGGCTCGTAACTGCGCAATTTGCTGACGCTGCTCAGCCAAAACGCGCAGTGAGGGTGAGAGGACAACAACGGCAGTGACAATCAGCGCCAAAATCGTCGCGGTAAAGCCCGACGCCTGGAGCGAGACGGTCAGTGAGCGTTTTTTTCCACCCTCAGGACGCGGTGATGCCTGCTTTGTTGTGCCCGCCACATCGCCAGTGTAGGTCGCTGGGAAGCCCGCCGGGTGGCTCCTCGCCGCGGGTCGCTAGCCGGTCTGGAAGCGAGGGTAGGCGCTGGCGCCGGCATAGCGTGCCTGGCTGCCCAGTTCCTCTTCGATGCGCAGCAGTTGGTTGTATTTCGCCACCCGCTCACTGCGGGCTGGCGCACCGGTCTTGATCTGACCGCAGTTTGTGGCGACCGCAATATCGGCGATGGTGGTGTCTTCGGTCTCACCGGAGCGGTGGGAGAGCACAGCGGTGTAACCGCTTCGCTGCGCGAGGCTCACCGCGTCGAGAGTTTCAGACAGGGATCCAATCTGGTTGACCTTCACCAGCAGGGAATTGGCGGCTGCGCGCGAAATTCCCTCCGCCAGGCGGGTGGGATTGGTAACAAACAGGTCATCCCCGACGAGTTGAACGGCCTGGCCCACCTGGGCGGTTAAGGCCACCCAGCCCTCCCAGTCGTTTTCATCCAGCGGATCCTCGATGGTGACTAGTGGATAGTCCGCGACGAGGGCCTCGTAATAGGCCACCATCTCCTCAGCACTCTTGTGTCCACCCTCAAAGCGGTAGGAGCCGGATTCAAACATTTCCGTTGCCGCCACATCGAGACCCAGAGCCATATCAACACCGGGGCGAAACCCAGCGCGCTCAATGGCTTTGAGGAGGAAATCCAGTGCGTCGCGGTTACTGGGAAGCTCGGGGGCAAACCCGCCCTCATCACCCAGTCCGGTGGACAGCCCCGCCGTTTTCAACTCGGACTTCAGCGCGTGGTAGGTCTCCGCCCCCATGCGCACCGCGTCAGCCATTGATAACGCCCCGAGGGGCAGAACCATGAACTCTTGAATGTCGACACCGGTATCCGCGTGGGCACCGCCGTTGATGACATTCATCATCGGAACAGGCAGCAGGTGGGCGTTTGGTCCGCCCAGGTACTGGAAAAGCGGAAGGTCGGCCGAGAGCGCCGAGGCGTGAGCAACAGCCAGCGACAGACCCAAAATGGCGTTGGCGCCCAAATTGGATTTATTGGCGGTGCCATCGGCGCTGATCAGCGCCTCATCAATAGCGCGCTGCTCGGAGGCTTCCATCTCTTCGATTGCGGGCCCAAGGACATCAATCACCGCGCTCACCGCACCCTGAACCCCTTTACCCAGGTAGCGCGAGGCATCACCGTCGCGCAGCTCATAGGCCTCGTGCTGGCCGGTCGAGGCCCCTGAGGGCACGGCCGCCCGGCCGATCGAGCCATCGGCTAAGAGCACTTCGACCTCAACCGTGGGATTGCCTCGGGAGTCAAGAATTTCCCGGGCGGTTACCGCCTCAATTTCGGCCACGAACTACTCCTTAAGACACTCGGTGGGCACAACAACCAGGGTCAATCCTAGTGACGGGGGTAAATCAGCGGTTACGAATCCGAGGAAAGTGTGCGCCAATGAAGCTCATCGGCTGAGACTTCGATACCGACCTCGGCCACCTGCGACACTCCCTGGGCTTCGAGGCTGGAGTAGAGAGCTTTCTTGTTTTTCTTCGAGGCCACGACCGTGACTCGGTGGCCCAAGGAGATGAGCTCGCGTTTGAGCGCCAGTAACGACGTCTCGGGTGTGGACTCACCAAAGACCAACGCAACATCGGGTCGGGTGACATCCTGAGCGAGCTCCACGACGTCCATGAGGCGCTCGAAGCCGAGCGAGAAACCAAAAGCGGGGACGTCGTCACCGAGGAAGCGGCCAACCATTCCGTCGTATCGACCGCCGCCGCCCAACGAAACACCCCAATCGGGGTGGTGGAGCTCAATGATGCTTCCGGTGTAATAGCCCATCCCGCGAACGAGAGTCGGGTCAAAGACCACCTTGTCCTCACCGATAAACCCGGCGACATCCCCCGCCCAATCCACCAGCTGGGCTGCCAACTCCACTGGGACCGACATCAACTGGGCAATCTCTTCTGCCACCAGGGCCACGGGGTGACTGGCTCGCTCCAAAAAACGCGCAAGGGCCGCGTGATCAATGCCCTCACCGTGACGGTCTGACAATTCCGCCATCACGCCCTCTGGGCCGACTTTGTCGAGTTTGTCCAGGGTGATCAGGACCGACAACTGCGATTGGGCGCTCACACCCGCCGCCTCCAAAACCCCGCTGAGTAACCGGCGGTCGTTAATGCGAAAGCGATAGCCCTCCAGGCCCAAAGCGGCCAACACATCGGCACTCGCGAGAAGAACTTCACGCTCAGCTAACGTCGAGGCGTCACCAACGACATCAATATCGCACTGGATGAACTGTCGAAACCGGCCCTTTTGCGGTCGCTCCGCCCGCCACACCGGCGCAATATGAAGCGCGCGAAACACTGCCGGGAGTTCGCCTCGGTGGCTGGCGACATAACGCGCTAAGGGGACCGTCAAATCAAAACGCAAACCCAAATCGGCCAACTCGCTGGGGTCTAAAACCCCCGCCAGGTCATCTGCCGAGAGGCCTCGGCGCATAACCTGGAAGCTGAGCTTTTCGTTGTCACCGCCTAAACCCGAGTGCAGGGTGCTGTGTTCTTCGAGGGCGGGAGTTTCGATGGGCTCAAAACCGTGGCGCTGGTAGCGATCGGAAATGATCGAGAGCACCTGGTCTCGCCGGCGTTTTTCGGCCGGCAAAAAATCGCGCATACCCCGTGCGGGTCCGATCGCTGCCATGGTCTTAGTCTCTCACTGCCGGGGCTTAGCGGCGGCGTCTTGTTCAGCCTGGTGAACGCGCTGTTCATACTCCCGCAGGGCCGCTCGAAGGGCCTGGTCGGTATCAATCCCGCGAGATTGGGCCTGGGAAATGACGCCCAGAAGCCACCGGCCCCACGCCTGGGCATCTACCGGCTGGTCAACACCGGTCAGCTGTGGGGTTATTGGGGGGCTGAGTTTTCTGGATTTTGCCAACACCGCCTGGGCGCGGGCCAGACCGTTTAGCGACACTGGGACACCGTCGAGCACACTGGTGCGCTCGGACTTTTCCTCGGCCTTAATGGCCGCCCAGTTTTGGCGGATCTGCTCAACGTTTTCCACCTCGACGTCGCCAAAAACGTGGGGGTGGCGCCGACGCATTTTTTCATCGGCAACGGCGGCAACCGCGTCGATATCAAAACCCTCATCGGGGTGCTCCCGGGCGATATCGGCGTGGAAAAGAAGCTGGTAAAGCACGTCACCAAGCTCCTCTTTCATCCCCTCAACATCGCCTGACTCAATCGCGTCAACCAGTTCGTGGACTTCCTCGATGAGGTAGGCCACCAGTGTGTGGTGATCCTGTTCCCGGTCCCAGGCACAGCCGTCTGTGCCGCGCAAAATCGCCATGGTCTCCACCAGGCGCTCCAGGTGGGGGTAGTTGCTCATGCCTCCAGTGTCCCAGCGCTGAGGGCCTCCTGGGCCGCGGCGGGGTAAAGCTGCTGGATAACCCCCTCGACCCAGGCGAGGGTGGCGAGGTCACCAGGCTGATCGGGCAACGCGATGAGGACCACTCGCGCCGGGCCCAGATAGCTTCCCGAGGGGTAGAGCCGGCGCAAACGCATCTGCAGCGAATCTGGCAGTGGCGGACCCACCACGCGAAGCTTCGACCCCATCACCAACACTTCGGACAGGCCCCTTCCTTGGGCGAGGCGGCGCAGGCGCGTCACGGCAACGAGAGTGGTCACCGGGGCGGGGAGGGGGCCGTAACGGTCGATCAGTTCCTCGACCACGAGGTCCACCCGATCGTCATCGGCGTTTGGACCAGCCGCGTGGGAGAGCTTTTGATAGGCCTCCAGGCGCAGCCGGTCACTATCGATGTAGTCCTCCGGAATCCGCGCATCGACAGGAATCTCGAGCCGCAGTTCGGTTTGTTCCGGGGTCACCTCGCCGCGGAAGGTGCCAATCGCCTCGGAGACCATGCGCAGGTATAAGTCGAAGCCAACACCGGCAATATGGCCGGCCTGTTCGGCGCCGAGCAGGTTTCCCGCACCGCGCAGTTCCAGGTCTTTCATGGCGATACTCATCCCCCCGCCGAGGTCACTGTGGCGGGCGAGGGTTTCGAGGCGCTCGTGAGCGGTCTCACCGACGGGAATATCC
>CBFHWA010000033.1:0-13143 GCA_965659525.1 Pontimonas sp.
GCCCTCTTCGTGGGCAGGATGTGGGGTGCAGATGGTGACCAGGTCTAGCTGCGTGTTGAAAAACTCTGGATAATCACTATGAGAGTGGGCGATGTTGTATTCATCGGCAAACGCCTGGGCAATGGCCCCATTTTTGTCCATGACGGCGACGACCTCGACATTGTCAATCGCTTGGAGCGCCCGCACGTGGTTGTGGGCAATTTTGCCGCAGCCGACAATTCCTGCGCGCAGCGTGGTCGGAGTGTTCTCAGGTGCCATCAGGTGTCCTTCGCCTCATTGCGGTTTCGATGCTGCCTCTTAGTCTTCGCGTTGCGGTGGGCCTACCAAAGTGGACTTCCCACTCAGCGGGACAATAGCTGTTCTGTCCAGCTGTGTCTGCTGTGGTGGGGCGGAATTTGTCGACTAATCGACAGCGCCGTTGAACGCACAGCACTCGCGAACTGTTTGGGCTGAAACTCTCCCACCCTGCCGGACATGGAAATTGCCGCAAAGGCTGTTTTCCAGGGGGTCAAAATTGTGCTTCCCACTGCGGTGAGACCGGGTCCAGATTCCTCAAACTGGTAGGCCACTCCAACGTCCCGGATGGTGGCAAGTTGTCGGCGCAAAACAGACGGGTCAGTGATGGTGTTGGGGGTGAATGTTTCCAATGACGCAGCCAAAACCTCATCAACCACGGCCGGGGGCGAAAAGGCCAGCAATGCCTTACCCAGGGCAGTTGCGTGGGCCGGGAGACGACCGCCTTCCTCTCCGCGTTGGGGTGCCGATAGGCGGGACTCACCTCGAAGTATTTCGATGTAAACAACATCTGACCCCTCAAGAACAGCCATTTGAACGGTCCGTCCGGTGGCCTGGCGCAAATCAGACATTTGGGCTCGAGCGATCTGTCGCAGTTCGCGTGGACCACTTGCGCGCTGGCCCAACTCGAAAAGCCGTAAGCCCAGCCGGACCCCGCCGCGCCCCCGCTCCAGATAGCGGTGCTCGACGAGGTCCGCGACAAGCCGGGAGACGGTGGATTTGGGAAGCCCAATTTCCTGGGAGATCGCGGTGATTCCCCTGGGCTCGTCGTATTGCGCGAGGCACTCCATGATGGCGGACAGTCTCGGCAGCATCGCTGCGGAGCTGTCCCAGTGACTGGAACTCATGATTGAATTATGGTGCGTCGCGCTGTCAGAATCCAACTACCCTGCCACACTGTGGTGGGCCTCAATACGACGGAGTGTGGGAGGGCAACATGGTTGAATCCCCGATGACGGGAATGCACAATCTCGCCTACCACCGTGTCGAGCGCCAGGGCTCACGCCTGAGAGTGTTGAACACGATCGAGCTGGTACTCGGCAGCGCACTCTTGTTGATGATTCTCGTAACAGTGCTGTGGCAGGCGCTCAGTCGTTATGCGCCAGCCATCAACTGGGCCGGCGCCGGGGAGCTCGCGCGCTACGGCCTGGTCGCGCTCACCTTTATTCTCGTTGGCTACCTCTTTGGCTCCGGCCAACACATCACCATCACGATTCTTGATACCCGGCTGAGCGAGGTGGGGCAGGCGGTTCTGAAGTTGGTCGCGGCAATCATTGTGTTGATCATTGCCGCGGCTTTCGTCTGGGGCGCTGTGTCGCTGCTGTTTGACCCATTCACGCAATCGAGGACAACGTCGGTTGTCCGCATACCCATGACCTACATCATGCTCATTCCACTGATTGGCTTCCTGCTGATGGTTATCAGGGCGATCGAGGCAATTATCGTCCAGGCGCGCAGCCTGAAGAGGGGAGCGTAGGCATGGAACTGTGGATGCTCCTCGTTTTTGTCGCGGTGTTACTGCTCGTGCGCGTTCCCGTCGCACTCGCGTTTCTCGGGCCCAGCATTGTCTACTTCCTCCTCGATGGGTCCCAGATTGACTACGTCCTGGCAACCGCGATGTCGGGTACCAACTCGTTTCCGCTGTTGGCTGTCCCGCTGTTTATCTTTGTCGGGGTCCTCGCCAATCGGCTCGGAATCGCCGATCGTCTTTTTGCCTTCGCCTCGGCGACTCTGGCGCGAGTTCCCGGCAACCTCGCCTACGTCAATGTCGTCACCAGTTTGGGCTTTTCGTGGATGAGCGGGTCGGCCTTGGCCGACTCAGCCGGGCTGGGGAAGCTTCAAATTCCCGCCATGATGAAAGCGGGCTACCCGTTTCGATTCGCTGCGGGCCTCACCGCCTCATCGGCGCTGATTAGCCCGGTAATGCCCCCCAGCATTCCGGCGGTTATTTTTGCCTCCGTTGCGGCGGTATCCACCGGTGCGCTTTTCGCGGCCGCCGTGGTCCCTGCCTTTTTAATGGGCTTGGGGCTGCTCGTCTATGTGACGATTTGGGTCGCACGACAGCCAGAGCTCGCCTCTCAGCCGTTTAGCCTCAAGCTTTTTTTCAAAACGGGTGCGGGCGTGCTGGGGCCCGTCGTGACCCCCGTAATCATCCTTGGCGGAATCATCGGAGGGTTTTTTACACCGACCGAGGCAGCCGGCGTCGCCAGCGTGTACATGCTGCTTCTGGGTTTGTTCTACCGAACACTGACGCTGACAGTGTTGTGGGAGGCGATGAAGGAAACTATCCTCATCACCGCGAGCATCATGATCATCCTCGGCTCCGCTGCGGTTTTAGGGCTGATCCTCGCTCGCGAGCGAGTGTCAGAAGGGATTGGGAATTTCCTTCTCGACACGACCGACAACCCCATCGTGTTCCTGCTTCTGATGAACGTCATCCTGATCTTGATTGGGATGGTGGTGGACCCCACGGCGGTGATTCTGGTCCTCGTGCCAGTGTTTATGCCAGTGGCAGAGTCGTACGGCATTGACCCACTGCATTTCGGCGTGGTGGTGATTATGAATCTGATGATCGGACTGTTAACGCCACCGGTCGGCAGTGTGCTCTACGTCATGGCGTCAATATCTGATCGCTCGGTCGAGGAAATGTTTAAAGGAATCCTTCCCTTCCTCGTACCCCTCGTGAGTGTGCTGCTGTTGGTGACTTTTGTCCCGGCAATCAGCACATTCCTCCCAAGCTTGCTGGGCTAGACCCAGGAAGAAACAGGCGAATCATTCGATTTGCCTCAACCAAGAGAAAGAGAAACACATGATGAAGATGAGCTCAAGGAGTCGGCTGGCTACTGCCCTTGCCCTGCCGATGAGCGCATTCCTCCTCGTGGCGTGTGCCTCTGCAGAAACCCCGGCCACTGATGGCGGCGCAGAGGAAACAACCGAGGAAACAACTGAGGAGGCTGCTTCGGCTAACCCCGAAGTGAACCTGACTATTGCGTCAACTCCCGGAACATCAGACCCGGTGTACTTCTGTGGTCTGGAGCTGCTGGAAGAGCGCGTCGAAGCTGCCGGAGTGGGCATCTCGATCGATCTCTTCCCCGAGAGCCAGCTGGGTCCCGACACGGAGCGCTTCCCCGCTCTTCAGGCCGGTGACATCGACATCGATTTCCAGGGAGCATCGGCGCTGAGCAACTCGTACCCGCTGATCGGAACGCTCGACGCGGCCTACGTGTTTGACGACGTGGACCACAAGTTCAACTGGATCGACAACCACTCTGACGTGCTGTTCGACGGCTGGGCTGAGGCCACCGGCACCACCATCCTCGATGGCTGGTTGTTTGGTTTGAGGACCTTTACCTCGACCGAGCCGATTTACGGTCCGGACGACCTGGCTGACCTGCGGATTCGCTTCCCGAACTCCCCGGCGTTCATTGCCAACGCTGAGGCACTCGGAGCAAACCCTGTGTCGATTGCCTTCGAAGAGGTCTACAACGCACTGAGCACCGGTCTGGCTGAGGGGCAAGAAAACCCGATCGCCACGACTGCCGCTCAGAGCTTTAACGAGCCTCTGTCCTACGCCAGCCTGAACAACCACCAGGTTGGTATCCAGTGGGCAGTGATGAACACCGCCAAGCTCGAGTCTCTGACTGATGAGCAGCGCGATGTTCTACTGACCACGGTTCGGGAAATCCGCGCCGAAAACCGTCAGTGCGTGGAAGACGCCACGCAGGAAACCCTGGACGGTTGGGTTGCCAATGGTGAGATGACTGTCATTCCTACCGAGGAAATCGACATGGAAGCATTCATCTCCGGCGCTGAGGCCTACTTCAACGAGAACTTCGAGGGTGAACAGCTCGAGCTCTACAAGGCCATTCGCGCAACCGCACCGTAAGGATTCTTTCCTAACTAAGCGGCAAGAATGTGGGGCTAGCAGCTTCGGCTGCTAGCCCCACACCTTTTTTGCTCCTGCCTCAGTGGGGCGTGCGGTGGGGCGTTAGGCTTGACTGAAAAGTCCGATCGGGAGAGCTCGTGGATAGTGACAAACGCTGCGTCGTGGTGGCTTTTATTGAGCCTCTTGACGACCAGTTCGATGCTGTCCGTGAAATTCTCACCGACGTGATCCCCGAGGTGCACAAGGAAGCAGGGTGTGACTTCTATGCCCTCCACGAGGATACCCGCGGAAGGTTGGTGTTCATCGAGGCCTGGGATTCTCGTGAGCAGTGGGTGGCCCACTCTCAGTTCGACACTGTGGCCAGAATTAACGCCCAGACCGAGGGAAAGTTAAAAACCGCGATTGATGTGGTGGAAATGTATGGCCTGCCCGCAGGCGGAATCCAGGGAATTCTGCCGACTTCCCGTTCTGCGCAGTAGCCCACACCGGCGCTGAGTGCGCCCGAACGTGCCTTCGTGGTCTCCCGCTTCGCCACCGTAAACGGGGCGAAAGAAGAGAGATATCCTATAGTTCTCACGTCTAGAGGGCGAGGATTCCTGCTGATGAAGCCCATTTCCGTTGTCGCTCTGGCCTTGGCGGTGACAACTCTGGGTGGAATGCCGATGTGGCTGATGGGCGCCTATTCGCCACAAATCGTCGAGACCTTTTCCCTCCAAGCCTCCACCTACGGCGCTGTACTGGGTGCGTTTTTTCTCTTCTCCGCAGTGACCGCCACCCCTGTCGGCCGCTATGTCAACACCATTGACTGGTTGAGCGGCGTGGGCTGGACGGGGCTATTTTCCGGTCTGAGGCTGTTGTTTCTGGCATTTTTCGCGCGCGATATCCCGTTGCTCCTCCTGGGGCTATTCATCGCCGCCTGGGGCAACTCGTTTTCCCAAACCTCGGCCAATAAGGGCCTAGCGGAGTTTGTTCCCTCCCGGCTTCAGGGTCGGGCTTTTGGCGTCAAACAGGCAGCACTGCCACTATCGACCTTCATCGTCGGACTATCTGTTCCCCTCTTTTCCACAGCCGATAACTGGCGCTTTGCCTTTGTGGCCATTGCCGCCATCGCGGCGGTTATCGCCTCCGTGGCGTTGGTTGCCCGCGGTACCCGCCCGGGGTTGTTACGCACGCTTCCTGGCCGCGTCAGTGGGTTTGTTCGAAGCAGGATTGCGCGAGAGCGCCCAGACAAGCTCCGGGCACCGCGGCACCTCGTGCTCTTGGCAACCGGTTCGGGGATTGCCACCGGCGCGACAATGAGTTTTGCCGGCTTTCTCGTGCTTTTTGCCGTGAGCAGGGGCTTTAGCCCCGAAACTGCGGCTCTCGTTCTTGCTCTGGGGAGCGCGGCCGGTATTGCCGCGCGTATTTCCTTTGGCTTCTACGCCGATCGGGCCACATCGGGGCATTTTCGCTTCGTCCAGGTACTCATGCTCGGTGGTGCGCTGGGTTTTGTCGTGCTCTCGCTCGCCAATAACCTCTGGGTCTTGATTGTGGGAACCCTGATGGGCTTTGCCATGGGCTGGGCGTGGAACGGGGTGTTTCACTTTGCCATCATCCGCTCCCAGCCGGAGCGCTCAGCGTTTTCGACCGGCGTGATTCAGGCCGCAATGATGGCTGGAGCCACAGTGGGCCCACCCGTTTTTGGACTGGTCAGCGAGTCCTCATACTGTGCCGCCTGGTTGGTTCTCGCCGCGGCGATGCTGGTTTCGGTGGTGTTGGTCTCGCTGGGGGCTAAAGCGATGGATCAGCGACCAGGTTAGTAGTAGCCATTTAGTCCGTCAGAGCGAGGGCCTCGGCAACAACCTGACCGAATGCGTGGGGGTCGTGGGCGCGGCGTCCTAAAAACAGCCCGTCACAGGTGGGGGCAATATCGGCCAACATCCCAGGCCCGGCCGTGCCTCCATAAATGACGGGCAGGTTCCCCACACCCAGCTCGGTCTTGATCGCCGCAACGGTTTGTGTGATGTGGGCCGCTCCTGCTGGTTCACTCGAGCCAATCGCCCAGACGGGTTCGTAGGCAACAACCAGCCGATCCCGCGGCACCGCACTGGCGCGGATTTGTTCGACGCAGTATTTGGCGGCCTCACCGGGTGAAACCGGTGATGACTCGCCCACACACAGCAGCACGTCGAGGCCCTGACTGATCGCCTGGTCTACTTTGCGGGCGATGATCTGGTCGCTATCGCCGTTTGCACGGTGTTCGGCGTGGCCGAGTTCGACAAAATCGGCACCGACTTCCCGCAGCAGTTCGGCGGTCACTTCCCCCGTGTGAGGTCCTGGCATATGGACGCTGACATTTTGTGCGCCAATGAGCAACGACCCCGAGGCGATACGGGCAGCCTCGGCAATCGAGGGGTGGGAGGGCACCAAAAAAGCGAGCACCGAGGGCGATTGGGGCAGCGCGAGAGCCACCCGCAACCACTCCAGGACAGTGGCGTGACTGAAATACGCTTTGGTGCTAAAGCCAATACTGAAGGCGGCAGCCCTCGATGCTTCAGCCAGCACCTACTTCGCCTTGGATGCCGAGCGAATCTTCGAAACAATCGGTGGCACAGCGACCATCAGGGCGGTGAGGATCAAAATCACCAAACTGATGGGCCGCTCGAAGAGGATCATGAAGCTTCCCTCGCCAATGGCGGAGGTTTGTGCCATCGCTTTTTCAAATAGGGGCCCGAGGACGACCCCCAACACAAAGGGCGCGAGGGGATAGTCGTATTCCTTAAATAAATACCCCAAGAGCCCAAAGGCAAACACTAACCAGACGCTAAAGGTGTTGTTGGAGATGGAATAGGCGCCAATAAAGCTGGTGAGCAAAATCAGCGGGTAGAGGTATCCGTAGGGCACGCGGAGCATTTGGGCGAAAACGGGCGCCAGCGGAAGGTTCAAAATCAGCAAGATGACGTTGCCGATGAAAAAGCTCACCAGCAGGCCCCAGACCAGCGCGGGCTGCTTTTCAAATAGCAGCGGCCCGGGCTGGATGCCGTAGATGGTAAACGCGCCGAGAAGCACCGCGGTGGTGGCTCCGCCGGGGATACCCAGTGACAGGGTCGGAATGAAGTTCGCGTTTGCCGCGGCGTTGTTGGCACTCTCGGGGGAGGCCACACCCTCAATCTGACCAGTACCAAACTTCGGGCCGTTTTTCGACACCCGGCGCTCGATGCCGTAGGCCATAAACGATGCGAGGGTCGATCCAGCACCGGGCAGTGTTCCTAACCCAAAACCAATACCGGAGCCGCGCAAGATGGGGAAAATACTGCGCTTGAGCTCAGAGCGGGTAATGACCAGGTCTTTAAAGCGCGCGCGGATGGGCTCGGCTGCACCCTGTCTGATCTGATGGAACACTTCACCGAGGGCAAAGACCCCAATCATCACCTCGACAAAGGGAATACCGCTAAGCAGGTTGACATTTCCGAAGGTGAAACGCGCGTCGATAAACCCGACTGACACCCCCACGGTGGAAATGAGCACACCCAGAGAGGCCATCATCAGCCCGCGGGCAAAGGAGCCCCCACCGAAGGTGATAACAATCACGATTCCAAAAATCATGATCGCGAAGTTTTCCACGGGGCTAAAGTTCAGCGCCCACTGGGCAAACGGTGGGGCAAAGGCCATCAACAGCAGCAGCGATATCAGCGCGGCGATAAACGACCCGATTGCGGCAATAGCCAATGCCGCACCCGCGCGACCGTTTCGGGCCATCTGGTAGCCGTCTAAGGCGGTAATCACACTGGGAGCCTCACCCGGGGTGGAAATGAGCACCGAGGTGATGGTGCCACCGTACTGGGCGCCGTAGTAGATACCCGCGAGCATAATCAGCGCCGTGACCGGCTCGAGGGCCAGTGTCAGGGGAATGAGGATGGCCACACCGGTGGTCGAGCCCAGGCCCGGAAGAAGACCAATGATGGTACCCACGAGGACACCGACGAAACACCACAGCAGGTTTTCTAGGGTGAGGGCTGTTTGAAGCCCCAAGATCAGGTTGTCAAGCATGGCTACCTTCCAAAGATTCCAAGCGGAAGCGGAACTTCTAAGAACACGTCAAAGATCAAGTAGGCCGCCAAAATGGTGAACCCGGTGATAGCAATTGTGGGAATGGGCTTTTTCTTCTCCACAAAAAACGACACGACAAAGATGAGCACGGCAAAGGCGCCCAAGAATCCCAAAATGTCGATCAGGAGCAGGCCCCCCAGGACCAAAAACACAACCACGACCAGTTGGCGGTCCCGGGTTTTTTGGTTCCGGCCAAAAATGTCGACAGTGTCGTCGGCGATGGTGTTATTCGCGTGAGACGTGTCGCGTAGTCGGTCTTTGGCATCGAGTAGGCCGGTGATGACGACGACGGTCGCGGTCACGACGGGTAAGAAACCCCCCGCGATGCGACCGTCGTCGCCGATGACTCCATAGCTAGAGCCGATAATTGCTGCCGCCAATGCCACGGCGACAAGCGCCAATGACACTGTGGTTCCGGCTATGCGTGGAGTCATCGTCATCACCTAATTTCTCTTATTCGATCGCCGCGGCAACCACAGACGCCAGGTCTGCTTCTTGCTGGGCGAGGTAGGCAACAAAGTCGTCACCGTAGAGAACGTTGGCCTGCATCACGTTGTCCTCGAGGTACTGGGTGTATCCCTCGGACGCGGCGTACTGCTCACCGACCTCAATCCAGTAGTCGATTGCTTCCTGGGAAATGCCAGGAGCAGCAATCCAGCCACGGAACTGGGCGAACGACACGTTCACACCCTGCTCAGTGGCGGTGGGGATGTCAGCCAACAGGTCGTACTCGTAGCGGTTGCTACCGAGCACACACAGCGGCTTAACCGTGCCGGCCTCAATCTGACCGAGCACCTCACCGGGGTTGTTCGCGGCGATATCCACCGTGCCACCCAGGAGTGCGGTCAGAGCCTCGTCACCAGATTCGACGGGAACCTTGTCAAACTCAACGCCCTGGTCCTGCTCGATGAGGGTCAGAACGATGGAGTCAAGACCGGTGACACCACCGGAGGTGGCGGCCACAACGCGCTGGGTTGCCGCGGCATCCGCGACGTCCTTGCAGGTCTCAAACTCGGAGTCGGGTCCGGTAATCAGCAGGGTGAAGTCGTCACCGAGCTTCATGATGGGGGTGAAGTCCTCAAATGTGAACTCCACCTGCCCGGTGGCCGGAAGTGCCAACATGGCGGTTTCCGACGCGAGCAGGTAGTTGTTGCGCTCCTGGGAGCCCAGCAGGTAGCTGTATCCCACAGCTCCACCACCACCGGTGCGGTTTTCCACCGACACCGACTCACCGGTGACCTCTTCAATGCCAGCAGCGATGGCGCGACCGGAACGGTCGGAACCACCACCAGCACCGAAGGGGACAATCATGGTGATTGGGCCATCCAGTTCGAAGCCAGCCGCTTCTTCAGTGACTTCGGCTTCAGCTGTTTCAGCTTCCGCTGCGGGCTCTTCAGCCTCTGTAGCCGCCGCGCACCCGGTGAGGGCGAGCAGTGCTGCAGCAGTGACTGAGGTCGCCTTCACAGCAGTTTTGGTGTACCTCATTGTTCACCTTCCTCTTTCTCTTGGTCGGAGCTGATGCTCCAGGGTTCTCGGGTTAGTCCCCCGAGAACTGTTGGGCGTTGCGCATTGCTGCGCGAACGGAGTGCTCAAACGCGTGCTGGGTAGCACCCATATGAGCCTTCCTCTGGCCGACGATGTCGAAAGCCGTGCCGTGGGCGGGAGTGGCGATCGAAATCGGCAACCCTCCCTGGACGGTGACTCCCGAATCGAAGCCCAGAAGCTTCATCGCGATTTGACCCTGGTCGTGATACATCGTGACGATGCCGTCGAACAGGTGTCGTTTGGTGGCAAAGATGGTGTCGGAGGGGTAGGGCCCGTCAACGTCGAAACCGTCTTCGGCGGCTTTTTCTACCGCCGGGGTAATGATGTCGATTTCTTCGCGTCCGAAGTTTCCGTTTTCTCCGGCGTGGGGGTTGAGAGCACAGACCCCAATCCGGGGTGCGTCCATCCCGGCAGTAACCAGGGTTTCGTGGAGTAGCTCGATGGCCTGGCGCACTCGCTCGGGTGTGACATTGGCTGCGACGTCAGAAATGGGGATATGCGAGGTCACTCGCGCCGTGGTGAGCTCTTCGAGAATGTTTAACTCAGACGTAAAGCCATCAAAACCCAGCTCGGTGGCAAACCAGCGAAGCTCGTCCTCGTGGTTCATCCCGGCCATTTTGAGACTGGTTTTATTGAGCGGACCAAACATGATGGCGTTGACCTCGTGGCGGTTGGCAAGCTCCAGCGCCCGGGTGAGCTGGTGGATTACCCGTGCTCCAGCGGCGACGCTCACCTCTTTTTCCACAACCTCAGCGGGGGAGCCATCGGGTAGCAGTTGCACTTTCCCCGGGTGGGGCTCGAGGGACCAATCGATTGATACCCCGGCCTGCTGTTCGGCCTTCGCCACTTCCTCCGGGTCGGCCAGGAGCACCAGCTCGACTCGGCCCAGGTTCTGGGGCTCTGCCAGCAGCCGGGCGATGACCTCAGGGCCCACTCCGGCCTGGTCTCCCAGGGTGATTGCGACACGAGCCATTAGTTGCTCTCCTCGTCGTTGCTGATGATCGGGACTTCTGCGGCGGATGCCGACGACGGGTCATTTTCACGGGATGGCCATTGGCCAACCAGCTTTGTGGCTCGTTCTGTGCCCATGACCCGCTTACCCGCGGTGACAGTGTGCGCGTTATTGCTCAACACGCTGCGCTCCCCGCAGGAGCTAACGTGTGCCCGAGTATCGCGCGCGAGCCCCGGGCACACCAGGCCGGAAAACACGGGGTAGTGGCACGATTCGCCTCCGACCACGGCGGCCAGGTGGCCAGGGGCGCGGTCTGTGACAACCGCGCCGCGATCGACGGGCTCAATACGGTCAGAGTGGGCCACGGCCAAGCCCGCGAGCGACTGGGTCGCAAGCGATTTGGGTGTCATTGTCGCCCAGGTCATGAGGCACTCTCTCGTTCCAGAGACGATGCCGGAGTCACAATGGTTTCTAAGAAGCGGCGGTTTGTGCCCAAGACCTCGAGCCAGTCGTCGGAGTACTGCTCACAGACGAGGATTCCGTCAAAACCGGCCCGATCGGCGATCGCAAAGGCTTCGCGGTAGTCGATAATGCCCTCTTCGAGAGTGCTCGGCGCGGTTTTGGCACCGGTGGCGGTTTCTGTGCGGGTGTAGTTCTTCACATGCCAGTAGTTGGTGTGGGGCAGCATCGCCTCGAGCATCTCTCGCCAGGGGTCCACCGGGCGGTCAAGGCGCAGGAGGTTTCCGATGTCGGGGTTTAAGCCAACGTGTGGCATATCGATGGCCTCGATTAACCCCAGCGCCGATTCGGTTGTGCCCAAAAGGGTGTCTTCATAAATTTCCAGGGAAATCAGCAGGCCCAGTTGACCAGCGCGCTCGCCGATCGCCCGAAGTCGCTCCACCGCGGTGTTCCAGGTCCTCTCATCGGTGGAGTCTGATCGTCCCGGGGCTTGCCAAAAGTAGTGGGCGTCGCGCTGGGCCTGAGTGAGCGTCGGGTGGAGGCCAATACACACGGTGTGTGCCCCCATGTGGTGGGCGATATCGAGTCCGGAGAGGGTGTAGTCGAGGTTTTGTTCACCCGAGCCTGGCTCGATGACCGAGTGGCGGGCGATGGCAAACGACGGGGCGCTTAAGTTGTTGGCCGACAGGGCAGCGGTGAGGTCATCAACCATGGCGTTGTCGAACGTGGGGAAGGGCAGCCAGCCGTCTTGGATTTCCACGGCGCCAAAGCCCTGTTCGACAAACGGCACCAGGGCGCTCGTCCACGCCTCGCGCCCCGCCGTCAGGAGGGGCGCACCAGAGGGCAGAACGGTGGGGGCTTTCACCATTCCGGCGGCAATGTCGTGGTGGTAGATCACAGGCTCACTCCGTTGTGGGCGATGATAGTTCCTATAGGATAGGGGATATCACCATCGCGTCAAGCCCACCAGGTCACGATGAGATATCGAAAAGGTCTACTGGCCGGTCTCGCCCAGTGCTTCGCGGTCACGGTGTGCGCGAACCTTCACCCGCTCGATGTGGTCATGCATATGACGCCTCGCAAGCTCTGCGTCTCCCGAAACCATGGCGTTCAAAATCACCTGGTGCTCATCGATCGCGGAGTCGGCATCCGTGATGCCGGTGCCGGCAAAGAGCCGAAACCGTTGGACGTGTCCACCGAGGGTGTTATAGGCCGAGATGAGGAAATGGTTGTCGGTTGATTCGGCAATGAGGCGATGGAAGCTCTCATCGGCGTTCCAAAACGTCGCCATCTCGTCATAACTGCCACCGCGGGGGCTGTTTTTCATCACCGCCACGGTCTGGGCAATCTCCTCGATCTCGCGATCGCTGGCGCGAGAGGTGGTGATGAAGGCGTTTGTGGGCTCAATCGCCCCGCGGGCGTCCATCAGGTCGTCTAGTTCATCGGGGCTTAAAAACGGCGCAACCCGGTAGCCCTTCAAGGCAGCCCGGGTGACCAAACCGGTCGACTCCAATCGGGCAAGAGCCTCCCGGATGGGGGTGTGGGAGACACCAAAATCACGCGCCAGCGCATCAATGTTGAGCGCGGTCTCCGGTGGGTAATGGCTTTCCATCACCCGAGCTAACAGCGCGTCATAGACAGAGTCGGAGAGAGATTTACGCGACAAAAACTGAGAGTTGTCGATGATGTCGGTCACGAGGCCAGGCTCTTTTCGTTTGTCCCACCACAGGGGCTGACTCAATAGGGGATTGTCTCACGTGAGCACTCATCCCCGCCACACTGCCAGGTGCCCGCGTCAGACCGCAGTGGTGCGATGGCGTCACCCGAGTGGGTTTATTAAAAAATCCTCACCACTGTGTCGTGGGTCTCCGGTAGCGTCGAAGCAACAGTTTTTCGTTCCGGGCCGGAGGATTATTCG
>CBFHWA010000034.1:0-12580 GCA_965659525.1 Pontimonas sp.
CTCGGCCAAAGAGCTCGGCCTCGGTGATGATCACGCCGGTATTTTGCGCCTGGCATCGCTGGGACTTGACCCGGAGGTCGGCACGGATGCGACGGCGTTGCTCGGTCTCGACGATGTCGCCGTAGAAGTTAATGTCACCCCCGATCGCGGTTACGCCATGTCGATTCGAGGCATCGCCCGGGAATATCATCACGCGACCGGCGTGGGGTTTGTTGATCCCGCGACGAGCGTTACCCCGAGTGTGGGCAGTGGCTTCGAGGTTGTCGTTGATGACAGTAATCCCCTCCGCGGAGTCACCGGGTGTCAGGTGTTCATCGCGCGCAGCGTGATGGGCGTTGATGCCACGGCGCCGACCCCGGCTTTTATGGTCTCGCGTTTGAGCCTTGCGGGTATTCGATCGATTTCGCTCCCGGTGGACACCACAAACTACGTGATGCTGGAAATGGGTCAACCCCTCCACGGTTATGACCTCGACCGGCTCAGTGGGGGCATTACCGTTCGCCGGGCGCAGCCGGGCGAAAAGCTCACCACTCTCGATGGGGCTCAACGCAGCCTCCACGTCGAAGACCTTCTCATCACCGATGAGTCGGGACCGATTGGTATGGCAGGGGTGATGGGTGGTGCAAGCACGGAATTGGGCGATGGCAGCACCAACGTCTTGATCGAGGCCGCGTGGTTCGATCCGGTGTCCATCGCCCGAACGGCCAGGCGTCACAAGCTGCCAAGCGAAGCCTCCAAACGCTTCCAGCGGGGTGTCGATCCCCTCGTTGCCGAGGCTGCCGCCCAGCGCGCAGTGGACCTGCTGGTTCGCTTTGCTGGCGGCACCCCCGGCGAGACCGGCGCTCGGTTGATCTCTGAACATCTCGCCCCCGCGGCGTCGATCGACTTTGATCCCCAGGTTGTCGAATCACTCACCGGCCTGACTGTTGATGATTCGGATATCGCTCGGGTATTGGTCGATATCGGCTGTCTGGTTGATGACTCGGGTGCCCTCTGGCATGTCACACCGCCGAGCTGGCGGCCGGACCTCGACGATGCCCCGACTCTGGTCGAGGAGGTAGCCCGCATCGTCGGCTACGACACAATTCCCTCGCTCCTTCCCGCCGCCCCCTCGGGTCGTGGCCTCAGCTCTGCGCAAAAATCTCGGCGGCGTATTGTCCAAGGCCTCGCCCACGCAGGCCTGACCGAAGTGTTGTCCTATCCGTTTGTCGCCTCACCGATTAATGCTCTCTGCGGGGGAGTAGCCGAGAGTGATCAGGTGAGAGTGTTTAACGCGCTTGACCCGCACCAGGCGACGATGCGCACCAGTTTGCTTCCTGGCCTTCTTGATGTGGCAAAACGCAACCTGTCGCGCGGCCTTGGTGATTTGGCCGTTTTTGAAGCCGGCACGGTTTTCCTGCCTGGTGAGGAACTGGGAACCAGAGATATTGCCCCCGGTGCCAAGCGACCGAGTGAGGATGTCCTCTCGGCGATGAATAACTCGATTCCCGATCAGCCGTGGATGGTCGCCGGTTTACTCACCGGCAACCAGGTGCCCCGTGGAGTGGGACAACAGTCCCGGCCGGCAACGATCGCCGATGCGCTCGAAGCAGCCAGGGCCGCGGTTGAGCTCGCCGGAGGGTCGATGGGAGTCTCACAGGGCCAACACCCTGCGTTTCACCCCGGTCGGTGTGCGCAGTTGCTGGTCGATGGCGAGATCATCGGGGTGGCTGGTGAGTTGCTGCCGTCGTTTGCTCGTGAACAGGACCTGCCTCCGCGGGTCGCAGCCTTTGAGCTCAATGGCCAGCGGTTAATTGAGCTGGTTGGCACAACGCCCCGAAGTGTCGAGGCTCTCTCGGCAATGCCCGCAGCCACCCAAGACATTTCTGTGGTCGCCCCGGTTGATACTCCCGCCGCCGCCATTCGTGAGGCGTTCATTGAGGGCGCGGGTCCACTGTTAGAGCACATTGTGCTTAGTGATGAGTATCGCGGCGATGGACTGCCGGAGGGGACACGGTCGTTGACGTTTGCTCTTCGTTTCCGCGCGCCCGAGCGCACACTGACGCAGGCCGAGGCGACTGAGGCAAAACACGCAGGACTCGAACGCGCGGCGCAGTTGTATAACGTGAGCCTGCGTGGTGAGTAAGAAATCTTCGACCTTGAACCTCTGGTTTAGGCTTTGTCCATGACTCGTATCGCCATCGTGGGGGCAAGCGGCTACGCCGGTGGCGAAGTGGCGCGTCTAGCACAAGCCCATCCCGATCTTGAGGTGGGGACGATGACGGCGGCGCGAAACGAGGGCCGACTCGTGACAGAGGTCCACCCGCACCTGCGCACGATGGGGCAAAAACGTTTCGCCGGGGTTGATCTTGATGAACTCGGTCAACACGATGTCATTGTCTTGGCGCTGCCCCATGGTCAATCCGGGCCCCTCGGTGAGCAGCTTGCCCAGCGGTTTGCCGAGCACATCCTCATTGACCTCGGTGCAGACCGCCGGTTGGAAGATGAGCACGCTTGGAGTGAGTTTTACGGTGGTGAGTATTTTTCCCCGTGGATTTATGGAATGCCAGAGCTCGTGCGCTCCGGCGGGGCGCGTCAACGTGAGGCTCTCCTGGGAGCCCACCGCATTGTTGCCCCCGGGTGTAATGCCACGGCAGTGACACTGGCGGTGGCGCCACTGGTGGCCGCGGGGTTGGTTGATCCCGGCAGTATCAATGCCGCGCTCGCTGTTGCCCCAAGCGGTGCGGGCCGGAGCTTGAAAGATGAGTTGCTGGCCTCGGAGCGCCTATCCTCAGCGACGGCATACGCCGTGGGGGGCACTCATCGGCATATCCCCGAGATTGCACAAAACCTCGCCCAGGCGGGGGGTCACAATATTGCCCTCAGCCTCTCGCCGATCATGGTTCCGATGTCGCGGGGTATTCTCGCCGTGACCACGGCTGCCGTGACCGGAGGGGTATCACCGGAGCTCCTCTGGGGAACACTCGATGACGCCTACCGCGATGAACCTTTCGTCGATCTGCTGCCACTGGGTAAGACTCCATCCACGGGAAGCGTGTTGGGCAGCAACACGGTGGCCATCGGGATGGCCTATGACACGGCGACGACTCGGGTGAGTATCGTCAGCGCCATCGACAACCTCTACAAGGGCACCGCCGGGGCGGCCATTCAGAGTCTGAATATCGCCCTGGGCTGGAATGAGCAGCAAGGGCTGCAACAAAACGCGGTGGCGCCATGAGCGTGACGTACCCCCAGGGTTTCCGGGCCGGCAGTGTGGCGGCGGGCTTAGCTGCGCGAGGAGGAGCTGACCTCACAGTGGTGGTTAATGGCGGACCACGGTTCGACGCCGCGGCTGTCTTCACCTCCAACCGGGCAAAAGCCCATCCCATCCGCTGGTCAATGGCTGCTATCGACGACCACCAAGCCCGCGCGATAGTTCTGAACTCCGGTGGCGCAAACTGTTTTACCGGCCCAGAAGGCTTCGCACTAGCCCACGCGTCCGCCGAACGAGCCGCCCAGACATTGGCCCACCACGATGCGCTAGATGTCAGCCCAGCCGATGTGCTGCTCTGTTCCACAGGCCTTATCGGAGAGCCACTGCCTGCTGGCGCCGTCCTTCAGGGAATTGATGTCGCCATCTCCCAGTTGGACTCGAGTGCGGCTGCCGGGGAAGAGTCCGCCCGGGCCATTATGACCACCGACTCCGTGCCCAAACGAGCGACCTTCGATGGTGAGGGCTGGCGAATTGGGGCGATGGCCAAGGGTGCGGGCATGCTCGCTCCGGGTCTTGCCACGATGCTGGTTGTCATCACCACCGACGCCGTGGTTGACGCTGAGGTGTGTGACCATGCGCTTCGCCACGCCAGTGCACGGAGTTTTGATCGACTTGATTCGGATGGCTGTATGTCGACAAATGATCAAGTGACATTAATGGCCTCGGGAGCCAGTGGCGTATCCGTGGAGCGGGAGGAGTTTGTTAAGGCTCTGACGTCGGTCTGTGTGGACCTTGCCCGGCAACTCCAACGAGACGCCGAAGGCGCCAGTCACGACATCACCATCGAAGTGGTCCGCGCGGCAAGCGTCGACGACGCGGTCGCGGTGGGGCGTGCGGTAGCCCGGTCGAACCTGTTCAAGGCCGCTATTTTTGGCGGTGACCCGAACTGGGGTCGGATTCTGGCGGCAATGGGCACCGTGGAGGCAGCCTGTGTCATTGACCAGGTCGACGTGTCGATTAATGGTGTTCGCGTTGCCAGTGCCGGGATGCCCGATCGGCCGCGCGATGAGGTCGACCTCAGCCCCCGGGATACGCATATCCTCATTGACCTCAAGGCTGGTGACCGTGAGGCGAGTATTTGGACAAACGATCTGACTCATGACTACGTTCATGAAAACAGTGCCTACTCGAGTTAGTTGATCATGATGAGCCCCGAACCGCGTTTCCACGACGCACACGTCAAAGCCCAGACGCTCATTGAGAGCCTGCCCTGGCTTCTTCGTTTTTCCGGCCACACGATTGTGGTGAAGCTTGGTGGTAATGCGATGGTCAGCGAGGACCTGCTCGATGCGTTTGCTGCCGATATGGTCTATCTGCACACCGTGGGCGTGCGACCCGTGATTGTCCACGGTGGGGGCCCGCAAATATCTGAGGCATTGGAACAACGAGGGATTACTAGCGAGTTTCGCGGGGGCTACCGCGTCACCTCTACTGAGGCGATTGCGGTAGTGCGTGAGGTGTTGCGTGAGGAAATCTCCTCGGATCTCGTGGCTCGAATCGGTCGCTACGGCGTCGATGCCACAGCGCTCAATGGCTTTGACGACGAACTGTTTGTGGCAACACGTCGGGGCACGACCGTCGATGGCCTCGAGGTCGATCTTGGCCACGTCGGTGACATTACCGAGGTGAACCCTGATGCCATCCGGGCGGTGAGCGAGCGCGGCTCTATCGCGGTGGTGTCCTCGGTCGCCCCGGAGGATCGTGCCGATAGTCCAGGGTTGAACGTTAATGCCGACCAGGCAGCCGCGCAGCTGGCCATCGCACTTGGCGCATCAAAACTGGTGCTGCTGACTGACGTCCCCGGTCTTTATGCCAACTGGCCCGATACCACTGAAGTGATTTCGACGGTGACACTCGAGGCGTTGCGCGAGATGCTTCCCCGGCTGGAGTCGGGGATGATTCCGAAAATGACTGCCTGCCTCGAGGCCGTTGAGGGTGGTGTGGAGAAGGCTGCCATTATTGATGGCAGGCTGGGCCACTCTGTCCTGCTCGAAATCTTTACTCCCACGGGAATCGGAACCGAGGTGGTCGCATGACCCGACACTTTCTGCGCGACGACGATGTTTCCCCCGACGAGCAGGCTGAAATCCTCGCCCTTGCCGCCCGGATGAAGCAGCAACGCTGGGCGCAGCGCCCACTCGATGGACCCCAGACGGTCGCCGTGATTTTCGACAAGTCATCCACACGCACCCGGGTGTCGTTTGCCGTGGGCATCGCCGACCTCGGTGGTGTGCCGTTGATTATTTCCACGGCATCGTCGCAGTTGGGTGGTAAAGAAACTCCGTCTGATACCGCGCGTGTGCTTGAGCGCATGGTCGCCGCCATCGTATGGCGCACCTACGGCCAAGAGGGCCTTGAGGAAATGGCCGATGGAACCACCGTCCCGGTGGTCAATGCCCTGAGTGACGATTTCCACCCCTGCCAACTCCTTGCTGATTTGTTGACCATGCAGGAAAAGCTGGGGGATCTCACCGGTCGCACCGTTTGTTTTAGTGGCGACGGCCGTTCGAATATGGCCCAGAGTTATCTCTTGGCCTGCGCGACTGCCGGGATGCATATTCGCGTGGCCTCCCCACCAGCGTTTTCACCTCGCGCCGATGTGGTCGCCGACGCCCAAGCAATTGCTCTTCGAACTGGGGGAAGTGTCGACGTTGGCTCTGACCCGGTCCAAGCGGCCCGAGGAGTCGACGTCATTGTGACCGATACCTGGGTGTCGATGGGCAAAGAAGACGAGAAAGTCGAACGCGTGAAGACCTTTGCGCCCTATCAGGTCACTGAGGCTCTGATGGCTGAGGCACAGCCGGGCGCAATCTTTCTCCACTGCCTGCCCGCCGACCGCGGGTTCGAGGTGGAAGCATCAGTTATTGACGGGCCTCACAGCGTGATTTGGGATGAATCAGAAAACCGCCTGCACGCCCAAAAAGCCCTGTTGTCCTGGCTGCTCGCACGCGCTTAGCCGGCGATTACGGACGGTAGACTAAGGTCCTCCGGTCTGGTTCGACTCGACCCCGGAGGCACGGATTCGGAAGGAAACCCCCATGTCAGAACGCGTCGTCCTTGCCTACTCCGGTGGTCTTGACACCTCAGTAGGAATTGGCTGGTTGCGCGACCAGACGGGTAAAGAGGTCGTCGCGCTGGCTGTTGACCTCGGCCAAGGCGGCGAAGACATGGAGAGTATTCGTCAGCGTGCACTCGACTGCGGAGCCGTCGAATCGATTGTCGTTGACGCGAAAGACGAGTTTGCCAACGATTTTGTGATGCCCGCACTGAAGGCCAACGCGCGCTACCAAAAGCGCTACCCACTGGTTTCTGCTCTGTCTCGCCCGGTCATTGTTCGACACCTTGTTCGCATCGCCCGGGAGCTCCACTGCGACACGGTTGCCCACGGCTGCACGGGTAAGGGAAACGATCAGGTGCGATTCGAGGCAGGGGTGTTGGCGCTGGCACCCGAGCTTGCCAATATTGCTCCGATCCGCGACCTCGCACTCACCCGGGATAAAGCCATCGCCTATGCCGAGGAGCACAATCTCCCCATTGAGCAGAGCAAGAAAAACCCCTACTCGGTTGACAAAAACGTCTGGGGGCGCACAGTTGAGACCGGACCCCTTGAAGATCCGTGGTCGGCTCCCGGAGACGACGTCTGGGAGTACACCCAAACGCCGACCGGCCAGGAAGCAGCCGATGAAGTGACCATTGGCTTCGACGCCGGCATCCCGGTGACGATTAATGGCCAGTCGGTGACCCCGCTGCAGGCGATCCAGCAGCTCAACGCCATTGCCGGCCGACACGGGGTGGGGCGTGTCGACATTATGGAAGACCGACTGGTGGGAATTAAGTCCCGGGAGGTCTACGAAGTGCCCGGTGCCGAGGTGTTGATCAATGCGCACGAAGAGCTAGAAAACCTCGTCATGGAGCGTGATGTGAACCGGTATAAGCGCAGTATTGAGGCTGACTGGTCGCACCTGGTCTATGACGGCCTGTGGTTCTCGGGCCTCAAACGCTCGCTGGACGCGTTCATCGACGAAACGCAAAAGCCAGTATCTGGTGAGGTTCGCGTGCGGATACACCAGGGGCAGGCCGTTGTGACGGGACGTAAATCCGAGCAGAGTCTCTACGACTTCGATCTGGCCACTTATGACACCGGCGATACGTTCGATCAGTCACACGCGAAGGGCTTCATCGAGTTGTGGGCAATGCCTGGCAAGATTGCTGCAAAGCGCGACAACGCCTGAGCATCACCACCACAACCTCCCAAGGAGTAGCCCATGGCCGATGAATCTTCGGGGACCCATGACGGCAGCCTCTGGGGTGGGCGCTTCTCCGATGGCCCCTCCTGGGAAATGCAGCAGCTGTCGCGTTCCACGCATTTTGATTGGCAATTGGCGATCTACGACCTAGAGGCCACCGCGGCCCATGTCGGACAACTCACCTCCCACGGCTACCTCACCACCGACCAGCACGAGACGGTGCAAGCCGCCCTCGACTCGATGCGCGAGGACTTTCTTGAGGGCCGCTTGGAGCCACGCGAAGACGACGAAGACGTTCACGGCGCTCTGGAGCGGGAACTCATTTCCCGCGTTGGGGCTGAGACTGGTGGAGCGATTCGAGCCGGCCGCAGCCGTAACGATCAAATTGCCACATTCGTGCGCATGTATTTACGCGATCACTCCCGAGGAATCCGGCATATCCTCATCGAGCTGGCGAGAATCCTCATCCTGCGCTCAGAGGAGGCAGCTGAGAAGGTGATGCCCGGTCGCACCCACTTTCAGCACGCCCAACCGGTATTGGTTGCCCACTGGCTTCTCGCCCACGCATGGCCGCTGGTGCGCAATATTTCACGCCTTGACGATTGGGCTAAACGCAATAACCACTCACCCTATGGCGGGGGCGCACTGGCGGGGGGAGGACTGGGCCTCGATGCTCACGATGTCGCGAAACAATTGGGATTTGACGATGTTGTGCCCAACTCCTTGGACGGGACCTCTGCTCGGGACTCGGTGGCCGAGTGGGCGTATATCGCGGCCCAAATCGGTGTCGATATGTCTCGCATCGCCGAGGAAATCATCGTGTTTTCAACGGCTGAATTTGGCTACATCCGCCTGCACGATGCCTATGCGACCGGTTCGTCAATGATGCCCCAGAAGAAAAACCCGGATATTGCCGAGCTGGCTCGGGGAAAGACGGGACGGCTGTTGGGAAATCTCACCTCGGTGCTGACGACCCTCAAAGGGTTGCCCCTGGCCTACAACCGCGACCTTCAAGAAGACAAAGAGCCCATCTTCGACTCAGCGCAGACACTGCTGGTTACCCTGCCGGCGGTGGCGGGAATGCTGGCCAGTATGGAGCTCAACTACGAACGGATGTCATCGCTTGCCACCGATGGGTACTCCCTGGCGACCGATGTGGCCGACTGGTTGGTGGTTCGCGGAGTGTCATTCCGGGAAGCTCACGAAATTGCCGGAGCCCTGGTGAAGGCCTGTGAAGATAAAGGCGTTGACCTCGATGGCCTCTCCGACGACGACTACCGCGGTATCTCACACCACCTTGATGCGTCAGTGCGCGACATTTTGTCCGCCCAGGAGTCGGTAGCGAAGAAAAATGGACCCTCGGGGACGGCTCCTGGTTCCGTGGATGCCCAGCGCGAGGCTCTTCGAGAGCTCCTCGACACGCTCGATACGGATTAACACCCTCGTGTGCCCCATCGATGCCTCGGTGTCGGTGGGTAGTGCCCAGCGATACCCACTACTCTGGGGCTAATGCGAGCGCAAAAATGGGGTCTTCCCGGCATCCTTGCACTGGGCAGCCTGGTGCTGACAAGCTGCGCCGCCCCAGTCGGAGACCCCGCCGCGACCAGTGGGACGAAGCCTGTCAATATCGACGGCTACTACGACCAGTCGCTTACTTGGGGTGAGTGTGATCCCGAATGGCTCATTGAGCCAGAGGCGACTTCCGGCAGTTTTGACGATGCGCAGGTGACCTGCGCATCAGTGCTGGTCCCGGCTGTATACGACAATGCATCTGGAGACGTCCCCGATTTCACGATCGCGATGATGCGCAGAAGCCCCGGTGGGGGTGAGGCTCAGGGCACCATTTTCATTAACCCCGGTGGCCCCGGGGTCTCCGGGGTCGGCCAGGTGCAATTTTCTAACTTTCCGGCCGAGCTGGCCGATAATTTCCACATCATCGGGTTTGACCCGCGCGGTGTTCAGTACTCGGGGTTTGCTGATGGGTCTGACATTCGCTGTTCGGATGTGACCGACTACATCACCTACTTTGAAGAATCTAGCCCCGCTAATGAGGCAGAGCTTGACGCCGTAGTGGAAGTCGTCGACGCCCACTATGAAAGTTGTGCAGCCGACAACCCCTACTGGTGGACGCTCTCAACTGACAACGTGGCCAAGGATCTCGACATCATGCGCGAGGTGGTCACCCCCGGCGAGCCCCTCAATTTCATTGGCTCGTCCTACGGCACGACCATTGCTGGGCGCTATGTCAGTTTCTTTCCCGACCAGGTCGGCAAGGTCGTTTTTGATTCCCCCACCACTGTGGACACCGACCGGATCGAGAGCCGCTTGGAGAAGCTCGCAGCAGATGAGGAAAAACTCCGCGGTTTCGTTCAGGGCTATGCCGATAACCAAGAGATCGGCTTTGACGAAGCCTGGGAGACCATCTTGGAGCTTCGTGCGTTAGCTGATGACGGCAAACTCTACGGCTTTGCCGGACCGGAACCCGCCGGTGAGTTTGACGAAACCCAAATTAGTTCTGAGGCCTTGTTCACCCGCGGGATCGCCGCGCTGAACTATCTGCCCCAGGCTGAGGCGCAGCAATACTTCAATCAGGCCATCTTCGACGCGATCCAGTATCGCTGGAACGGCACGTTTGAATGGTTTGCTTTCTGGCTCGATGGCTATGACCCCGAGAGCCTCTACGGTGAATCGCTCGAGTCGAAGGACATCTCGCGTTCGAACGAATTTGAGGTTCGCGTGATTGTCAACACGATGGACTTCTCCCAGCCGCCTTTGGCCGAGCAGCAGCAACGCGAACTCTCCGCGCGCTCGAAAGAGGTCGCTCCCTTACTCAACGCCCTTTACTCCGATGAGTCAGGCTATGAGTATTTCGGTCCACCCAAGGGACTGAGCTGGTATCAGTTGGCGATTGATGACCCCACAATTCCTGATCCGCCCAGCGAGCCGTTTGTTCCAGAAAACCCCTCGGGAGCCAACGTCCTCATTGTGGGCTCTACCAATGAGTCGGTAACCCCCTTTAGTTTCGCCGAGGACACCGCCCAGACACTCGGGGGAACGTTAATTACCGTCGAGTCGGATATTCACGCTCCCGCCGCCAACTACACCAACGATTGTGTCAACCGTGTCCTCGTGGACTATTTCCTCGACCGAGGCGATATGGCCCCCATGACCTGCCCGGGGCAGTAGCAACTGCCCGCGTGCAGGGCGGCAGGACTCCTGTGTGGTCTCGTTCTGCGCGGCCAGTTGGCGAGGCAACTTAGCGGTTGTTAAACCGGTGGAGGAACTCCCGGGTGCGTTGCTTTGACGGAGCGTCAAACACCTGCTGCGGCCTTCCCTGCTCACAGATCACACCCTGGTCGAGAAAGACCACCTGGTCGGAAACTTCTTTGGCGAAGTCCATTTCGTGGGTGGCCATGACGATCGTTGTGCCCTCACGAGCGAGAGCACGAACCAGGTCGAGGACTTCTCCGACTAACTCCGGGTCCAAGGCGCTGGTAATTTCGTCCAACAGCAGTACTTCGGGGTTTGTGGCAATCGCGCGCACCAGAGCGACACGCTGCTGCTGGCCACCAGAGAGGCGGTCGGGGAAAGACATGGCTTTATCCGCCAGTCCCACCCTCTCGAGCAGTTCCATCGCCGTTGCCTCGGCTTTGGCGCGGGGGGTACCAAAGACTTCGGTGTCGGCCAGGGTGATGTTGCGCAGAACGCTGAGGTGGGGAAAGAGGTTGAACTGTTGGAAGACCACCCCGATGCGCGCACGCACCTTGTCAACATTGACGCGCGGGTCAGAAATATCGTCACCGCTTAACCACATTTGACCGTCGTCAAGCTGTTCGAGCAGGTTGACGCAGCGCAGCAGTGTGGACTTACCCGAACCACTGGCGCCAATGAGCGCCACAACGTCACCGTGACCGACGGTGAGGTCGATTGAATCGAGCACAACGTGGTCGCCAAATTCTTTGCGCACGTTACGAAGTTCGAGAACAGCAGATGTAGTCATTAGACGGTCGATCCTGCCTGTTCGCGGTCGCGAAGCCGAGCCGAGTACCAGTCGGTTAGTCGAATCATCGGAAGGGCTAGGAGGACAAAGAGCAGGCCGGCGAGGACATAGGGGGTGAAGTTAAACGCTTGGGCGGTTTCGATCTGGGCGGCGCGGACAGCATCGACTGCCCCGAGCACGGAAATCAGTCCAACGTCTTTTTGCATCGCGATGAAGTCGTTCATCAGTGCGGGGGTGACCTTGCGGACCGCTTGGGGCATCACAATCATGCGCAATGTTTGGCCATAGTTGAGCCCCAGTGAGCGCGCTGCGAGACGCTGTGAGGGGTGGACAGACTCAATTCCTGCCCGGAACACCTCCGAGACGTAGGCGGAGTAGGTAAGAATGAGCGCGATTGTGCCCCAAAACTCCAGCGGCATTCGCGGAAGGGCACCCAAGCCCGGAACCCCAAATCCCACCAGGTATAAAACGATAATCAGCGGGATCCCCCGAAAGAGGTCGGTGTATCCGGCAGCGACCGCGCGCAGCGGGAAGAACACTGGGCCGCGCAGTGTGCGCAGCGTGGCAAGCAGCAGAGCCAGGATCAGCACGCCAATCGCGGCGAAAAACAGCACCCGAATGTTTAGCCACAGGCCCTCGATGACTCGAGGCCAGGCCCCGATGAGGACATCAACGTTGAAAAACGCCTGCTGGACTCGCTCCCAGCCGGGGGTGTTGATCACCGTGAAGTAGATGATGATGGCGAACACCAGGGTGCTGCCAAACGAAATCGCTACCGAGCGACCGGATTGTTTTTTCCGGAATGCCCGGCGCTCGAGCTCAGTGGGGCTCGGGCGCCGGGCACCGGTGTCATTACTCACGAGGTGTGAGAGTGTCTTTCTCGGTCGTTACTGGAGCACCGGAGCGGACTGGTCAGCACCCAACCAGGTCTCGGTGATCTCGGCGAGGGTGCCGTCATCGGTCAGGGCTTGAAGGGCCTGGTTGATGGGGTCCGTCAGGGGACTGTCCTTCTCCAGGACAAAGCCCCACTGGTCGGGAACACCAACCGCACCGTCAAGCTGTCCCACGATGACACCGTCG
>CBFHWA010000035.1:0-12173 GCA_965659525.1 Pontimonas sp.
CACGTCACCGATCAGTTCGATCAGCACCAGGATCGATGCGGGGGTTTGCTCGGCGGGCTTGAGCACAACGGCGTTACCGCCGGCCAGGGCCGGTGCGAGCTTCCAGGCGGCCATCAGGATGGGGAAGTTCCAGGGGATGATCTGGCCGACCACACCAAGAGGCTCGTGGTAGTGGTAGGCGGTCATGGTGCCATCCATCTCCTGGAAGTCACCGTCCTGCGCGCGAATGGCCGCGGCGAAATAGCGGAAGTGGTCGGCAGCAAGGGGCATGTCAGCTGCGAGGGTTTCGCGTACCGCCTTACCGTTATCCCAGGTTTCTGCCACCGCCAGCATCTCGAGGTTGTCATCCATGATGTCGGCAATTTTGTTCAGAACCGCCGCGCGTTCGGTGGTGCTGGTTTTGCCCCAGGCGGGTGCGGCAGCGTGGGCGGCATCGAGCGCCGCATCAATATCTTCTGCGGTACCGCGGGCGACCTCACAGAACACTTGGCCGTTGACCGGCGAGATGTTCTCGAAGTAGTTGCCTTTGACGGGCTTGGTCCACTGGCCGTTAATCCAGTGCTCATAGCGGGGCTTAAAGGTGACTGTGGACCCTTTTTGTCCCGGTTGTGCGTAGACAGTCATCGTTGACTCCTCTGCGTCGAGATTCCTGCCGGGGATTTCCCGGCAGGGTTTCGACGAGGCTACGCAGTTCTAGGTTGCACTTCGTTGCACTCCGCCTCGAGTGCTTCAATACGCAGCACCACTTCGGCCCGCCGGGGGGAGCGCGGGGCTAGTAACTGCAAACACGCCCTCCACAACTCGATATCCATCGCGGATTCATCGAGGGCGGCGTAGTCGAGTAGGACCTCCACGGAGGCGTCCTGCATCAGCACTTCGCGCAGCAGCAGGTGCACATCTGCCCGGAGCTGTTCGATCCCGGGTGCGGTGGAGTGGGGCAAGACGGGGCCCGGGTATTTGGCCAGTGCCACCCGGTGGGCACCCTTGTGTAGGAAGTTCTTTACCCGTTGGATGTCGGTATCCAGTGCGCCCACCAGGCGATAGGGGCGCGATTCAATGCTGAGGCCCGTGTGGCCTGCCTCGAGGACACCCTTCAGGCGGCTGACTTCCGCGCGGATTGTGGTGGCCGGTCGCCCGGGGCCGTAGACCGTATCCGAGAGTGCTTCGGCGGAGAGGCCCTGGCGGTGGGTGGCAAGCACGGTGAGAATCTCCGAGTGCTTCTTACCCAGGCTCAGTGCCGGGTGGTGGGGGCTTTCGATAACAGCCAGGTCGCGGCCCAGCACCCGGAGCACCCCGGGGGTGCTAAAGGTGGTGGAAGTTGGCGTTGCTCCAGTGAGCTGTTTGCCGGTGTGCTGCGCGAGAGCCAGCTGGCTTTCCATTGCGGCCGCAGTGGCATGGAGCAGGGGAATCGTCGCCGGCGCCACGGCGTCGCCACCGCCGGTGATGTCCAGCACGCCGATGACTCTCTTCGTGGCCGGCTCTCTGATGGGAATCGCGCTGCAACTCCACGGCTCGACAATGTGGGAAAAGTGTTCGATGGCGTGGACTTGCACACCCCGCTCGGTGGCAATTGCTGTACCGGGCGCACTGGTTCCCATGGAGTCTTCTGACCAGTCCGCGCCCTCAATAAAGGCCATCGATTCGGCTTTGCGCATCGCCTGGTCGTCACCATCGACCCACAACAGCCGGCCGGCCTCATCGCCCAGGGCCACAATCAGCCCCTGGTCGAGGGTGTAGCGCAGCAGCAGTTTGTGCACAATCGGCACCACCGGTGCCAGGGCGTGGCTGTTGCGGTAGTCCAGCAGGTCACTGCGGCTGAGGATTGTTCGAGGAGTCGCCGCGCCCGGGTCGATCCGGTTGAGCGCGCGAAGCCAGGATTCGCGAATGACTGGTCGGAGTGGGCCAAGAGCCGGGGGGCCTTCGCTTAAGTGGTCTTTTGCCAAGGAGGTGGCTTGCGCCCAGGAGTCATCCCACGACGGGGTGTCGCCAGGGTCAAAAAAGGGATAGTCCATATGCTCGCTTCAACGCTGAAGGTGGTCTCCACGCTAGCGAAGCAGCGTCGTTTTGACTAGAGCGCGCCCGGACGGTTGGGCCAGCTGGGCGTAGTGGCCCCGGACTTAGGCGGTGAGTTGAATTTCGCGCTTGAGGGTGTCAGCACTTTGGTAGGTAAAGCCCACCAGTGAAATGTGTCGCCAGCTAATGCGGCCGTCAGAATCGACGATAAAGATGCTGCGGCGCACCCCCATGCCCAGCAGCCCCACGCCGTAGGAGGCGACGACGTCGCCTTTTTCGTCGGCCAGTAGCGGGAAACCCAGGCGTTTGCTGCGGGCAAAGCGCTCGTGGCTGTGTTGGTCCTGGCGGGAAATACCCCAGATCTCTGCGCCCAAATCCTGAAATGACGCCAACTCGTCTTGATAGCTACACAGCTGCGCGGTACACCCCGGTGAATTATCGGCCGGGTAGAACGCGAGGACCACCGGGTGGCCGCGGCGTTCACTGAGCGTGAAGTGGCGGGTGTGTGCTTCGCCGTCTTCGACGACGATGCCCGGAAGGGTGAAGTCCGGGGCGAGTTGGCCTACTTCAGGTGATGTCACGCGCTGCAGGCTACGGGGTGAAACCGAGAATTCCCGGCAAAGACCCGGCGACCAGCGGATAGCCCACAAACGCGACCGCGTCGATCAGCGCGTGGGCGATGATGAGCGGTGCTAGGCGATTTGTGCGCTGGAACCAGTAGGCAAAGACGATACCCATCGCGATATTGCCAAAAAACGGCCCAACGCCCTGGTAGAGGTGGTAGAAACCGCGCAGGATCGCCTGGATGGCGATAATCACCCACGGCCGGATCCCCAATTGGCTAAGCCGCAGCTGCAGGTAGCCGACCGCGATGACTTCCTCCAACACACCAGCTTTCAGAGCAGCCAGAAGCAGCACCGGAATGGTCCACCAGTAATCAGCCAGTGCGGTGGGCACAATCTGAACGGTTATTCCCGACTGGACACCGGCGATGTAGAGGCCGAGGCCGGGGAGGCCAATGAGTGCCGCGAGACCAAACCCCCACGCGCTATCGGGCAGGAGGCGGGTGGCATCCAGTCCAATCGCGCCAAGGCGTGGACGATTGTGCGACCAGACCAGGTAGAACACCAGAGCGACGGGTACTAACCCGCTGACGATGCCCAGGAGCTGGTAAATCAGGTCAAAAACGGGCTCATCGGCCAGGGGCCGGTTGAGGGTGGTGGTCTGTTCGGAGAGTTCGCGCTCATCGAGGACCCTGCGAATAAATGACACCAGGGCATAGAGCGCACTCATGCCGAGGCTTAAGCCCAGGACAATGAGGATTTCGGCGACCAGCCGCCGCGGTTTAGCTGCCTCCGGTGCCATCTCGGGGAATCTCACAGGAGGCGGTGGAGCCGGGAAGCCGGTGGCGAAAGCGCGCAACGAGACGGTAGCCAATATCGGCCAGGATCGAGATGGGCCAGGTGTCTAAGAGGTGTCCGAGAAATCTCCAGCCCCAGGTGGGCTGTCCGCGAAGTAGCCCCGAGAACGCGGCTGCTCCAGCGCGGTGTCTGGTGGGGGTAATCAGCCAGGCATAGTCGCGGACGTCCTCATCGGAGAGGCCCAATTCGTCGAGGTTGGCCGCCTGGGAGGTCGCCACCTGGGCGAAAGCGGGCAAGGTGGCGCTCAGTTTTGTGACCCACAGGGTGCAAAACGCACAGTCGCCGTCATAGACCAAGAGTGATCGGTCGAGTGCGTGTGCCATCACTCCATGTTAGGCGGGCTGTCTGGAGCTTTCTGGGGCCCTGGTGGGTGGGTGGAGGCGATAGCCTGGGAGGTGATGAAGGTCGCACGTTTTGCCCGAGAGGGCCAGGAGCCCCAGTTTGGCATCGTCGACGATGAGGATCTGGTGGTTCTCACTGGCGACCCGCTCTTTCACGGTTTTGACACCACCGGGGAGCGTCTCGCGCTGGGGGATGTGAAACTGCTTGCCCCGGTCATCCCGCGGTCCAAAGTGATCTGCGTGGGGATGAACTACGCCGCCCACGCCGACGATATGAGCCACGAGGGTCCCGATAACCCTCTGATTTTCCTCAAACCCAACACCGCCGTCATCGGCCCGGGTGAGCCCATCATTATTCCCCCGGTGGAGGGGCGCATTGTCCACGAGGGTGAGTTGGCGATCGTCATTGGCTCGGTGGCCAAACGGGTCAAGCCCGAAGACTGGGAAAGTGTGGTCTTTGGCTACACCATCGCCAATGACGTCTCCGCCCGGGATGTGATGTTTGCCGATGGTCAGTGGGCCAGGGCCAAAGGCTACGACACGTTTTGTCCACTCGGCCCCTGGATCGAAACCGAACTCGACCCCGGCAATGTCGATATCCACACCTATGTCGACGGCGAATCCCGCCGGGTGGGAAACACGTCTGAGCTCATCTACTCGATTCCCGAGATCATCGCCTTTTGTTCCGATGTGTGGACGCTTCTGCCCGGTGATGTGATCTGTACGGGCACACCGTCTGGACTGGGCGGTTTTACTGACGGTCAAACTGTCGACATCACTATCGAGGGCATTGGCACCCTGAGTAACCCGGCGAAAAACCGCGATGACCGCCACGACTCCTAACAGCCTCGATCCGGCAACAATCGAGCGCGCCAGAAAGCGCATTCGCGCGGTGTTGATGTCCGGCCAGGTACTCGCGGGTCTTGGCATGGGCTCCACTTTGTCGGTCGGCGCGATTTTGGCCACCGAACTGTCAGGCTCGCCCGGCTGGTCGGGTATGGCCGCCACACTGGCCACCCTCGGTGCTGCTCTTGGCGCGATGCCTCTAGCGAGCCTCGCCCAGCGGGCTGGTCGGTCCTGGTCGCTGGCAACCGGGGCGTGGGTGGCAGCAATTGGTGCCAGCCTCGCCGTACTGTCGACTATCACCGGGCTGTTTCCTGTGCTGCTCGTGGCCCTGGTGCTCATTGGTGTGGGAACCGCGGTAAACCTTCAAGCGCGTTTTGCGGCAACCGATTTTTCGACCGACGCTAACCGCGCCACGGACCTCTCCTTAGTGGTCTGGGCGACGACGGTGGGCGCGGTGTCCGGGCCGAACCTCATCGGACCGGGTGACGCCTTTGGGCAATGGTTGGGTCTGCCCGAATTAGCGGGGCCTTTCGTGTTGACCCTGCTGGCACAACTCTCCGCGGGGGTGCTCTACCGCGTTGGCCTTCGCCCCGAGCCACTGAGCCTCGCTCGTCAGATTGCCCGCCAAGCACCATCAGATGACCGTGTCGACGCGGTGGGTGCGAACCGTCCCGCCGACCGGGTGACGGCGTTTGTGTCCATTGCGCTCAGCCACGCCACGATGGTCGCAGTGATGGCGATGACACCGGTGCATTTAGTCGACCACGGAGCAAGTCTCGTCATCGTGGGGTTCACCATTTCGCTTCACATCGCCGGGATGTATGCGCTCTCACCGGTGTTTGGCATCCTTGCTGACCGGATTGGGCGGAAACCAACGATTCTGTTTGGTCAAGTGATGTTGGCGGTCAGTTTGCTGGCGACCGGCTTTGGCGCCGAATCCGAAGGCTGGGTCATCACCGGTTTGATTCTGCTGGGGACGGGATGGTCGGCAGCCACTGTGGCCGGGTCAGCGCTGTTGACAGAGTCCACTCCGGTGGATCGCCGGACAAAAATTCAGGGTTTATCTGATGTGGTGATGAGTGCCGCCGGGGCGACCGGCGGGGCACTCTCCGGGGTGGTGTTGTTGCTGCTTGGCTACAGTGGGCTGTCACTGGTGTCGCTGGTGTTGGTCGCAGCCGTGACCCTCCGGGTGGTTTTGGCTCGAGAGAAGTCATCATTGGATGGCGCCGTGAAAGGACGAAGTGCATGAGTGGGGCATTCACCGAGGCGACCGGCAGTGACGTTCGGGTGCGGTTTTGTCCCTCACCGACCGGCACGCCCCATGTGGGGCTGATTCGCACGGCACTGTTTAATTGGGCCTTTGCCCGCCACCATGGTGGCACCTTCGTGTTTCGCATCGAAGACACCGATGCTGAGCGCGACAGTGAAGATAGCTACCAGCAGCTCATCGATGCGCTCACCTGGTTGGGGTTGACCTGGGATGAGGGTGTTGACGTGGGGGGACCCCACGCGCCCTACCGGCAAAGCCAACGCACTGAGATCTACCAGGACATCATCCAGCGACTACTCGATGCCGGTCACCTCTATGAAAGCTTCGTGACCAACGAGGAAATGGTCGCGCGCAACCTCGCCCAGGGCCGGCCCAAAGAGCAGGGCTACGACAACCACGAGCGCGATCTCACCGACGAGCAAAAACAGGTCTTCCGCGACGAGGGTCGCTCCCCGGCGCTTCGCCTGCGCGTACCAGACGGTCCACTCGATTTTGATGACCTGGTGCGAGGGCCGGTGAGCTTCCCGGCTGGTTCCACCACCGATTTTGTGTTGGTGCGCCCCAACGGCGCCCCGCTGTATACCTTCGTCAACCCCGTCGATGATGCCCTGATGGGTATCACCCACGTGTTGCGCGGAGAAGACTTACTCTCCTCGACTCCCCGACAGATAGCGCTCTACCACGCACTAATTGATATTGGCGTGGCCAGCAGTATTCCGCGCTTTGGCCACCTGCCCTACGTGATGGGTGAGAACAATAAGAAACTCTCTAAACGCGACCCCGAATCGAACCTGTTTCTCCAGCGCGACCGGGGTTTTATTGCCGAGGGCCTGCTGAATTACTTGGCACTTTTGGGCTGGTCGATCGCTCCAGACCGCGACGTGTTTAGCATCCAGGAGATGGTGGACGCCTTCGAGATTGGCAATGTCAACCCCAACCCGGCGCGGTTTGATCAGAAAAAAGCTGAAGCCATCAACGGCGACCACCTGCGGATGCTCGCCCCGGAGGATTTCCGCACCCGCAGCCTGCCCTACCTGCACGCCGCAGGGCTCGTGGGGCAGCCGTCCACCCCTGAGCAGTCGCGCGTGCTCGAGGCCTTATTGCCCCACGTTCAACCGCGGGTGGCACTGCTGGGCGAGGTTGCCGACATGGTTGGTTTTGCGCTTGTGGACGATGGCGCACTCGAGATCACCGATGACGGGCGCAAAGCCCTGCGCGAGGGCGCTGCCGAGGTGCTCGATGCTGCCGTTGCGGCCCTGGACAGCCTTGGCGCCTGGGATACCGAGTCGCTGGAGGTCGCCCTGCGTGAGGCACTCGTGGAGGGCATGGAGCTCTCACCCCGGCACGCGTTTACGCCACTGCGGGTGGCGATTTCCGGCCGGAGGGTCAGCCCACCGCTGTTTGAGTCGATGGAGATTCTCGGCAAAGACTCCAGTCTGGCGAGGCTCCGGGCTCTCCGCCAGAGTCTCTAGAGGTGTACTAGAGTAGGGACCCGGCGCCAGCCTGGTGGGGTGTGGTGTAATTGGCAACACGGCTGATTCTGGTTCAGTTGTTCTTGGTTCGAGTCCAGGCACCCCAGCCAAACCTGACATGTCACTCGCGGCCATTGCCACAGTGGTTGGCTGCGTGACGTTGCCCCGAGCGCCGTGAGCGCAAACCGGATCAGACTCGCGCGGCTAGGGCAGCAATTCGGTTGCGAGCTCCCGTGCTGTGGAGCGAAGATGACGCGCCGGCTCACTGATGGCTGACGATAGCGACCCGGCGGTATTGACCAGGGTCGCTATCGGCCACAAGGAGTCGACGTCGTTGGCAACAGACCCGGCGATCACTGCCCCGTCCACCTCCAGAGCCTGGCTCGTGGCCACGACAAAGCCACACACTTTTCCTCCAAGGCTCGTGTGGTCGAACCGTCCCTCGCCGGTGATGACGAAGTCCGCACGAGAGATGGCCTCTTCCAGACCCACCGGTGCTGCGATGGCCGCCGCTCCCGGCTGGACGCGTGCGCCGAGGAACGACATGAGCCCCCACGCGGTCGCTCCCGCCGCACCACTACCGGGCTGGTGGTGGGTGGAGTTGGTTCCAGCCAGCTCAATCAGATGATCAAATGCTGTGGTGAGCAAATGAACATCTTGGGCTGAAGCACCTTTTTGTGGCCCAAACACTGCCGGGGCCTCTGGCATGGTCACCGTGGTGTCGGCCAGGAGAGTCATCCCACCAGCGGGCAGTGCCCGAATCGAGCCGGTGTCGATACTGGTGACAGACACCGCCCCCGTGCGGGCGGTTCCTGTGTAACTCATCGTGGCGCCTAGCGCTTCCAGTGCGCCAAGCCCCGCGTCGGTGGTGGCAGAACCCCCGAGCCCAATCATCAGCGACTGTGCACCTTCATCCAGGGCAATCCCCACCAACTCACCAAGGCCCCGCGTCGTCGCACCAATCGGGTCCGCAGTGGTCATCAAGGGCAGTCCAGATGTCTGGGCGATCTCGAGCACAGCGGTATTGTCCGGAAGCATCAGCCACTCCGCGTCAACACTGGTGCCGCCTGGCCCGGTCACGGTGTGGCGATGCCAGGTGGCCTCTGGGTGTGCCGAGGCAATGGCCTGAAGGGTTCCCTCGCCGCCGTCTGCCATTGGCAAGACGACCAGTTCGTCGTGTGGTCGAACCTCGGCCCACCCGTGAGCAATCGCCTCGGCAGCTAGTGGGGCCGCAAGAGAGCCCTTAAACGAATCGGGGGCAATGACGATACGGGCCACGAGCCAAGGCTACTGCGCAGTCGACTCTGGTTTGCCCGGGCGAGTATTCGTGCCATAATCGAGTGTCTACGGCAAGGGCCCCATCGTATAGCGGCCTAGTACGCCGCCCTCTCACGGCGGTAACGCGGGTTCGAATCCCGCTGGGGTCACCAGTGCCACGACATCTCACACCGGTCCGGTGTCGGATGTCGTGGCATCAGTGTGTTAGGCGCTCGCGAACTCTCTCAGCGCCGAGTCTTTGAGCGACATCGGTGTGGTTGTCCACTCGACACCGGCACGCTGGAGCAGGCTGGTCACTTCCCGCTCGCGTGAAGCAGGAGTGAGGGTGACCACCCGACCGGTGCTACCGGCACGACCGGTCCGACCGGAGCGGTGGACATAGGTCTTGTGCTCTTCAGCCGGGTCAGCGTGGATGACCAACGAGATGTCATCGACGTGGATACCGCGGGCAGCCACATCGGTCGCGACCAGAACCTGAGCTTTCCCGGAGGTGAGCTTGCCGAGGTTTCGCTGGCGCTGGCCTTGGCTGAGGTCACCGTGCAGGGCGACAGCGGGAATACCGCTGTCTTCAAGCTGGCGGGCAATATCGCGCGCTGATGCCCTCGTGCGGGTAAACACGAGAGTTTTGCCGTCGCGGTTGCTCAGCGCTTGGACAATCTCGCGCCGGTCACCGTTGTTGATGACAAACACGTGGTGGTCAATCGCCTGGTGGGCATCATCCGAGGTTTGAAGTTCGAAAATGGCCGGGGCGATGAGGAAACGGTCCACCAGGGTCGACACGGCGTGGTCGAGGGTGGCAGAAAACAGCAACTTCTGGCCACCGCCCTGGGTCTGCTCGATGAGGCGGGCTACCGGTTCGGCAAAGCCCAGCTCACTCATGTGGTCGGCTTCGTCAACCACGGTGATCCACACTGAGCCCAGGTCGAGGTGACCCTGTTCGATGAGGTCTTCGAGTCGGCCGGGGGTTCCAATGACAATGTCAACACCGCGCTGGAGTGATTGGACCTGGCGGCCCTGTGGCACACCACCGACAATCTGCGTGGTGAACAGGCCCGCGGCGCGAGCCAGTGGCTGCACGGTCCGATCGATCTGCAGGGCCAGTTCCCTCGTGGGTGCCAAAATCAGCGCGACGGGTGCGCGGCCTGGGCCGCGGCGCTTGACTGTTTGGCCACCCGGTGCGAGGCGCTCGACCAGCGCTGCTCCAAAGGCAATGGTCTTGCCCGAGCCGGTGTGACCGCGGGCGAGAATGTCGCGACCGGTCAGTGCTTCCGGGATGGTGGCCGCCTGGATAGGGAACGGTGCCGCGGCACCCATTCCGGTTAAGACAGTAGACAGTGCTTTCGAAATACCCAGCTCGCCGAAGCTGTCAGCGCGGTGGCTGTTTGTCGTAATGGGGGTTCCCGCGTAGCGCTGCTGGATGATGTCTTCGCGCTGGGCGCGAGACTGCGCTTTCGAGGTGGGACGTCCGCGACGGTTGTTGCCGCCAGGGCGGCCGCCACCAGATCGGCGACGGTCGGAGAAATTCGAGGACTGGTCACCGCGTGAGGGGCGACGGTTTGATGAGCGGGCAGAATTCGGCATAGCAAGAACAACTTTCTTGGGGGTAGGTGTGGTTTCGCACACGGGCCCACACGATGTGGGTCACACCGGACTGTGGGAAACACTTTCACCGGGTCAACACCCCAGGCCGATATCGCCAGTCTAGGGGTAATGACGGCGCAACGCTGCCAAGGTACTCGGTACTACACAGTGCCTCGGGGGACAACCCACCTGCTGTCCACATCGCAGACAGACGCGATTACATCGAAATCCTTGTCGTCGTGACGCACCGCCATCTCGTGGGCGATGGCGCTACGGGCAATGATGAGGTCGTAAATAGGCAGGCGGTGATGGCCGCGCTGGGCGAGGACATCCTGGAGTCTCAACGCGTCGTTCAGAATCCTCTGGTCGATCGGAGCGAGCGGCAGTGCTCGCCGCTTCGTCATGATCTGGCGATAGCGCTCTGCCGATTGTGCTGAGTACCCCATTTCCAGGTCGATAATTGAACAGGTGGCGACCAGGCCCAGTTCCGAGAGTGACTCCACCCGGGCTGCCACCTGGGGGACGTTTAGTCGCGCGATGACCGAGGAGTCGACCAGCTGGAGGGTGTCTAGCGCCACGCGCCGTCCATGACTGCGGGGTCGGAAATCGCTGTCGCCTCGGGATTTTTTTGCAACTCAATAAGCTCTCTGCCGGCCTGAACGCGGATGGCAAGTTGCAGGGCGGCCGCAACGGTGTCCTTCATCGCGCCCGTTGCCAAAGCGGCGTGCGCTTTGGTGAGGAGATCATCATCGATGTCGACTAACGCTTCGTCATGTCCCCACCGTCCTCTAGACGTTTCCGTGAGTCATATATATATTCGTATCTCCACGGAAATGGTGTGCGGTTTTTTCCACAGTCAGCAACCGCACGGGGGAATGTAACGGTTTTATCTCACGTGGAGTGAGTGCCGGTCCCTCGCCTGGCGCTTTCACAAGCGGGTGCTACTGTAACCCTTAATTACGGGGTAATCCGACTGTTCTCACGGGTCAATGAGGGTCCGTTCGAGCCGGAGCTCCGGTGCAAGGAGGCAGAACATGTGCAATATCTTCGTCGGGGCTGACCCGCAACTGTGGGACAGTAAATCCAAATCAGTCCGTATTGACGGTTTCGTCACGAGCATCCGAATGGAAAACGCTTTTTGGGTGGCGTTAGAAGAAATCGCCTACCGCGATCAGATGAGCGTCAACCAGCTCATTCAGACGCTCTATAACGAATCCGTCGAAGCCGGTCACGATATGACCAACTTCACATCCTTCCTTCGCGTGTGCGCTCTGCGCTACCACTCGCTGATTGCTGTCGGGGAAGTCTCACCGGAGCTCGATGTGCCGATCTATCGAGGCGAAGCATCGGACATCCTCGCCCGGGAAGCGGCTCGACGTATCGAGTCCGAACTCGCTCACGTCGTCAAAGCTAGTTAGTTTCTCCAGAACGGAAGAAAAAACCCGCCCACTGGGCGGGTTTTTTCATGACCATTTCTCACAGCAAATTACCGACTAAGTAGTAACGGGTTATTACCCGCTCGAGCTAAGTGCGCCCTACTGTCAGATGGTTACTCGCGAGCCAGTGGAATCACTGGACCGATCGGGTTCCCCTTTTTGTCGACAAACAAAGGAGTGAGACGCCATGAAGGCGCAGGTGCTTGAGTCCTACGACGAGTCACTCAGTGGTGAGACCTGGGTGAGCGAACACGACGTTCCCGACGCGACCATTTCCTCGGGTAGCGACGTCATTGTCAAAATCGGTGGGGCCGGTGTGTGCCGCACTGACCTGCACATCATCGAGGGTGTCTGGAAGCCTATCTTTGATCCCACCGGCGACGCACTGTTGCCGTTGATCATGGGCCACGAGAACTCCGGT
The DNA here is from genome assembly GCA_965659525.1 of Pontimonas sp. GTDB lineage: Bacteria > Actinomycetota > Actinomycetes > Actinomycetales > Microbacteriaceae > Pontimonas. Next base: position 12,080 of record CBFHWA010000035.1, read on the forward strand.
TGGGTTGAAGAAGTCGGCCCCGAAGTTCAGGGCCTGAAAAAAGGCGACCCGGTGATCATGCACCCGAAAATCGCCAACCCTTTCGACATCAATG
>CBFHWA010000036.1:0-12109 GCA_965659525.1 Pontimonas sp.
GTGCTCGGTGAGCTCAGTGACCCGGTGGGTCATCAGGGCAATTTGCACCTCAGGAGAGCCGGTGTCTCCGGGGTGGGTCTGGTACTGCTCGATGATGGACTTTTTTGCTTCTGCACTGATGGACATAACCCACCCTTCCTGACTCGCTGCGCGGCGTGAGGACCCTGTGTCGACACTCTCTGTTTCCGCGGCCGTTACACGGCACAGCCGATGAGCCTAGCAGGAGAAGGACGCAGGTCGCAGGTGAGCACTCACGCGGTTGTCCCCTGGAGTCTCCTGACCGACCAGTAGTGTGATGATCAGTAAACACAGGGAAGGACACGCGATGACTGACTCTTCTGACTCCCCCGTCACCGAGCTCACCGAGCAGGAGTGCTGGCATTTACTCTCCGACCACGAAGTTGGCCGTCTGGCGACGACAGCCGGAGGCGTTCTCGATATTTTTCCCATCACCTACGTCATCGACAACAAGACTCTTGTTTTCCGCACGGGCCCGGGAACGAAACTCATCGAGTTGACCATTAACGAAAATGTCGCTCTTGAAATTGATTACTACGACGAAACCGAGGGCTACAGCGTCGTCATCCACGGTCAGGCCGAACAGTTAGACACGATGAGTGAAAAAGACATCGCTGCGTCGCTCCCCCTGACGTCACTGTTTCCCACCGATCGCCCCCGATTTGTTCGCATTCACCCCCAGACCATCACCGGTCGGCGCTTTCGCCGATCCTCCTGACGTTATTAATTTGTAACCGCCTGAGGTCTTGACCGCCAGGGCGAAGCGAGGAACACTATTGGCAAGTTACTCGCCGTCCAGTCGAGCAGGAGGCATCGCCCCGCCACTGGGCGGCGAGGTTCATTTCTGGCCAGTAGCACCTCGCGGTCAGCGCGCTAGCGCCCAAAGTGCAGCGCGTCACGCGCGTCGATGATGTCGCTCACGAGCTCGAGCTCCCAGTCGGAGTCGCCACGGTACACACCGCGCTCGACGCGATGGCGGGTGAGAGCTAACCGAACGGCCACGGCGATAAAACGATCGAGCGCTTTGGTCAAGCCACGCTTTTTCGCCCAGCGCTTGGCAACAGCCCGGCCGGGTGCCGTGGTGAGAAAACCCAACTCCTGATCGAGGATCACCCCGGCCTGGGCATAGTGGCGTAACTCATCGGACAAAATCCGCGCCTTCTGTCGACGAAGCCACCAGACCAACCACACCCCTGCAATGAAAAGAGGGACCTGCACGATGAAGAAGTAGGTGTAAAACGAGGTGACGACAAAAAGCGCGCCATTCCAAAAAGCGTGCAATAAAACCGCGGGACCAAAACCCACCAGGAATGCCCCAAGACCTAAGCCCCGAGTGCCGCGTTCTGCCGCACGGCCCAAGGAGTAGCCAATCAGAGCAGTGAACATGACGTGGGCAAAGGGCGACATTAAGCCCCGGGCGATGAAGGTATCGACAAAGACGTCGCCACCCTGGGCGATGGCTGCGCCGAAGTAGAGGATGTTTTCACTAAAGGCAAAGCCAGCAGCAGACCATGCTGCGTACACCACGCCGTCAATGGGCCCATCCAGTCGGTGACGGCCCACCCAGAAGAGCACCCAGACCGCGAGACCTTTGCCAAATTCCTCCACGAGCGGCGCTTGAACAACCGCGCCAACCACCGTCTCCACACCAGCCGACGTTCCAGAAAAGGCGGGCGTGGACCACACCCAGGCATCCACCCCAAGGGCAATCACCACAGCGACTCCCGCGCCGAACAGGAAAGCAAACCACGTTGCCGCTGGAGGCTCTGGCTCGAATCGGTCAATCCAACGGATGCCCCAGGCGACGATGGCCAGGGGAACGAGGGCCACCAGGGCGGAGAGCACCAGCAGGGGAGCGCCCAGATTGCCCGCGAGCGTATCGAGCGCGCTGAGGGTGGCCAGGCCAACAAGGACGAAGCCGGCGATGACAACCACGCTCACACCCACCGAGCGCATCACTCGTCCCCGCGGGCTGTGCGGTAACCCTGCCTGACTCACCCCGCAGAGACTAGTCGTCGTCGGTGAGTGGAGGCAGAACGATTTGGCTGGTCTCGTCGACCACGCCGCTGAGACGATCCGGGTGCAGAGCTCGATCAAGCTGTTCTTGATCAATAAGCCCCTCCTCGAGGACCAACTCCCGAATCGAACGGTGTGATTCGAGGGCCTTGTAGGCAAGCTCTGCGGCTTTTCGGTAGCCAATGAGTGGAGTGAGCGCTGTCACGACTCCCACACTGGAGGCCACCTGCTGGCTGAGGCGATCCTCGTTGGCGGTGATTCCGACCACACAGTTTTCCCGCAGAGTGCGGCAGGCCTTCGTCATCCACATGAGTGACTGCAGGATCGACGAGGCCATAATCGGTTCGAATGCGTTGAGCTGGAGTTGCCCGGCTTCTGCTGCGGCGCAGACTGTGGCATCAGCACCAATAACGGAATAGGCCACCTGGTTAACCACTTCCGGAATCACGGGGTTGACTTTGCCAGGCATGATTGACGACCCAGCCTGCTTAGCCGGGAGGTTAATCTCCCCCAGTCCCGCTTGTGGGCCACTGGAGAGCAGCCTCAAGTCGTTACAGATCTTCGAGAGTTTTACCGCGGAGCGTTTGAGCACACCGCTGAGGGTCATAAAAACCCCAACATCGCTGGTTGCTTCAATCAGGTCGGGAGCTGTTCGAATTTCCAGCCCCGTGATATCTGCCAGGTGGGCTCGGACCGCTTCGGCATAACGCGGATCCGCAGTGATGCCCGTGCCAATAGCGGTGGCACCCATATTCACTTCACACAAAAAGGGGATCACGTCAGCCAGGCGGTCAAAGTCCTCGGTGACGGTGGTCGAAAAACCGCCGAACTCCTGGCCGAGGGTCATTGGAACGGCATCCTGAAGTTGAGTTCGTCCGACTTTCAAAATGTCGCGAAACTCTGTGGCCTTATCGCCGAAGGCCTCCGCGAGCATTCGGTGCTCGGGTTGTAGCGCTTCGATTCCGCGGACCATCGCCAATTTGATTGCTGTGGGGTAGACGTCATTGGTGCTCTGGGAGCGATTGACGTGGTCGATGGGGTGAAGGTGGTGGTAGTCGCCTTTTTCGTGGCCCAGCAACTCCAAGGCGCGGTTAGCAATGACTTCATTGGCGCACATATTGGTCGAGGTACCCGCACCCCCCTGGATTGCCCCGAGGACAAAATGCTCGTGCAATCGACCATCAATAATTTCCTGGCAGGCGCCGTCAATGGCCTCGGCACGGGTGTCATCGAGCGCGCCCAAGTCGCGATTAGCGCGACAGGCCGCCTGCTTCACCCGGGCGAGAGCGATGATCAGATCCGGGTAGTTCGATATCGCCCGGCGGGTAATGGGGAAGTTTTCGAGCGCGCGGGCGGTGTGGACGCCCCAGTAAGCATCAGCGGGGATATCCATTTCGCCAAGCGAATCGGACTCTAGGCGAAACTGGCCGTGCTGGTTCGAGTCGTCACTTCCGGGCTGGAAAATCGGCCGCCCACTCCGGTCGTGATCGATTGTGGGCCCCGGGCCTGTTGTGTCAACCATGTATACCTCCCCGCCACAGTGTGGTCTAGGACGCGGTGGCAAACAACAGCCACGCGGTGACAAAAAGATTAATGACGACACATTCAGCGCCCGGGCGTAGTCTCGAAGGACACATCGAGTTAAGGAGTACCGCGATGACTGAGAGCCCCATCGACTTTTACGGCGCTAACTGGTGCGGAGATTGCCGTCGCGCCCAAGCCCTCCTCGAGCACTATGGCGTGGATTTCACCTACTACGACATCGATGCAGATACTGAAGCAAAAGCGAAAGCCATCGAAATCAGCGGCCGGCAGAAAATTCCCGTCCTCGTCTTCCCTGACGGCTCTCACCTGAGCGAACCCTCGAGTCCCCTGATCCAGGAAAAGCTCACCGCCTTGGAGATGATCTAGCCACAATCACGGCCCACTGACCAGACCCGGCTTTGCCGGAAGGGGCGTTTTTCGTGTGGCGATCATGCCCCAGTGAGCACTACTGGCCGAGGTCGAACTCTTCAGCCGCCCGGCGGTCGTATTCGCTGCGAACACGGTGGTAGTCATTCCAGTCATCCTCGGGATCATCGTGGTTACCAAAGGTGTCACGCCGCAGCCCCTCGAGGTCGTCGTGGCCTGCATCAAGTGCCCTCGCCCACTCATCGAGCTGGTTCAAGCGCTCCTCCAGCTCGCCAAGTGAGGCGTCGACAAGACGATTGCCCATCACTCACCAGCCCCCTTCGACCCGCTATCCATCAGACGGCAGTCTAAGAGCCAGGCCGCCTACACTGGCCCACACCCCGGCGTGTAGATCAAAGGAGCATCAGCATGCATCAGGTGACCCGCGGGGTGGTCTGGGGTCTCATCGCAACCGCCGCGTTGGTGTTGATTGCCGCGCTCGACGATGACCCGACGGTAGAACAGTCGGCACCCGCCGTATCGGAGGGGCACAGCCCAGTCGCGCCCGACCAGCCAGGCCCTGAGACTCATCAAACCGATGAGAAATCCGGCCCCGACGAGACTGCCGACTCTGACGCCCCACAACCCCGAGACTCTGGGGAAAGAACAGACCAGCCTGCTCAGAGCACAGCGAGTGCTCTCGATCAGCTGCGCTTACTTCCCATTAAGGGCCGAGCGCCACAAACGGGGTACGACCGTGAGGGTCAATTTGGACCGGCCTGGCTCGATGTTGACTCCAACGGCTGCGACACCCGAAATGACATCCTGCTGCGCGACCTCGATGACGCTGTTGTTGATGATCGCTGCCGGGTCTTAACAGGCCAACTTATTGACCCCTTCAGTGGTGACACCATCGACTTTCAGCGCGGCGAGTCGACCTCTGTTCTCATCCAAATTGACCATGTTGTGCCTCTGTCAAACGCGTGGCAAACCGGGGCGGCCCAACTCGACCAGTCAACTCGCCTGCGCTTGGCTAATGAGCCGCTCAATCTCATTGCTGTACAGGGTCGACTCAATGCGCAAAAAGGTGACGGTGACGCCGCCACGTGGTTGCCGCCACGGCGCGAGTTTTGGTGTGAATACGTCGCACGCCAAGTGGGTGTGAAAAGCCATTACGGCCTGTGGGTGACCCAACCTGAATTTGATCGCATCGAAAAGATTCTGAAGGGATGCCCTGGCTTCCCCGCGCTGGACCCGCAACTCCACGGCGACGTGCGACCGGGAGAAATGAGCGCCGACTAGCTCTCCCAATCGACCCCGAGCACCGAATCATCGTCACCGATGGTGATTGTGGCGCGGACGAATCCCCCCGTCAGCGCCGAGGGAAGCCACAGCTTGGCATCGGGCCACATCTGATCAAAGGGAATCTGGGACATCGGCCACCACTGCGGCGAGAGCTCCGTACTGGGCCTCGGATCCCCCTCGAACTCCCGAACGATAAAAGCATGCGAGCGCTGGGACAGGTGCGGCCTGGTGGGAAAGGGGTAGCTCAAACGGGCAATAGGTATCAGGGCGTCGTGTTGAACATGCAAACCGACTTCTTCAGCGAGTTCTCGAACGGCGGCCTGTCGCAGGGACTCACCTGGCTCAACTTTGCCCCCGGGGCCAACGATGCGACCCTGGCCAAGACCGGTGTTTTTTGTTCCCAGGAGCACCTGGGAACCGCCTTCGCTGGCTAAGACGGGATAGACCACCACCACGTCATACATCCGGCCAGGCTAGTGGCAGGTCTTCTCGGAAACCAAGACCGGTGTTAGCGTGTGGGTGATTCGGAGGACCAGATCGTGGATTCCCCACCCAGTTTGTTACGCCGCTCACTGGCTGTTTTTGCCCTCGCCGCAGCGCTCACCCTCGCGGTATCGCTGGCGACGCAAATTACGGACCAAATCCGAAACGACGCCTTCTTCCCCGAGGAATATTTCTCCTATTTCACGATTCAGACCTCGATCGCGAACATGATTGCGCTGGGCACAGCAGGGCTGGTGAACATCACAACGGCGATGGATTCGACACGATTACTTTTGGTGCGCCACTGGCTGATGGCCTACGCGGTGGTCACAGGGTCGGTCTACAACCTGCTCCTTCGCGACCTCCCAGCCGAGCCTGGCGCGTTCGTTTCGGATATCGCCTTTCCCAACGAGGTTCTCCACGTCATCATCCCCCTCTACCTGGTAGCCGATTGGCTTTTTGGCCCCCATACAGCACGGCTTCCCTGGTCCGGATTAGGTCTCGGACTGATTTACCCCGTGGCGTGGTTGGCCGTGACGCTCATGCGCGGTGATATCACCGGGTGGTATCCCTACGACTTTCTTGACCCTTCGGGTCCCGGGGGCTGGGCCACAGTGGTCGGCCATGTTGTGGCTATTGCACTACTCATCGCGGCGCTTCTCGCAGCGGGCCTGGGAATCAACCGACTGGCATGCCGGTTACGCGGGCTCTAACTACTCCCGGCGATCGCCACGGCGCTCAAGCGCAGCAATCAGCAGGTTGCCCAGTGCCGCTTCCTGCATAGTCCCCTCGACAGTGTCGGCCTCCTCGTCGCCGTCGAGGGCGCGAAGGGCGAGACCCGATTTGTGATCGATCAGTTCAGCGATGCGCTGGTCAACTGTTTGCGCGGCGACGATTCGCCAGGCGGTCACCGGCACATTTTGCCCAATGCGGTGGACCCGGTCGATGGCTTGGGTCTGCTCAGCACTGGTCCAACTGAGCTCGGCCAACACAACGTTGGAGGCTGCCTGCAGGTTCACTCCCACTCCCGCAGCGGTGAGCGAGCAGACGATAACGCCGACGCTCTCATCTGAGGTAAACCGGTCGATGGCGTCCTGGCGGGCTTGGGTGGTTTGGTCGCCACGAATTTGGGTGGGGTTAAATCCTTTATCGACAAAATGCCGGTACGCCACGTCGAGGACGTCAATGTGCTTGGCAAAGAACACGACTTTCCCGACGTTTCGTGCCAACTGGGCGGTGTAGTCGGCAGCCATCAAGGCTTTGGCTTTACCGATTGTGCGCACCAGGGCGAAGACGTTTTGACCGGCATCATCCGATTTCGACTCTTCAATCTCCGAGTGGCACACCAGACGGACCAAATCGGTGTCGATTGTCGGAGCCGGGGTCCCGCGCGCTGCGACGACTCGGTCATAACGACCAATGAGGCGATCAACGAGGGCCTGTTCGGCGTCACGAATGGAGCGACTAGATTCGTCGTCGAGCTCGATGGGAATATCGGCAATTCGACGGGCTGGAATATCGCTTGCGACATCTTCTTTCCGTCGCCGAACAATACCCATCGAAATCACGGCACGCCGCGCCTCGGCGAAAAACCCGGGATCAACCGGGGTGAGCTCGGTAGCTTCGAGTTTTGCCATCAGTTCCGTCAGCGGCTTCTTCTCGTCAATCCAGCCGAGGAATTCCCAAATCATCCGGAAATCTTCAATCTGGTTGATCAGCGGAGTTCCCGTCAGCGCAATTAACAGCGGGTGGACCAGACGAGCGCGGATTGTTTTGGCAACGGCCTGAACCATTTTGGAGCGCTGCGATTCACGGTTTTTGATGAAGTGAGCCTCGTCGACAACCATGCCCCGGAAGTCGAACTTGGATAACCACCCCACGTGACGGTCGAGGATGTCGTAGTTGACGATAAACACGTCGCTAAACGCGTCGATATCTGTTCCGTCACCGTGGACAACGGTGGCCCGGCGGCCGGGAATCCACTTATCGACCTCGCGAGCCCAGTTCATTTTCACGACGTTTGGCACAACAACCAGCAGCGGGAACGCTTCAGCAACTTCGGCGGCCATCAACGCCTGCGCGGTCTTTCCCAGACCCGGTTCATCGGCGAGTAGGAAGCTTCGGTGGCCGGCCTTTGTTGACTCGACAAAGGACGCCTGGTGAGGCATCAGCTCAAGCCCGCCCGGAGTCGACAGCGACGTTGGCGGCGGTAGCTCCATACTCGCAGCCCCACCACCGGCGCCCTGTTCGAACGCCCGAAACAGTGGCTCAATGAGCTCCCAGTTGACCAGTCGACCCTCTGCCCGGGCCGCCGGTTTGGAGTAGGCAGCAAAGTCGGGCGCCATGAACGGGTTAGCCAGCTGCGCGTGCTTTACCGATTCCGGCACGACCTGCTTGGCCACATCGGGACTGGGCGTAACAGGTTTGTCAGTGATGATCAGCTCCTCAGGCGGCAGCTGCGCGCCACTGGCGACGAGGAAGTCTCTGCGCAGTCGCTTCGCCTGGTCACTGACTTTCGCTTCCGGAGCGAGCAGGGCAATCAAGCTCGTATCTTTTGCCGCCGTCTTGGCCATGATGGCGGCGAGACCGTCGAGGCGCTTGAGAACCTCGGCTCGTTCAGTTGCGCTCACAGTGCCGTCATCTTTGACGCGGTCTCGCTCATCACGGATGAGCAGGGCAGCAACTTGGAACTTGGTGCGGTTTTGCGCATTGACCTTGCCCCGGGCGGCCTGGGATTCCACTTCGCGCACGGCCCGCGCAAGAATCGGAATAATGCCCTCATCGTCGAGGGGTCGACGCCGCTGACGTGACTTCGACGAACCGCGCGATGCGGTTTTTGCGGCACCTGCCTGGGCCATGGATCTCCTTGAATTGCGCTGCGACACCGCGGACGAACAGAAAACTCGCGGGGCGAGCCTTAGGGTGTCGATATGCCCACCAGACCCGGACATTTCCGGTGGTGAGGCTGCCTATACTCTAGTGCCTAACGGGTGGGCACTGCCACCTGGGCTGACTCAATAGCCTCAGCTTTGCGCGCTAAGCCCCGGGCCATTCCCGCGAAAACGATGCCGTGGAAGGGCATAACCGCGAGCCAGTAGAGGCGACCGCCCAAACCGTGGGGGAAAAACACAGCCCGCTGGGTGAGGACACTTCCCTCCCCACTGGGCGCGGGGTCAACCTGGAATTCCAACCACGCCAGCCCCGGAAGCTTCATCTCCGCGCGCAACCGAACAAGGTGACCGGCCACGACCCGTTCCACCCGCCAGAAGTCCAAAGCATCGCCGGTGACCAGGTGGTCGGCATCACGACGCCCGCGGCGAAGACCGACCCCGCCCACTACCTTGTCAATCCAGCCTCGAAGTGCCCAAGCACCGGGGAGGGAATACCACCCGTTTTCCCCACCAATCGATTCAACGGCCCGAAAGAGCATCTGCGGTGAAGCGTCTGATTCGACGACGCGAGTGTCGGTGTAAACGGTGTGACCCGACCAGTCGGGGTCGCTGGGCAGGGGATCCTGCGGAGCGCCCGCAAGGCTAGCGTCGCGCCAGGATGTCTCAACTTGACCGTCGCGCATTTTCCCGAGGGCAAGTCGAACAGCCTGGCGGTAGTCGATGAGCCCCTGTGCTGGCGGTGCGATGACCTCATCGATGTCGTGGTTTTTCATCACGGCATCGTGCAGCAGCGACTCGATAATGGGCACTGCCAACGAACGGGGACTGGGTGTGACCAAGTTCACCCACTGCGAGGCAAGCCAAGGAGTCAACACCGGCAGTGCCGCGATAGGGCGCTGTTTGAGACCCGCCTCGAGGGCGTAGCCGTTCATCAGCTGCCCGTAACGGTAGACATCGGGTCCGCCAATATCAAAAGCCCGGTTAATCGATGAATCAACCGCGGCAGCGTGAATCAGGTAGTGCAGGACGTCTCGAATGGCGATGGGCTGGATGAAGTTTCGCACCCATTTAGGAGCGGGCATATACGGCAGCACCTCGGTGAGGTGTCGGATCATTTCGAAGCTCGCCGAGCCCGAACCGATAATGACCCCGGCGCGAAGCACGATGGTGGGAACACCCGAGGCAAGGAGGATGTCGCCCACTTCCTTACGGGAGGCGAGGTGTTTCGATAGAGGGCCCTCGGGGTGCAGGCCGCCCAGGTAGACAATTCGTGAGACGCCCGCGCTGTGGGCTGCCGAAGCCACCGTTTGGGCAATCCGGCGCTCGAGACTGGCGAAATCATCGGTGTGGCTCATCGAGTGGACCAGATAGTAGACAACCTCTTGTCCAATAACGGCTTCGCCGACCGCCTGCTGGTCTTCCAGGTCGCCGATCACGACGCGAACATCACTACGCCAGGGGACATCGTTGAGACGATTGGCGTCGCGAACAATCACACTGACGTCGTGGCCCTGTTCCAATAACCGCGGAACCAATCGGCCGCCGACGTACCCTGAAGCACCGGTCACCAAAACCTTCATGGCCCACAGCGTAAGCCTCGGGCGTGAATGCCCGCCGAAAATCGTCCGCCAGCGCCCCGACTACGCTAAAAAGCGTGGACACACAAGCCCTGCGCGATTGGTATACCACCCATCAGCGCCAACTGCCGTGGCGATCAGAGGACATCTCTGGCTGGCAGATCCTCGTGAGTGAGGTGATGCTCCAGCAGACCCCGGTTGCCCGGGTGATCCCAGCCTGGCAGGCCTGGTGTGACCGGTGGCCAACGGCATCGGCGCTGGCACAAGCATCGCTGGGTGACGTTGTCCAACAGTGGAACCGTTTGGGTTATCCCCGGCGGGCAAAGCACCTCCACGAATCGGCCAAAAAAGTTGTTGAGTTTTTTGGCGGTGAACTCCCCCGCGACGTCGAGGTGCTCGAAACCCTTCCCGGGGTTGGCACCTACACCGCACGCGCGGTTGCCTGTTTTGCTTTTGGCCTTGCCGTTCCGGTCGTCGACACCAATGTCAAACGCGTCGTCGCTCGCAGTGTCGATGGCGATCCGGCGGCTGGTCACTGGGCGACGGCGTTTGGCCTGCAGCGCGTTGATGAGGTGACCGGAGCGCTGCCGGCTACCGAGTACTGCACGACCCAGCGGGCGCTCATGGAACTGGGGGCTTTGGTGTGCACGGCGCGCTCCCCGCGCTGTGAAGAGTGCCCCCTCATGGCACAGTGCACCTGGCGAATGCGCGGCTATCCCCACAATCCAGCGGTGATGCCAAAAACGCAAGCGGCCTACGAGGGCAGTGACCGGCAAGTCCGGGGCATCATCTTGGGATGGCTACGCGAGAACCCCGAACCCCTTGACGAGGTGACCTTGGCCAGCCTGTGGCCGAAGGCTACCCAGCGGCGTCGGGCGGTTAATTCCCTCGTCAACGATGGGCTTATCGAGGTGGTGGCCTCTCCCGACGGTGGTGAAGCCTTTAGTTTGTCCTGGCAGCGCGGTCGCGGCGAATAATTTCGCGCATGCCCTCAATCGCGACGGGAAGAGCGTTTTCGACCTGGGCAGCTTCCCACTCCTCGGGAGTCATCGGCGATTGATCGGGGTGTCCCATAATCATCATGATTCCGGTGGCACGCACGCGAAGCACTTGGGCGGTGATGTACAAACCCGCTGCTTCCATCTCCGAGCAAATTGCCCCACCGGCCATCCACGCCTCCCAGCGCTCCTGCAGTTTCTTCGCCACCGGCATGCGCTCGGGAGAGTGCTGCCCGTAGAACGAGTCTTTCGACTGGCTCACCCCAAGATGGACGCTCAACCCGCTCGCCGTTGCTGCCTCCCAGAGCGCCTGGGTTGTTCCAAAATCAGCGACTGCCGGAAACTCGATCGGTAAGTAGTGACTGGTTGTTCCCTCATCGCGGATCGCCGCGGTAATCACCCCGAGGTCACCGGGTTTGATGTGATTTTGCATCGAGCCAGACGTTCCCACCCGCATGAACGTGTCGGCACCGATATTGACCAGTTCCTCCATGGCGATGACCGCAGAGGGGCAGCCGATTCCCGTCGAGGTGACCGACACCTTCTCACCGTCGAGATAGCCCGTCCAGGTTTCATATTCGCGGTGGCGCGCGACGAACTGTGGGTCGTCAAAATACTGGGCAATCATCTCGCAGCGACCAGGATCGCCCGGCAGGAAGACGTATTTACCGACATCACCCGGCGCGACCTCAATGTGGTACTCGCGCTTATCGTCACGCTCCATGGACACGGATTCGTCTCCTTTCAGACTCCCGTTTCCTCATCGCCTGGCTGGCGATAAGGATCAGCGTCACCGGCCGGCTTCGCCGACTGCGCTGCCTGACGCACATCCTCATCACGAGTCTGTGCTTCTTTCAACAATCGCTCGATGTCATCGACGGTTCCCGGGAGGGCATCGGCGACGAACTCCAGCGACGGGACAAGCCGACTG
>CBFHWA010000037.1:0-11945 GCA_965659525.1 Pontimonas sp.
GTCGTTTTCGGGCCCCGATGCAGATGTGCTTCGAAGCCACCTGCAAACCGGCGGCTATCAAACGGTTTCGACGGTGACCAAGCCGGAAGTGGATCAGTGGCTCAGTGACGCCGTGGCGACGAGTTCGCCGCAAGAGCGTGAGCGCATTTACCAGCAGGTCCAGCAGTGGAACGCCGAGGAAAACCTCATCGTCCCGCTCTATGTCCCCTCAGAAATCACGGTTGCCAACGAGTCGGTAGACGGTCTCGATTTCGACCTCTACGGTCGAGCCCTGTTCTACGGTGCCTCAACGACTCAGTGAGGTCCCGTGAGCGTGTGATCTCGCGGACGGGCGGAAGGACTCGCCCGTCCGCGCTCGCTGTCCTGGGAACCATCGCCTCCGCGATTTCCCGTGTCCTGGTTGTCGTCTGGGCGGCTGCCACCGTCGGATTTGTGGCCTTGCTGGTGGTCCCCGGTGACCCCGTCGACATCATGCTGGGGCCTCAAGCACAGGTATCCGAGAGTGTGCGCGACCAGGTTCGCGCTGAGTGGGGCCTCGATCAGCCCGCCGCCATTCAATACTTTGGGTATCTCTCGCGGCTCATTGTGGGCGACCTGGGCCTGTCCTATCAGCTGCGCACCCCCGTTATTGAGGTGATCTCCCAACAGGTCGTTCCGACGTTGCAACTCAGTGCTGCGGCACTGGTCCTTGCCGCGGCACTAGCGATACTCGCTGCCGTCGTTGGACGTGGTCGGCGGACTAAGCGCGTGATTTCGCTCGCAGAATTGGTCGTTATCTCCGCACCCACATTTTGGATTGGGCTGATCCTCCTGGCGGTTTTTGCCCTCCAGTTGGGGTGGTTTCCCGTCACCTCTACTGCCGGGGTCGCCTCCCTGGTTTTGCCCGCGCTTACTCTCGCGCTTCCCGTTGCCGGAATCATTAGTCAAGTCCTCCGCCACGGTCTCGACACCGCCGAGGGCCAGCCTTTTGCCACCACGGCCAAGGCCCGGGGCATTACCCCCGCGGGCCTTGTTACCCGCCATACCGGCCGCCATGCCGCGATGGACACGGTGACGTTGATGGGCTACCTCGTGGGCACCCTCCTGGGTGGCACGGTTTTGGTTGAAACGGTCTTTGCCCGGCCGGGGCTTGGCCAGGTGACAATCCGGGCAATTATCGGCCGCGACCTGCCCGTCATTCTTGGGTTGATCATCCTCTCCGCGCTCATCTTTGCCCTGCTCAACCTGCTGGTCGACCTCAGCTATCGAGCACTCGATCCGCGACTGCGCTCCACTCAGGCAGCCCGAGCATGAGCATTCTCAGCACCGTTGCGCGCGGATCAACCAGCAGACCTGTCCCCACGAGGGTGCCGGTGGGGGTCCTCATCGCCTCAATCACACTCGCGGTGATTATTCTCGCCGCTGTGGCGCCGCACTGGCTGGCGACGTTGAGCCCGCTGGAGACCGACGCGAGGGCGGCCCTCCAACCCCCGAGTGGGACGTATCTGTTTGGCACCGACCAGTCGGGGCGAGACGTCTTTTCCCGAGTGGTTCATGGCGCGCGCTACTCCCTCGTCGTGGGGTTTGGGGCAACAGCGATCGCGTTTTTTCTGGGTTTAGTCATCGGTGTCAGTGCCGCACTGGGACCCAAGTGGGTGTCCACGCTGCTATCTCGCTCAATTGACGTCTTGATGGCCTTCCCCGAATTCCTGCTCGCCCTGTTGGTCATCGCGGTGCTCGGAGCAGGTGAGGTCAGTATCCCCATCGCCGTCGCCCTCGCCGCGCTACCCGCCTATGCGAGAGTCGCGCGCTCAGAAACCCTCGTCGTGGCTCAGGCCGGCTACATTCGCTCGGCACAAGCACTCGGTGTTTCTCCCGCAGCCGTGCTGTGGCGCCACGTGATTCCCAACATTGTCGGGCCGCTGCTGGTGATGGCAACGATCGGTGTCGGAACGGCAATCGTCACCGCCTCTGGCCTGAGCTTTCTTGGCCTGGGCCCCCAGCCACCGACACCCGAATGGGGCGTCATCCTCTCCGAAGGGCGCAACTTTTTAGCCACCGCGTGGTGGGTTGCTCTCTTCCCGGGCCTTGCCATCACCGCCACGGTAATTTCGGTGAGCACACTGGGTCGCTATCTGCGCTCGCGTCGTGAGGTGAGAATTTCATGACCGCCCCGCTGGTGAGCGTGACGAACCTCCGGGTGAATTTTCCGGGCAGTAGCCACCCTGCGGTTGACAACGTGTCGCTGGAGGTCCAGCCGGGACAGTGTGTTGCCCTCGTTGGTGAATCCGGCTCGGGCAAGACCCTCACGGCGCTGTCACTGCTTGGTCTCACCCCGGCAGAGGCTGACACCAGCGTGGAAAGCTGTGTTATCGCCGGGACAGAAACGAGGGGATTTAGCGACGCACAGTGGCGCCCGATCCGGGGCTCGACAATCGCCCTGGTCAGTCAGGACGCACTTGTCTCGCTTGACCCACTGCGGCGAGTGGAGCAGGAGGTCGCCGAAGTCCTCGAGCTGGCGAAACCTCGCCCCAGCAGCCAGGAGATCTCCCGGCGGGTAGATGATGCCCTGGAGGCAGCGGCTGTTGGCCAGCCCGAGGTGCGAAGACGCCAGTATCCCCACGAACTCTCAGGGGGTCTTCGACAGCGTGCCCTGATTGCCTCCGCCATTGCCGCAGGCCCCCGGGTGATCGTTGCCGATGAGCCCACCACCGCGCTTGATTCGCTGAGCCAAGCCCAGATTCTCAGCCTGCTCGAGCGATTAAAGCGCTCCGGTATCGCACTGGTATTGGTCAGCCACGACATTGGACTGGTTAGCCAGATTGCCGATCAGATCGGCGTGATGTCTGCGGGTCAAATAGTCGAGCGCGGCTCGACGAAAGACATTGTGCACTCGCCGCGCCACCGTGTGACACGAGGGTTAATTGATGCTGCGATGCGGCGAGGTCGCGCCGAGGCAGCTCACGTGCGCAAGCAGGCGCATCCAGCTACCCCCGCACTGACCTGTTCGGGGGTGGGGCGTATCTATCACAGTCACAGCGCTCAACCACGACGTGCCATCGAGGACGTGACCTTCGAGCTAGTGCCCGGGACCACCGTGGGAATCGTCGGCGAATCAGGCTCGGGCAAGTCGACACTGGCGCGAGTGCTGATGGGACTAGAGCAGCCCGATTCCGGCGACGTGTTGCTCGGTGGCGAGCCCTGGTCGTCAATACCGGAGTCTGAGCGCAGACCGCGCAGGGGAGCCATCCAACTCATCGAACAAAACCCCTACGACGCCCTCGACCCTCGCTGGAGTGTCGCCCGAGTTCTCGGTGAAGCCATCGAGCTCGACCGTGCGCTTCGCACCCCAGCGCAGCGCCGGGAGCGTCGCCGGGAGCTGCTGGGTCAAGTGGGCTTGTCAGAAGAGCTCATGGATCGTCGAGCGCACCAACTCTCCGGCGGCCAGCGCCAGCGCGTGGCCATCGCCAGAGCACTGGCACGACGGCCCCAGGTGCTCGTGTGCGATGAGCCGGTATCGGCCCTCGACGCCACCGTTCAAGCACAAATCCTTGACCTCCTGGCCTCGCTTCAGAAAACCCTGGGCCTGAGTATGGTCATCATTTCCCACGACGTGGGGGTAATCGCCCAGGTCAGTCACACCGTGCTGGTGATGCATGAGGGTCGGGTTGTCGAATCGGGTCGTGTCGACACCGTGATGGACAATCCGCAGCACCGGTTTACCCGCGAGCTTCTCGCTGCGTCCACGGCAATCCTGGCCTAGACTGTGGCAAGAGCGTTGATCCGGCCATCACCGGGGAGCTACCGGAAGAAAGCTCGCAGCGCGAGGGAGTAGAACCGGTCGGCAGGGTCCGATACCGCCCAACAACAAGTGGTCTGCCCCGGCAGGCAAGCGAGGTGGTACCGCGCGGAAATCCGCGTCCTCGCAGCACAAAACACTGGTCGTTGTTGGGAGTCTGATGAAATATCCGCGTCACCGCGATGGGTCCGGGGTCAACCCTTCGGTGCGTTTCCCCGATATCGAGCACGATGTGTTGGCCTACTGGGCCCGTCACGACACCTTCCAGCGTTCAGTCGATCACCGTGAAGGCTGTGACGAGTGGGTCTTTTACGACGGCCCCCCGTTTGCCAACGGCCTGCCCCACTACGGCCACCTGCTCACTGGATACGCCAAAGACCTCTTCCCGCGCTACTTCACGATGCGCGGCTACCAAGTCCACCGCCGCTTCGGGTGGGACACTCACGGTCTTCCTGCCGAGCTCGAAGCCGAGCGTCAGCTGGGGATTACCGATAAGTCCCAAATCGAGCAGATGGGTATCGCCCAGTTCAATCAGGCCGCAAAAGATTCGGTGCTGCGCTACACCAAAGAGTGGCAAGAGTACGTCACTCGGCAAGCTCGCTGGGTCGACTTTGACAACGATTACAAGACTCTCGATATCACCTTCATGGAAAGTGTCATTTGGGCGTTCAAAAGTCTCTATGACAAGCAGCTGGCCTATGAGGGCTATCGCGTCTTGCCCTATTGCTGGCGAGACCAAACACCGCTGTCGAACCACGAGTTGCGCATGGATGACGATGTTTACCAACCGCGCCAAGACCAGTCAGTGACCGTCGCCTTCCCCCTGACCGGAGCTGGTGCGCAGGCGTTGGAGCTCGAGGGTGTGCGGGCGCTGGCCTGGACGACAACCCCCTGGACCCTTCCGACAAACGCCGCGCTCGCCGTCGGGCCCGAAATTGACTACGTCGTGATTCCGGCTGGGCCAGACGGCGCAGCCGATGGGCCAGGAGGAGAGCGCCGATGGGATTGACAGTATTTGCTCGCCCGCGACACGGTGGGCGCTTATGCCAAGGACCTTGGCTACTCCTCTGCCGATGAGGCACACGAGGCAATCAGCCAAAGCCTGACGGGGTCACAGCTCGCCGGTGTCACTTACGAGCCGGTCTTTGACTACTACGCCGACCGGGACCAGTGGGGTAATCACAATGCCTGGCAGATCCTCGTGGCCGATTATGCCGCGACGGGGGAAGGCACGGGGATTGTGCATCAAGCCCCCGCTTACGGTGAAGACGACCAGCTGGTGTGTGAACAGGCGGGCATCCCGGTCATTATTTCCCTGGATGACGCGGGAGTGTTCCTCCCCGACGTCACCGATGTGGCCGGAATGGCGGTGTTTGAGGCAAATAAACCCCTGACCCAGTTACTGCGCCAGGGCGGAAGCCTGCTACAGCAGCGAAGCTACGACCACTCGTATCCGCACTGCTGGCGCTGTCGCACCCCGCTGATTTACCGCGCGGTCTCTAGCTGGTTTGTTCGCGTGAGCCAATTCCGTGACCGAATGGTGGAGCTCAACCAAGACATCACCTGGGTTCCCTCGAATGTCAAAGACGGCCAGTTTGGTAAGTGGCTGGAAAACGCGAGGGATTGGTCCATTAGCCGAAATCGCTACTGGGGCTCCCCCATCCCGGTGTGGAAGTCGGATAATCCCGCCTATCCCCGAATTGATGTTTACGGGTCGCTGGATGAACTAGAAGCCGACTTTGGGGTTCGGCCCACCGATCTTCACCGCCCGGCCATTGATGAACTCGTTCGACCCAACCCAGACGACCCGAGTGGTACATCGATGATGCGCCGTATCCCCGACGTGCTCGACGTGTGGTTTGACTCTGGCTCGATGCCCTTCGCTCAAGTTCACTATCCCTTCGACAACGGCGACTGGTTCGACACTCACAACCCCGCCGACTTCATCGTCGAATACATTGGCCAAACCCGCGGTTGGTTTTACACCATGCACGTGTTAGCCACCGCACTATTTGACCGACCGGCCTTCAAACAGGTCATCAGCCACGGCATTGTGCTGGGCTCTGACGGCAACAAAATGTCGAAATCGCTGCGCAACTATCCCGATGTCTCGGAAGTGTTTGAGCGAGACGGAGCCGATGCCATGCGGTGGTTCCTCATGTCCAGCTCGGTCATCCGCGGGGGAAACCTCGTGGTGACCGAGGAGGGCATCCGTGAGGGGGTTCGCCAGTTCCTGTTGCCGCTGTGGAGTACGTACTACTTCTTCAGCCTCTACCCCGGGCAGCACGAGCCCACCTGGCGAACCGATTCGCCCCACGTGCTCGATCGCTACATTCTCGCCAAACTCCACGACACGCTCGAGGCGGTGACCACACACCTCGACGCCCTCGATAGCCCGCTGGCCGCGGCGGCGCTGCGCGATTTCGCCGATGTGCTGACCAATTGGTATGTCCGCCGCAGCCGGGAGCGCTTCTGGGCCGGTGAGGATCGTGACGCCACCGACACGCTCTATACGGTCCTCGAGGTTGTCTGCCGGATGGCAGCACCCCTCGCTCCGCTGGTCACTGAGGAGGTGTGGCGAGGCATCACCGCCGGTGACAGCGTGCACCTCACGGATTGGCCGGACGCAGCAGTAATCCCCAGCGAGCCTGCTCTGGTAGCCGATATGGATCAGGTTCGTGACATTGCCAGCGCGGGGCTTGCCCTTCGAAAAGCCCACCAGCTGCGGGTTCGACTGCCGCTTGCCTCACTCACGGTGGTCGTTGATGAGCCCCACCGACTCGAGGACTATCGCGGCGTCCTCGCCGATGAGCTCAACGTCAAAAATGTTGAGTTGGTGGAGCGAAGCGACGAGATCCTCGCCTCCTACGGTGTCACCCGTCGGGTTGTTGTTAACGCCAGGGCGCTTGGACCCCGACTGGGTAAAGAGGTTCAAACAGTAATCCACGCAACGAAAAACGGTGATTACACACTCGGCAGTGACGGGCTGATCGTTGCCGGTCACACCCTGAGAGAGGGAGAATACGAGCTGGTACTCGATGTTGCCGATGAGCACCAGGCTGTGGAGTTTGTGGGAACCAACGGCTTTGTCCTCCTCGAGACCGCCCTGACCGAGCAGTTGCGCCAGGAGGGCCTCGCTCGCGATGTGATTCGCGTCATTCAGCAGGCCAGAAAGGATGCGGGGCTGGATGTGTCCGATCGCATTAGCCTGAGCCTCGACGGTGACGACGCCACGCTCAGTGCTCTCGCGGTTCACGGTGATTTGATTGCAGCAGAAACACTGGCCAGTGCGATGGAGACTCGTGTGCTCGACAGTGACAACCACCCTGTGGGCGAGTCAAGTGTCGTCCGGGTCGAACTGGGCCGCGTGTAGGACCCTGGAGATACTGAGATGACCAAACCCCACCGCAACGAAGCCGATGCGGTGATTCAGGCGCTCTACGACCGCCAGGGTGAAGCCAGGCCGCAGCCCAGGCTCTGGCCAACTCGCCGCGCTGTTGAACTCTTGGGTGACCCGCAGCACATGTTTGGGGTGATCCACATCACCGGGTCCAACGGGAAGACCTCGACGGCTCGGATGATCGACGCGCTCATGCGCGCCCACGGCCTGCGCACGGGTTTGATGACCAGCCCCCATATTGAGCGGTTGAACGAACGCATCCTCATCGATGGTGAACCCATCAGCGACGAGGACCTGGTGGCAAACTACGAAGATATCGAACCCTATTTGGCCATTGTTGACGCCGAATGCGCGGCAAACGGTGAACCGGGTTTGACCTTTTTCGAAGCCCTCACCGTGCTCACCTTCGCCTGTTTTGCTGACGCCCCGGTCGACGTTGCGGTCCTGGAAGTGGGAATGGGGGGCGAATGGGATTCGACAAATGTGGCCAATGCCGATGTCGCGGTGATTACGCCGATCTCACTCGAACACGTTGAGTTCTTAGGCCCCACCCTGGACGATATTGCGCGCACCAAGGCCGGCATTATCAAGCCGGCTAGCCACGTGGTCACCTCCCCCCAGGACCCCGCGGTAATGGGCATCATTGCTCAGGCGTGTGAGCGGGATGAGGCCCCGCTGAGTGTGCTGGGCCGGGATTTTCATATCCTCCAGTCCACTCCGGCCGTTGGCGGTCAACTGCTCGACCTCGCCCTCAACGGTGGCCAATACCGCGGTATTGCCCTGCCGTTACTGGGGATGCATCAGGCCGATAATGCGGCGGTGGCCGTGGCGGCGGCGGAGCAATTCTTGGGTGGCGGCCAGCATCCCCTCGGCCCCGAGGTGGTCGAGGAGGGGCTCTCACACGCCTCCAGTCCGGGCCGCCTGGAAGTAATCGCCCATCAGCCCAGCGTCATCATCGACGCCGCCCACAACCCGGCGGGTGCTGAGTCACTGGCGCGTGCGCTGCTGCAGTCGTTCCAATTTGAGACTCTCGTCGTGGTCTTGGGTGTACTGAGCGATAAAGACGCTCACGGCATTGTCGAGGCGCTCGACCCGCTGGCTGACCTCGTTGTGGTGACCCAATCGCAGTCTGACCGGGCCGTTCGGGCCGAGGACCTCGCCGTCACCGTTCAGGCTGTGGCCGGTCCCGACCGTACCTCCTGGCGCGAAAGCGTTGCCGAGGCAATGGAACTGGCCCGCGCCCAAGCAGGCCCCGAGGGTGGCGTCGTGGTCACCGGGTCGATCACCCTGATCGCGGAGGCCAGACAGTGGGTTGAGCACCGGGAGCAGACGCAATGAGTAAGCCATCGTCTTCGGCCACCCTCTCACTGATGCGGGTGGCGTTAGGTATTGACCTCGCGGTGTTGTTCTTTGGAGCACTCACCATTCGAGGGCTGGGAACATTTCCTGAGGCGAGCGTCTGGATTGGCGCTGGTGTGGCGCTGGTGTGGCTGGTGGTCACACTGGGGCTGATTCGCACACCTGTCGGGCCCTATCTGGGACACCTTTTTCACGCAGCTCTCCTGGCTGGTTTCGCCGTCGATATCGCGGTGGGTCTATCCGTTCTCGTGCCCATCGGGTTTTGGCTTTTCGCCGTCATCCGTGGCCCCCAGCTCGATCGGCTCGCCGACCAGGCCGGTGATGAGAGCTCCTAAACTGGCGGCACGTACTCGATGACGAAAGGCAGCTCGATGGCTCAGCTCGAACAAACCCTGGTCCTGGTCAAACCTGACGGGGTGGCACGAAACCTCACCGGTGAAATCGTGCGCCGCATCGAAGCAAAGGGCTACCAGTTGATCGATATTCGGCTGGTCACCGCCGACCGGGAGCTACTGGCCACCCATTACGCAGAACACGAGGGCAAACCCTTTTACGAACCGCTGATTCAGTTCATGGAATCCGGCCCCATCGTCGCCATTCGCGTCTCGGGCCACCGCGTTATCGAAGGCTTTCGCTCCCTTGCGGGTACGACAGACCCAACAACGGCGGCTCCGGGCACAATCCGCGGAGATCTCGGTCGAGACTGGGGACTAGACGTCCAGCAAAACCTTGTTCACGGCAGTGACTCTGTCGAAACAGCCGAGCGGGAGCTCGCGCTGTGGTTTCCCCGCCACTAACGCGCGAACTCCTAGGGAAAAAGCAGAGGGAACTGGGCGTAAATCGTCAAGGTGATCGTGGCAAAAGTAGCCACAATCGGAACCCAGCTGTAGGGCAGGAGGGCGCCGCCAATGGTGCGCAGACCGGCACTCTCGGCAAAGAGCCCCTCTCGGGCTGCCCAGGGGATGAACACCCAGAAGAGAATCGTGTGGGTCACCCACACGACCATGCAGTAGAGGCAGAGAAAGCCGATGGCAAAAGCGGCCTGGACAAACAGCCACATCAGAAACAGCCAGGCAGCAAACATGCCCACGCCCGCCACTCGCCAAAACCAGCGCTGAAAGCCAGCACCCTGCAGCAGCGAGACACCAATAGTGGCGACCACCGCCCAGCCTGCAATACCCATCAGCTGGTTGGGCGCGTCAAAGAAAATCCTCGCCTGCCAGGCCTCCATCACATTGCCGCAGGAAAAAAACGGGTTGATATCGCAGGTCGGAGTTTTTCCCTCCGCCGCCAAGAGGTAGCCATCACGGGCCAACATGAACGACGCGATAAGTGATACCAACCCGATGATGGTGATAAACCAGCCCATGGCGGGCGAGCGGGATTCAGGCAGGCGCATGACACTAAGTATCCCACCAGCTCACTGATAGCGCCGGTGTGCGATACTGGGGGCAGGGAAGATACCTAGCGGCCGCGCTCGCAGGGTCACCCGAAAAGCTTTTCGAGGCAGGAACGAGCTTCCGTCAGCCCTCACGAAACCACACAAGATTGATCCGGATATCCGGAAACAGACGAATTCGGCCCACGCCTCGCGCGGGCGGCCCGGGTCGTACAAGGAGCCACCAGTAATGGTGAAAAAAACAGAAGAGTCCGACGCGCCAGCGTCGAAAAAGACTCCCCGTAGTTCGAATACGACAAAAGCCCCGGTGAGTCCGAAGAAGGACCCGCCTGCTGCGGCAAAAAAGTCGACCAGTAGCGCATCGGCGGCGAAGAAGACGGCGCCAAAAAAGGCTGCAGCCTCGACAGATGCGAAGGCTGGGCGGAGCAAAGAGCCCACGAAGCCGACTCGTCCACGGTCGAAAAAGGCCGAGGAGCCCGCTGCTGTTCTTGCGGCGAACTCAGCGACGCAACTCGTTTTTGCCGGCCCAGATCCGGCATTGTTCCAAAAGTTCCAGGAGGCTGAAGAGCCCGCTGAGCGCACGGTGCGCAAACGCCAGCGCCAGCGCAGTGGCTCCAGTGATTCAGACACCACCAGTTCCCAAAAGACGCGCACCCGTAAGCCCAAAGAGGAGCCCTCGAGCGAGCCCCAGAAGGTTCGTGGGTCAACCCGTCTTGAAGCAAAGCGCCAGCGCCGACGCGAAGGTCGAGACCAGGGTCGTCGCCGTGCTGTGGTGACCGAGTCTGAGTTTCTGGCCCGGCGCGAAAGCGTCGAGCGGGTCATGGTCGTGCGGGAAAAGGACTCTCGCACCCAGATTGCCGTACTCGAAGACGCAGTCACCGTTGAGCACTATGTTGCGAAAAACGACGAGGCGAGCCTGATTGGCAATGTCTACCTGGGTCGGGTACAAAATGTTCTGCCCAGTATGGAAGCCGCCTTCGTCGACATTGGTCGGGGCAGAAATGCTGTGCTCTACTCCGGTGAAGTCGACTGGGATGCCGCGACTGAAGAGGGTGGAGAGCGCCCAAAGAAAATCGAAGCGGCCCTCAAAACCGGTGACAGTGTCCTGGTTCAGGTGACTAAAGATCCCGTTGGCCACAAGGGTGCGAGGCTGACTAGCCAGGTGAGCCTGCCCGGTCGCTACCTGGTTTACGTCCCATCGGGTGGAATGAATGGTATTTCGCGCAAGTTGCCCGACACCGAACGCTCACGCCTGAAAGCCATTTTGAAGACAGTCGTTCCCGAATCCGCCGGGGTTATTGTTCGCACCGCCGCAGAGGGCGCCAGCGAAGAGCAACTCACCAGCGATGTTGAGCGACTGCAAGCCCAATGGGAGTCGCTTCAGAGCGCCTCGAAGTCCAAAAAAGCTCCAGCGCTGTTGCACAGCGAACCTGATTTGTTGGTCAAAATCATTCGGGATGTCTTCAATGAAGACTTCCAGAAATTGGTCATCGCCGGTGAGACTTCCCACCAGATCATCACCGACTATCTCGGCCACGTCGCGCCGGACCTGCTCGAACGCGTTGAGGTGTATCAGGCAGATGCGGATCCCTTTGACGACTACCGGGTGAGCGAATCCATTCATAAGGCCCTCGACCGCAAGGTCTGGTTGCCAAGCGGTGGCTCATTGGTGATCGACCGGACCGAAGCAATGACGGTAGTGGATGTGAACACGGGAAAGTTTGTTGGCTCGGGGGGAAACCTCGAAGAGACGGTGACGAAAAACAACCTCGAGGCGGCCGAAGAAATTGTCCGCCAACTGCGCCAGAGAGACATCGGCGGAATTATCGTCATCGACTTCATCGATATGGTCCTCGAATCCAATCGTGATTTAGTTCTGCGGCGACTCGTGGAGTGCCTTGCCCGTGATCGCACGAAACACCAGGTTGCCGAGGTGACGAGTTTGGGCCTGGTTCAAATGACCAGGACGCGACTCGGTTTGGGCTTGCTGGAGACCTTTAGTGAAACCT
>CBFHWA010000038.1:0-6711 GCA_965659525.1 Pontimonas sp.
CTGCCAGCCTATCGCTCCCCGTGGCGGCCCTGAAGGCCCCATAGACTGGGGCGAACCAGTCCGAGGGGATTCTTCATGAGCGACGACGCGCCCGCTGAACTGTTCATCCACCCCGATCGAAACCTGGCAATGGAACTGGTTCGCGCGACCGAAGCCGCCGCCATTCGCGCCACACCCTGGATTGGTCGAGGCGATAAAAACGCCGCAGACCAGGCGGCTGTTGATGCGATGCGCAAGTTCCTCGCCACGGTGAATTTCCAGGGTCTCGTCGTGATTGGTGAGGGCGAAAAAGACGATGCCCCGATGCTTTTTAATGGCGAAATTGTCGGTACCGGCCAGGGCCCCCAGGTCGATATCGCCGTTGACCCAATCGATGGCACGTCCTTAACAGCGGCGGGCCGCAGTCACGCCATTTCGATGATCGCCGTGAGTGAGCGCGGCACGATGCTCGATGCCTCGAGCGTGTTCTATATGGAAAAACTGGTCTCCTCAGAGGAAGCCATTGGGGTGCTGGATATTGAGCGGCCATTGTCAGAAAACATTGCCGCTTTGGCGAAGGCTAAGAACAAACCCATTGATGAGATTCGCGTCGCAATTTTGGATCGGCCCCGCCACGAGGAGCTCATTTCGCAAGTGCGCCAGGCTGGGGCTGGGACGCGGTTGATTTTGGATGGTGATGTGGCCGCGGGCATTAATGCTGCCCGCCACGACACCCGGATTGATATGGCCGTTGGTGTGGGCGGCAGTCCGGAAGGCGTCGCCACGGCGTGCGCGATTAAGGCTTTAGGCGGATTCATGCAGGGCAAGCTTGCCCCGCAAAACGATGATGAGCGCCAGCAGGGGATCGACGCGGGGCTGAAATTCGACCACGTCTACGGGTTAGACGATCTGGTCCAAAGCGACAATACGTTCTTTGTCGCCACCGGGGTGACCGATGGCGAACTCGTTCGCGGTGTGCGCAGAGCCGGTGGGTTTATTTCTACCGAATCAGTGGTGTTGAGATCGCGTTCGGGAACGATGCGCCGGGTGAGCGCTGATCATCAAGCCGCGAAATGGCTTGACGACTAGGGCCCGGCGGTTAGTTTTTTTCTTCCGAATCCGACTCGGATGATGCCGATGTTGGCTCATCGAGTTCGGCGGTGAGCTCGGAGCTAGTCATCTCCCGCACGGGTTCATCGATTCCGGGTAGGGCATCGGGCATCCCCTCGCCGTCGCCCAGGACGCTCAGTTTCCGGGTACTGGGGATGACGCGGGATTCGAGTGTTCCAACAAACGAGTTGTAGTCCTTCACGGTGGTGCGAATGGAGCGGCCCAGTTTGTCGATGCGCTCGGCGAGGGTCCCCAGGCGTTGGTGGAGCTCGCGGCCCACATCAAAGAGGGTTTTTGCGTCCTGGGTGAGGGCGTCTTGTTGCCAGGCAAAGGCGACCGTTTTCATGACCGACCACACCGACACCGGTGAGGCTAAGGCGACGCGTTTACTAAACGCCCACTCCATCAAATCGGGGTCGACTTCGAGTGCTGCTGAGAGCAATGCTTCAGTGGGAATGAAGCAGATGACAAATTCGGGGGAGTTGGTGAGGCTGTTCCAGTAGGACTTTTTGCTAAGCGCGTCGACGTGGGAGCGCACGGCTTTGACGTGGTCGGCCAGTAATTGCTCACGACGACGACCTTCTTCACCTGTGGCACTGAGGGGAATTTCTTGGGCGTCCCAGTAGGCCGAGAAGGGAACTTTGGAGTCGATGGCGATGTATTTGTCTCCGGGCAGCCGCAGCGTCATATCCGGCTTGCCTAACCCTTCGCCGTCGACTTGGGTTTGTTCGACGAAGTCGAGTTTGTGCTGCAGTCCGGCACTTTCGGCGATACGCCGTAGTTGCACCTCACCCCAGCGGCCGCGGGTTTGGCCCCCGCGAAGCGCGGTTTCGAGTGATTCGGTGGTCCGGCGCAGTTGTTCGTCATTGGCGACTACCTGGCGTAATTGCTCGGAGAGGCCTGCGGCCTGTTCGCGTCGCAGCCGCTCCATTTCAGTAACCTGACGGTCAACTTTGGTCAGCTGGTCGCGAAGTGGCTCCAAAAGGTGGATGAGCTTTTGGTCTTCGGCGTGTTTGTCCTGAAGTTGGTCGTATTGGTTTTGTAACAGGTTCTGCTGGGCTTGGAGTGTGGCGGAGCGTTCTTGTTCGCTCACCAGCTGGGTAGCCAGCGCGGTGGTTTTTTGCTGCTGGAAGATGATGCCCAGCACAACTCCCAGTGCAGTGCCGACCACGACGGCGACGATGACAGAAATTCCCAATACGTCCATGCCTCCAGTCTGACAGCGACCCCCGACGCGGGTGGGGAAGCGCAGCGACTGGGTTAGGCTCGTGGCTTGTGGCTCTCACTATCGGAATTCTTGGCCTGCCCAATGTGGGTAAGTCCACGCTGTTTAATGCGCTGACGAAAAACTCTGTCCTGGCGGCCAACTATCCCTTCGCCACGATTGAGCCAAACGTCGGGGTGGTGAACCTGCCAGACCCGAGGCTTCACACTCTGGCCGAGATGTTTTCCAGTGAAAAAGTCGTCCCCGCCACGGTCTCCTTTGTCGATATCGCCGGCATTGTGAAGGGCGCCAGTGAGGGCGAGGGGCTGGGTAACCAGTTTTTGGCCCACATCCGTGAAGCAGACGCGATTGCCCAAGTGGTGCGGGTGTTTCGCGACCCCGATGTGGTCCACGTCGACGGTGAGGTCAACCCCGCGGCGGATTTGGAAACGATCAACACCGAGCTGATCCTCGCTGACTTACAAACCCTCGACAAAGCTATCCCCCGCTACGACAAAGAAGTGAAGGGAAAGCGGCTCGATCCAGCAGTGCTGGCAGCCGCCGAGGAGGCTAAGGCCATCTTGGATGGCGGCCAGACCCTGTTCCAGCAGGGCTTTGACGCGACGGCGTTGAGAGAACTGGGCCTTCTCACGGCCAAACCCTTCCTCTATGTGTTCAACGTCGACGAAGACGTCCTGGCTGATGATCAGACGATGCAACGGCTGCGGGACATGGTCGCGCCGGTTCAGGCGGTGTTTCTCGACGCGAAAGTCGAAAGTGAGCTGGTCGACCTCTCGCCGGAGGAAGCCACCGAACTGCTGCAGTCGCTTGGTCAAGATGAATCGGGCCTCGACCAGTTGGCACGGATCGGGTTTGCCACCTTGGGGCTTCAGACCTTCCTCACCGCCGGACCCAAGGAGTCGCGGGCCTGGACTATCCGCCAGGGCTCCAAAGCGCCGCAGGCGGCGGGCGTGATTCACACCGACTTCGAAAAAGGCTTCATCAAAGCCGAGGTGACGAGCTTTGAAGATCTCGTGGCCGCGGGTTCCCTCCAAGACGCCCGCGCCCAGGGCAAAGCCCGTATCGAGGGTAAGGACTACGTGATGAAAGACGGCGACGTCGTGGAGTTTCGGCACGCAACATAACGTCTTGCGTTAATGACGCAAGACGTTATGTATCACCGAGGCTGACGTCCAGGGCCGGTGGGACCCTGTGCATCCGGGAGAGGTGTTGATGGAGGAGTTTCTCGAGCAATTGGGCATCTCCCAACACAAGCTTGCCCTCGCGATTGGTGTGCCGCCGCGCCGGATTAACGAGATTGTGCACGGCAAGCGACGGGTCACCGCGGACACTGCCCTGCGGCTGGCAAAGTACTTTGGGACCACGCCAGGGTTTTGGCTGAACCTGCAGACGATGTTCGACCTGGAAAAAGAGCTGGAGGCTTTGGGGGATTCCCTGGAGGCCATCACACCTCTGCAGAGCGCCTAGCTCAGTCACTTATTGATTTAAGTGACACTCAGGCGGGGCCCCGTGTCGGAAGCCAACGGTCACGGGTCAGTGAAAACCCTCACCGCAACGCTCCTGTGGCTACTCAGCCACTCCGGCCCCGGTTCGCAAAGTATCCAATGAGGCGAGAGGGACTGCGCCCCCGACAAGACTCTTCGGGGGCTGCGGCCTAGGCCCGGGGAGTGTGTGGCCTAAGCTTCCAGCGACCCCAGGCGACAAAGAGCATGATCACCGCGATGGTGATGTTGAGCGGTCCTGTTTGGGCGAAGCTTTCGTGCTGGATGTGCCAGACCATCGCGGCCATCATCACTCCGGCCAACCCGAGGGCTGCCAGGGGAACGAGGAACTGCGCCCTCTTGAATAGCGCGGGCAGCAACAGTCCCAGGCCGCCGAGAATCTCGAGGCTGCCGGAGATCGCGTGGAGGGTGGGGCTTAGCTCATACATCCACGACATTTGGGCGGGAAGCCCGGGTGGGAGCACGAAGTGCACCACCCCGATGGCGGTCCAGTAGATTCCAAAAAGCCACTGCAGGGCCCAGAGCACGATATTCACAGAGTGTGTCCTTTAGTTGGTGGTGCCGGATGGTTCTGGGGGGGTGTCGCACCGGAAGCGGCGCCTGAAGACTACTGCTTCAGAAGGTTGACGGGCTTCAACGACGCCATGAACTCGGAGCGGTTGGTGGGCTTCTGGGTCATGAGCCCGGCGGGGCAGTAGTTCATCACCCCGGTGATGAGCATCATCGTGCCGGGGATGGCCAACAGCCACGCCCAGCCGCCGTCGATAACGGCCAGTGACCAGAGGGCAACTCCTCCAACGATGCGCAGGCCGCGGCCCCACGGGCCGGACATAAAGCTGATCATGCGGCGTGTACTCGGTGTCATCTGCATGACCGCAACAATACCCCCCAGGGTATTATTTGTCGAGGGTGGCAGGAGATTCCCAGGCGATTATCGGCAGGTCACTACCCACAGCCAGCAAGGCGTGGTTGTCTGGAGGCATGCCCACCGTGCCGATGTTTCCGTTGGGGACTGTGCTGTTACCCGCGATGCCCTTCGCCTTGCAGGTGTTCGAGCCACGGTATCTGAAGATGGTCGGCGAACTACTGGAGACCGACTACCCCGAATTTGGCATTGTGCTGATCGAGCGCGGCAGCGAAGTCGGCGGTGGTGACCAGCGCTTTGGCACCGGAACCCTCGCGCGTATCACCGAAATTGAAGCTCCGGAAGGACACCTCATTGTCACCGGACAGGGCACGAGGCGTTTTGCCATCACCCGATGGCTGGACGATGACCCCTACCCCCGGGCAGAAATCGAATACCTCGACACCCTCCAGGCGCAACCAGGCCTCGCGCTGCGTCTTGACGAACTCGAACAGGAAGTGCGCGACACATTAGCCCTTGCCCACGACTACGACATGGGGATGTGGCCGGTGGAGACCCCCGTTGCCGATGAACCCATCGCGAGGCTCTGGCAGTTAGCTGGTATCGCGCCACTGTCCACTATCGACCAGTTCGTCTTGCTCAGTTGCACCAGCACCGAGGAGCTGTTTTCTCGCCTACAAGAGATGACGCGCGATACCCGGGCCGGACTAAGCCACCCAGATGATCAGGGACCAGCGGAGACAACCGGGGACTAACCGGCTACTCACCCTCACCCCGGGCAACCCCGGCAAAGAAGTGGTAGCTGGCTTTGGGGATACGCCGCATCGACTCCGGGTCGACATAGACAATGCCAAAGGTCTGCTCTCGGCCTTCGGCCCACTCGAGGTTGTCCATTAGCGACCAGCAGCAGTAGCCATGAAGGGGAACGCCCGCCTCGATCGCATCGGCTGCGGCACCCAAATGCCCGGCCAAATACGAGATCCGGTCCGGGTCATACACTTCACCATCGACGACCCGGTCAGAATAGGCGGCACCGTTTTCTGTCACCCACAGTGGCACCCCGGGCAGGGCTTCAGCGGTCTGCGTCAAGGTGTCGCTCAGGCCCGTCGGGTCGACCTCCCAACCCATCGTCGTGAGAGGTCCGCGAGGGCGCAGGCTCGCCGGCGGACAGGCGGGGTAGACAATCGTGTCCTGGCCCACCCCGGAGGCCCTGTCCTCTGTAGGCAATCCCACCCGGATGGGGGTGTAGTAGTTGACACCCAGCCAATCAATGGGTGTGGCCGCCACCTCGGAGCCCTCATCGGTGACAAACGACCAGTTCGTCACCGCCCGGGTCGCCTCGCGAATCTCATCAGATACCCCGCGACCTGCAAGCAGGTCGGTAAAAAGCCGGTTCTGGAGATTGTCGATGTGATCGCGCGCAGCCTCGGCACCTGGCTGGTCGACCCGCACGGTGCTGAGGTTTAACACAATGCCGGGGTGTTCCACTCCGGCATCGCGCAGAGCGGCAATGCCGTGGCCGCTTGCGACCATCAGCCGGTAGGCAACCTCCAGGCTCTGGGCAGAGTTCACTACTCCCGGGGCGTGGATACCGGCGGCGTAGCCCAAAAACGCACTCACCCACGGTTCGTTTAGTGTGGCCACCCGGGTAACACGGTCGCCGTAGCGCTCGCCAAGACGATGACAGTAGTCGGCGAACCAACGCGCCATGTCCGGGTTCAGCCAGCCACCTTTATCCTGGAGCACCTGGGGCAGATCCCAGTGGTAGGCAGTGAGCAGTGGTTCGATGCCGCGCTCGAGTAGTCCGTCGATCAGGCGGTCGTAAAAATCTGCGCCCTTGGCCGACACCGCACCGGTGGCCTCTGGCATAAATCTCGGCCAGGACACCGAGAACCGGTAGGCGCCAACCCCCAAACCAGAAATCAGCTCCAGGTCCTCAGCGAGCCGGTTGATGTGGTCGCAGGCGGGGTCGGCGTTGGTGCCATCGGCGATCGCGCCGGGGATACGAGCAAAGCTGTCCCAGATCGACT
>CBFHWA010000038.1:6721-11669 GCA_965659525.1 Pontimonas sp.
GTCACTCGAGCCCTCAATCTGCCACGACGAGGTCGCCACCCCGAAAGTGAAGTCGCGGGGAAAACGCTCGCGCAGCGTCCTGGGAGTGGGGGAATCAGACATGCCGATAAGGCTACCGAAACGCCTCCCACCGGACTGCGAACACCCCGGTGGGAGTAGGGCTGTTGGCCCACCGGGCTTTGCTAGGCTGTGGCAAAACTGCACACTGGGCCTTATGCCACGCGAGAGAGTTGCCAGAGTGTCTCTGGCAACACCGAAGGAGCAAGCCTCCCCGCCAATCTCTCAGGTGCCACGTATCGCGTGAGCAGGGCCACTCTGGAAAGCGGATCCACATCCCGCCGACGGTGAAAGCGCCACCCGCGCGAAACTCTCAGGCCAATGACAGAGGGGGAGCCAACAGCGACAGTCGTCGCGCCCTACCCCAGGAGGCTCCGGTGACCAGCCAGAACACCCCGCTGCACGCCATCCACGAGGCGGCCGGTGCGTCCTTTACCGACTTTTCGGGCTGGAATATGCCCGTGCGCTACAGCTCGGACCTCGCTGAACACCACGCTGTTCGGGAAACCGCCGGGCTGTTTGACTTAAGCCACATGGCCGAACTGCGGGTCACCGGCGCTGGTGCGGGACAGGCGTTGGACTACGCGCTATCTGGTCGCCCCTCTGCGATGGCACCCGGTGACGCCAAGTACATGCTGATGTTGAACGACCGCGCCGGCATCATCGACGACCTGATCGTCTACTGCTTAGACACCGCGGACTACCTCGTGGTGGCAAACGCCGGTAATCGCCACCCGGTGGTCGAAGCCATCACGGACAGACTGGTCGGGTGTGATGCCACCCTGCGCGATGACACCGACCAGACGGTGATGATTGCGGTGCAAGGCCCCCGAGCTGAAGCCATCCTGGGAGCTGTGCCTGGCTTCCACACCGAGGTTCCCCTGCCCGATATTGCCTACTACCGCATCGACCAGGCCACCTTCCAGGGCGACCAGGTCCTGGTCGCCCGCACCGGTTACACCGGGGAGGACGGCTTCGAGCTCTACATCGACGCCGCTGCCGGTGAGGCGTTGTGGGCGGCTCTGGTGGAGGCGGGACACGAGCACGACCTGCAACTGTGTGGTCTGGCTGCCCGCGACACCCTGCGGCTGGAGGCGGGAATGCCGCTCTATGGCAATGAACTGGGCGAGCGAATTCGACCGGCAGAGGTGCGGCTGTTGCGGGTTGTCGACCGCGATAAAGACGACTTTGTCGGTAAAGAATGGTTCGAGTCCCACCCAGAGCCATCGCAGAAAATCCTTGTCGGCTTAGCTGCGGAGGGTAAGCGCGCAGCGCGCGCCGGATATGGCGTAGTTGACCCCGGGTCGATGGAACAGGTGGGGGTGGTGACCTCGGGCGCACTCTCGCCCACGCTCGGTCACCCCATTGCGATGGCGCTGATTGACCGCGACTACAAAGACCCCGAGACTGAGCTTCACCTCGATGTTCGAGGCCAGATGGTCCCCGCCCGGGTGGTGCCATTGCCCTTCTACCGGAGACGAAAGGACTAGATCTCCATGTCGACTGTTCCCGACCACCTGCACTACACCTCAGACCACGAATGGGTCCACTCAGACGGTGGCATCCTCACCGTGGGGATCACCCAATACGCCGCAGATGCCCTCGGTGACGTGGTCTACGTCGACCACCCCGCGGTCGGTTCCTCGGTCGCCGCAGGCGCCATTGTCGGTGAGGTCGAGTCGACCAAATCGGTGGGGGAGATTTTCTCCCCGGTCACCGGATCGGTGACCGAAACCAACCCCGGCGTCGTCGACGATCCCGAGCTGATCAACCGCGACCCCTACGGCGAGGGGTGGCTGTTCAAAGTCGATAGCTCCGACACACCAGAACTGTTAGACGCCGCCGCCTACCGCGCACTGATTGGGGAGTAGATGACACAGCAGCCCTTCACTAACCGCCACCTCGGAGTCGACGACTCGGCAGAAGCGCTCATGCTCCAAGAGTTGGGGTTATCCAGCCTCGATGAGCTGATGGACAAGGCCGTCCCGGGTCACCTGCGCCAGGCCGATATCGCCTCGATTATCCCCGAGCCAGCCAGTGAAGCCGACGTGCTGCAGGAACTGCGAGAAATCGCTGCCCACAACTCTACCCACCGCTCCCTGTTGGGCCTTGGCTACTACCCCGCACACACCCCCAGTGTGATTAAGCGCAATGTTCTCGAAAACCCCAGTTGGTATACCGCCTACACCCCCTACCAGCCAGAAATCTCCCAGGGCCGGCTCGAAGCCCTGCTGAACTTCCAAACCATGGTCGGTGACCTCACCGGTTTGCCGGTGGCAAACGCCTCGATGTTGGATGAAGCCACCGCGGTGGCAGAAGCCATGCTGCTCGCCCGCCGGGCCTCTGGCCAGACCTCCAATGTGTTCCTCGTCGATGCCGATACTCTCCCGCAAACCAAAGCGGTGCTCGCCGGTCGGGCTGCACCACTCGGCATTGAGTTGGTGGAGACAGATTTCACCGGGGATCTACCAGAAGCCTTCGGCGCGATTGTGCAGTACCCGGGGGCGTCTGGTCGGGTCTGGGACCCGAGCGACGTGATCGCCCGGGTGAAAAACGCCGGAGGCCTCGCCGTGGTGGCCGCTGACTTGATGGCGATGACACTTCTCACTCCTCCCGGTGAGATGGGCGCCGACATTGCGGTGGGCACCACGCAGCGCTTTGGAATACCGCTTGGTTTTGGCGGACCACACGCCGGCTACCTCGCTGTGCGTCAAGGACTCGAGCGGCAAATGCCAGGACGCCTGGTCGGTGTCTCCCAAGACCGGTTTGGCAACCCCGCCTACCGGCTGACCCTGCAGACCCGCGAGCAGCACATTCGCCGCGACCGCGCCACCAGCAACATCTGCACCGCACAGGTGCTCCTCGCCGTGATGGCCGGAATGTTCGCCGTCTATCACGGCCCCGGTGGCCTTCGGGCGATTGCCGCCAGCATCGCCCGGCAGGCAGCGGGCTTCGCCGAGCGACTGCGCGAGGCCGGATACACCGTTGTGCACGACACCTTCTTTGACACCCTCCTGGTGCACACCCCCGGCAGCGCAGCAGGTATCGTCGCCACCGCCTACCAGCACGGTGTCTTACTGCGCGAGGTCGACGCTGACCACGTGGGACTCTCATTCGACCAGACCACCGCCGAATCCTCCGGCAGGGGAGTGGGGGCCGAGGTGTTCCAGGCGCTCGGCGCCGCTTTCGGCTTGGAGAACTACCGCGGCCAGTACGCCGAGGACACCGCCCTTCCGGACAACCTGCAGCGCACGTCGGGTTATCTCGCACATCCGGTGTTCAACGTGCACCATTCCGAAACCCAGATGATGCGCTACCTGAAATCCCTGGCGGATAAGGACTACGCGCTCGATCGCGGCATGATCCCGCTGGGTAGCTGCACGATGAAGCTGAACGCCGCGACCGAAATGGAAGCTGTCAGCTGGCCCGAGTTCGGCGCCCTCCACCCGTTTGCCCCGGCTGATGACGTCGCGGGCTACCTGGTGATGATGTCGCATCTGGAAACCTGGCTGGCAGAGCTCACCGGTTACGACTCGGTGTCGCTTCAGCCAAACGCCGGGAGCCAGGGTGAATACGCCGGGCTCTTGGCAATCCGGGGCTATCACCGCTCCCGCGGTGACCACCACCGCACCATCTGTTTGATTCCCTCTAGCGCACACGGCACGAATGCTGCCAGCGCGGTGTTGGCGGGAATGCAGGTCGTGGTGGTGGCCTGTAACGACCAGGGTGATGTTGACATTGAGGATGTGAGAGCGAAAATCGCCGACCACGGCGAGAACCTCGCTGCCCTCATGGTCACCTACCCCTCAACCCACGGGGTGTATGAACACCAGATCACCGACATCACTGACCTTGTCCACCAGGCCGGAGGCCAGGTCTACATCGACGGGGCCAACCTCAACGCCCTGGTGGGTTTCTCCCGCTATGGCGACATCGGCGGAGACGTCTCACACTTAAACCTGCACAAAACCTTCTGCATCCCCCACGGTGGGGGAGGACCCGGCGTGGGACCGGTGGGCGCGAAAGCCCACCTCGCCCCGTTTTTGCCTGGCCACCCCTTTGCCCAATCATCCGCGCACCCACCCTTTGACGACGTCACCGGACAGGCAGGCTCCATTACCCACAACGGCCCGGCCGTATCGGCCGCACCCTATGGCAGCCCCAGCATCCTGCCGATTAGTTGGGCGTATGTGCGCATGATGGGCCCCGAGGGCCTGCGGAAGGCCACCGCCAGGGCGGTGCTCGCGGCCAACTATGTCGCGCACCGCCTCCGCGAGCACTACCCGGTGTTGTATGTCGGTGAAAACGGCTTGGTCGCCCACGAAGTCGTCCTCGATATTCGTCCCATCACCCAGGAAACCGGTGTGAGTGTGGACGATGTCGCCAAGCGCCTGATGGACTACGGCTTCCACGCGCCCACCATGTCGTTCCCGGTCGCGGGAACGCTCATGGTGGAGCCCACCGAGAGCGAAGACCTCGGCGAGCTCGATCGGTTCATCGACGCGATGATTCGCATCCGCGAAGAATCGCGCGCGGTGAAAGACGGCGTGTGGCCGGCAGAGGACAATCCCCTGACCAACGCCCCCCACCCTGCAGCCGAGGCCGTGAGCGACAACTGGGAACATCCCTACTCCCGAACCCTCGCTGCCTACCCGGCAGTCGGAGGAGTCGATAGCTCTCAGCACGGGGCTGATCCGAGGGTGGCTGGCAAATACTGGCCACCGGTCGGCCGCGTTGACCAGGCCTACGGGGATCGAAACCTGGTGTGTGCCTGCCCGCCGATTGAGGCGTTCGCCGGCATCCTCTCGGAGTAAGCACGCGAAGAGGGCGAGTAGAAAACCCTCCACGGTAGCCAGAGGCCCGGTTGCGTTCTGGCGGAGTGTGGTTATCC
>CBFHWA010000039.1:0-11483 GCA_965659525.1 Pontimonas sp.
CGAGCCTCACCGAAGACCAAGCCCGGGCCGAAGCCCGGCGCATTTGGGCAGACGTCAACGAGCCGAACCTTCGCAAAAATATCGCCCCCACCAGACCCCGTGCCTCTCTGATTCTTCGCAAAGAAGCCGACCACCGCATCCACACGGTGCTCTTGCGAAAGGTCTAGCGGCCGAGCTCTTTGCGAACCACAGCCGCAATTCTCTCCGCCACCGCCTGAGCGCGCTGGGCGGTGTCGGCTTCGACCATCACCCGAATCACCGGTTCTGTTCCTGAGGGGCGCAACAACACTCGACCCGCATCTGCCAATTCAGCCTCAGAACGAGTGAGCTCAGCAGAAATGGCAGCATTGCCCGCCAGACCCTCCTGATCCACGTCAGAGACATTGACCAACACCTGCGGGTAGACGGTCATATCGCTGGCTAAGTCGTGCAGAGTTCGACCGCTGGCCACCACTTCGGCAGCGAGGTGTAACCCGGTGAGAATTCCATCGCCAGTGGTCTGGTGTTTGGTCAAGATGATGTGGCCTGACTGTTCACCACCGAGGGCGAGCCCATGGTGGTGGAGTGCCTCAAGGACGTAACGGTCACCCACTTTGGTTTCGTGAACAGCCACACCATGCTCGCCAAGGAGTCGGCGAAGGCCGAGGTTACTCATCACCGTCACCGCGACAGCGTCGCCGGTGAGCTCACCACGGCGCTTCATCGCCAAGGACAAGATGGCCATGATTGTGTCGCCGTCAATGAGCGCTCCGGTGTGATCGACCGCGAGAGCGCGGTCGGCGTCGCCGTCGTGGGCAATTCCCAGGTCCGCGCCCAATTCCACGACCGCCTCTTGCAGGGTGGCGGGGTAAGTCGAACCGTAACCCTGATTGATATTCAACCCATCGGGCTCAGCTCCCATCACGGTGACCTCAGCACCGGCATCCCGGAACACCCGCGGGGACACCCCGGCCGCTGCACCGTGGGCGCAATCGAGCACGATGTGCAGCCCGTCAAGTTTCACCGGCATGGACTTCAGCAGCGCCAAAGCGTAGCGGTCTTCGGCGTCAGCGAAACGACTAATGCGTCCCACCCCGGCGCCGGTGGGGCTCAGCGGTTGAGTGCCCAGAAACGATTCGATGCGGTCTTCGACCTCATCGGGCAACTTGGTACCGCCAAAGGAGAAAAATTTGATGCCGTTGTCGGGAGCAGCGTTATGTGAGGCAGAGACCATCACCCCGAAGTCCAAACCAGCGTCGCGCACTAAGAGCGCTACCGCTGGCGTTGGCAAGACTCCCGCATCGAGAACGTCAATACCGGAGCTGGCAAGACCCGCGGCGACCGCGCTGCTGAGAAATTGGCCCGAGACCCTGGGGTCGCGCGCGATGACCGCACGGGGACGCAACCCCTTGCTGCGCAGATCATCGGCGTGGCGACCTTTGGTCAGTACCGACGCTGCCGCCTGGGCTAACTCGAGGGCAAGCTTCGCGGTGAGGTCGCCGTTGGCGAGTCCGCGGACCCCATCTGTTCCAAAAAGACGACCCATCGTCTGGTCCGAAGGCTCGGACTACCTCTTGGAGTACTGAGGAGCCTTACGCGCCTTCTTCAAACCGGCCTTCTTACTTTCCTTCACACGCGCGTCGCGGGACAGGAAGCCGGCCTTTTTCAGGTCGGGTCGGTTGTTTTCGCGATCAATCTCATTGAGGGCGCGCGAAATACCCAGGCGAAGGGCACCGGCTTGACCCGAGGGGCCACCTCCGGTGATTTTGGCCTGAACGTCGTAGCTGCCCTGGAGTTTCAACACCGTAAACGGGTCGTTGATCAGCTGCTGGTGGAGCTTATTCGGGAAGTAGTCCTCCAGTGTGCGGCCGTTTACGGTAATGACTCCCGTACCGGGGGTCAAACGCACGCGGGCGATCGCCTCCTTGCGCCGACCCACAGCCTGACCGCCAACGGTCAGCGCGGGGCGCGGGGTTGTCGGGGCGGCCGCTTCGGGAGTTTCAGTGCTGAATGTCTCGGGGACTTCAGTGGCTTCAGGGGTGGTGTCCATGACGTAATCCTTTTTCTTCGCGCCGGTTACTGGGCGATCTGGGTGATCTCGTAGGGGGTGGGCTGCTGGGCCTGGTGCGGGTGCTCGGCTCCCGCATAGACCTTCAGCTTTTTCAGCTGCTCGCGACCCAGAGTGTTTTTCGGCAGCATCCCGCGCACCGGGTTCTTTTCCAATACCTCGGTATACGAGGTCGCGGTGAGACCACCCGGGTAACCGGAGTGGCGGTATTCCATTTTTTGGGCTGCTTTATTTCCGGTAAGAACCACTTTGTCCGCATTGATCACAATGACGTAATCACCCATGTCCATGTGCGGGCTAAAGGTTGGCTTGTGCTTGCCGCGAAGCAACGTGGCGGCGTGAGTCGCCAGGCGACCCAGCACGACGTCGGCGGCGTCGATTACGACCCAGTTGCGGCGGATATCTGCCGGGGTGGGGCTGAAGGTGCGCGTCATGCGTCATCCATTCGTGTCGAGGTGTTCGTGTATCCCGCTCCGGTGGGTGTTTTTCCTAAACAACCCGGTGGAGGGCTCAACCGAAGTGCCAGCAATTCTGGCACCAGCGCCCAACATTACACCCAGGCGCAACCATTCTCAATCCGAGGTTCCCTCGCGAAGCGCTCTGGTCTGCTCAGCGCGTGAACCCAGCTCGTCGTCTCGAGGGTAGATCACCTCGCAGAGGGTCAACCCGTGGGCGGCCTGAGTCGTCCAGGCACTGGTTCGCTGAGCTGCGTCACGTAGCTGTGTCACCTCGGCCACGGAGAGAATTCCTCGGCCGACAGCAAGCGCGGCACCCAGGAGGGAGCGGACCATAGAGTGACAAAAAGCATCAGCGCGAACAGTGGCCACTAAGACGCCATCACCATCGCGGGCAAAGGACATCTCCTGGAGCTCTCGAATAGTGGTCGCACTGGGGCGGGCGCGGCAAAAACTCGCAAAGTCGTGCAGACCAACGAGGCTCGCGCCGAGCCGACTCATCGCCTCGTCATCGAGACCGTCGTCAATCCAGAGCGTGTAGGCGGCCTGTCTGGGATCTTTAAACGACTGCGAATCAGCAATGCGGTATTCGTAGCGCCGAGCCATGGCGGAAAACCGCGCATCGAAACCGTCTGGTGCAACGCGAAGAGAAGAAATCCACATCGGTGAATTTTTCCCCAGTGCGCCCCGAAGTCTCTTCAGCAGTTTTGACTGAGCCGCTGGAGTATTCAGGAGCTTCGTCGCATCACCCTCAACATCAACATGACACACCTGCCCAATGGCGTGGACACCCGAATCGGTTCGGCCCGCGACAACGGTTCGCAGGCTGCCTGGCTGCATGCGCAGCGCACGCGCCAGGGCCAACTCGAGCTCACCCTGAACAGTTGTGAGTCCCGGTTGGATAGCCCAACCGGAAAAACCCGCGCCGTGATAGGCGAGGTCAATCCGCAGTCTGATAGTCACCGCTGTGGAGACAAGCGCGGCCGGAGCTAACTAGGCCTTCTTGTCCCCGTCAGCAGGCTCCTCATCGGATGCCTCGTCGCTGGGGGTGTCCTCAGGCGCAGCCTCATCGGAGGCCGCATCCTCGACAGGAGCTTCCTCAGCCGGGGCTTCCTCAGCCGCAGCATCCTCGACAGGAGCGTCGGACTCAGTGGTGCCCACCGCGTCATCAACATCGACCGTGACCGACTCCGTCGCCTCGTCGGCTGCCGGCGCATCGACACTGACCTCTTCGGTCACCTCGGCGTCAGCCTCCACGGCAGCGGCGGGAACAGCCTCAGCCTCAGCGGCCTTTTTAGCCTTCTTCGCTGAGGGCTTCTTCTCGACGGGGTCGAGAATGAGCTCAATAACCGCCATCGGCGCGTTGTCACCCTTGCGGAAACCGGTCTTCACAATGCGGGTGTAGCCACCCTCACGGTGCTCGACCAGCGGCGCGATTTCGGTAAACAGCTTGTGCACTGCCGACTTATCGCGAATCACTGTCATGACACGGCGACGGGCGTGAAGGTCACCGCGCTTGGCAAAGGTCACCAAACGCTCAGCGTAGGGGCGAAGGCGCTTAGCTTTCGTCTCCGTCGTCTGAATGCGGCCGTGGGTGAACAGCGCTGTCGCAAGGTTCGCGAGCATGAGCTTCTCGTGGGCGGGGCCGCCTCCGAGGCGGGGACCCTTCGTGGGCTTAGGCATAGTCTTTTCCTTGTTGTGGTGACGTGCTTATTCGTCGTCGAGGCCGGTGTAGTAGGCGCTTGCGTCAAAGCCGGGCATCGTGTCTTTCAGCGAAAGACCCATCTCCACCAGCTTGTCGCGCACCTCATCAACCGACTTCTGACCGAAGTTGCGGATGTTCATCAGCTGGTGCTCGGAGAGAGCGACCAACTCGCTGACCGTGTTAATGCCTTCGCGCTTGAGGCAGTTATAGCTACGAACCGACAGATCGAGGCTCTCGATTGGCGTGGCCAGCTCGTTTGACATCACCGCTTCAACGGGAGCCGGGCCGATTTCAATACCTTCGGCCTCCGCGTTCAGGTCACGGGCCAAGCCAAAGAGTTCAACCAGGGTCCGGCCAGCCGACGCCACGGCGTCCTGGGGCGCCATCGAGGGCTTCGTCTCGACGTCGACCACGAGACGGTCAAAGTCTGTGCGCTCACCGGCACGAGTCGCCTCCACGCGGTAGGTGACCTTCAAAACCGGCGAGTAGATCGAGTCAACGGGAATGTGCCCCGCCTCGGCGTATTCGTTGCGGTTTTGAGCAGAGGACACGTATCCACGTCCGCGCTCAATGGTGAGCTCCAATTCGAAGCTCGCCTTGTCATTGAGAGTGGCGATGTGCAGCTCAGGATTGTGCACCTCGACACCGGCAGGAGCGGAAATGTCTGCAGCGGTGACGTTACCGGCGCCCTGCTTACGCAGGTAGGCAGTAATGGGCTCATCGTGCTCACTGGAGACGACGAGGTTTTTGATGTTCAGGATAATTTCGGTGACGTCTTCTTTCACGCCCTCAACGGTGGAGAACTCGTGGAGCACACCATCGATGCGGATACCGGTGACGGCTGCGCCTGGAATGGACGACAGCAAAGTCCGGCGAAGGGAGTTACCGAGCGTGTAGCCAAAGCCTGGCTCCAGGGGCTCGATGACGAAGGTCGAACGAAAATCGGAGACGGATTGTTCTGTGAGGGTGGGGCGCTGTGCAATGAGCACGATTTGTTTCCTTTCGGCAAAGTGTCCGCTATATGACACCTGTTACACGAGGCGGCTAAAGACCGCGGAACATATTGAATTATGGGTAAGGCACACGTGGGAACCGCCCGGAGGCGGTTACCTGAACCTCAGACGCGACGACGCTTGGGCGGACGGCAACCGTTGTGAGCCTGCGGGGTCACATCGGTAATCGAACCAACCTCAAGACCGGCAGCCTGGAGCGACCGGATGGCCGTCTCTCGGCCGGAGCCCGGTCCCTTGACGAAAACGTCAACTTTCTTCATGCCGTGGTCTTGGGCCTGCTTGGCGGCCGACTCGGCTGCCAGCTGGGCCGCGAACGGCGTGGACTTTCTCGAACCTTTGAAGCCAACTGCGCCTGAGGAGGCCCAGCTGACCACAGCACCCTGCGGGTCGGTAATCGACACGATGGTGTTGTTAAAGGTCGACTTGATGTGGGCCTGGCCCACAGCAATGTTCTTCTTGCCCTTACGGCGCGGTTTACGCGCGGGGGACGCTTTTGTTGCTGCCATTACAAACTCCGAGACTCGTTAGTGATCAGGTACCGACTAGGCCTTCTTCTTACCGGCGACCGTGCGCTTGGGGCCCTTGCGGGTCCGGGCGTTGGTCTTGGTGCGTTGTCCACGCACCGGCAGGCCGCGGCGGTGACGCAAGCCTTCGTAGCTGCCGATCTCCACCTTGCGGCGAATGTCGGCTTGAACCTCGCGGCGAAGATCACCTTCGACCTTGAAGTTTCCTTCAATGTGTGTGCGCAACTGAAGCAACTCGTCGTCGCTCAGGTCCTTCACACGAGTGTTGGGGTTAATTCCCGTCGCAGAGAGAGTCTGCTGCGCACGGGTGCGACCTACGCCAAAGACGTAGGTGAGTGCGACTTCAACTCGCTTTTCGCGAGGAATGTCGATCCCGGCAATACGTGCCATGTGATGTCTCCAAAAGAGGCTGAGAGGTCTGTGTCAGATTCGGTGCCCGGGCCTCTCCCCGAGGTGTCCTCCCCTAAGGGATTCCTGAACCTGCCGTGGTCTATTGAATTGTGGGTGGTGCTAACCCTGACGCTGTTTGTGTCGGGGGTTACTGCAGATCACCATGACGTTGCCGTGACGGCGAATCACGCGACAGCGATCGCAAATCTTTTTGACGCTCGAGCTAACCTTCATATTCCTTCTTCTCCTGCTGGCCTCGTACCCGGTGAACCGGGCCGTTCCTTCTCAGTACTGCTTACTTGTAGCGGTAGACGATGCGGCCACGAGTCAGGTCATAAGGGCTCAGCTCCACAATCACGCGGTCCTCGGGGAGGATCCGGATGTAGTGCTGACGCATCTTGCCTGAAATG
This sequence comes from Pontimonas sp., assembly GCA_965659525.1. Classification (GTDB taxonomy): domain Bacteria; phylum Actinomycetota; class Actinomycetes; order Actinomycetales; family Microbacteriaceae; genus Pontimonas. The sequence goes on from CBFHWA010000039.1 coordinate 6,545, forward strand.
TGGGCAAGAACCTTGTGACCGTTGGTCAACTCAACGCGAAACATCGCATTTGGAAGGGATTCGACAACCGAACCTTCGATTTCGATGACACCGTCTTTGTTGGCCATAGCCTCTTCGTCTTGTTTGTACTGGTCATGCTGGAGTGGTTGGCTCGAAAGCCATGACACACCAAAGAATTAGTCTATGCCTCTGGTCGGGATGGCACAAATCTAGCGATCGAGCGTGACGCCTGCCGCAGCGAGGCGATCCACAATCCGCTGTGTGATCTCCTCGATAGGTCCAATCCCATCAACGCTCACGAGGAGGTCTCTGTCGCGGAAAACCTGAATGAGCGGGGCGGTCTGCTCGGCGTAGACGCCGAGGCGGTGGCGAACCACCTCTTCGCTATCGTCGCTGCGTCCCTGCTCCAGCGACCGCTGACGAAGCCTCCCGACAACGACTTCAACATCAGCGACCAGTTCCACGGCAGCGTCGAGGTGAGTCGAGTACTGGGCAAGCATTTCCTCCAGCGCATCCACCTGGGCGGCGGTACGAGGGTAGCCATCGAGGAGAAACCCCTCGGCGCAGTCTGACTGCGACAAGCGGTCGGCAACGAGATCATTGGTCAAGGTGTCGGGGACATTTTCACCGGCATCCATATAGGCCTTTGCCTGCTGACCCAGGGGAGTCTCGTTTTTTACGTTTTCCCGGAAGATATCGCCGGTAGAAATCGCCGGAATACCAAAGTGCTCACTCAGCCGCTGGGCCTGGGTTCCCTTACCCGCGCCGGGAGGACCAATGAGGAGCAGTCTCGTGCCAGAAGTCATTTCAGGAGCCCTTCATAGTGGCGCTGCTGGAGCTGGGAGTCGATCTGTTTGACCGTGTCAAGACCGACGCCCACGATAATCAGGATGCTCGCGCCACCGAAGGGGAAGTTCTGGTTGGCATTGACTGTCGCCAGGGCAATCAATGGAATCAAGGCAACGAGGCCCAGGTAGAGCGATCCGGGGAACGTGATCCGGGTGAGGACGTAGTCAAGGTATTCAGCTGTCGGACGCCCCGCACGAATTCCGGGGATAAAGCCGCCGTATTTCTTCATATTGTCGGCAACTTCCTCCGGGTTGAAGGTAATGGCGACGTAGAAGAACGTGAACCCAACGATGAGGGCAAAGTACACCGCCATATAGAGCGGATTATCACCCGAGGTGAAGTTGTTTTGAATCCAGACAACCCATTCGGGCACTTCCTGTCCAGGACCCGGCTGGTTGAACTGCGACAGCAGCGCCGGAAGGTACAACAGCGATGAGGCGAAAATCACCGGAACCACACCGGCCATATTCACCTTGATGGGGATGTAGGTGTTAGTGCCACCATAGGCACGCCGACCCACCATGCGCTTGGCGTACTGCACCGGTACTCGTCGCTGGGACTGCTCCACGAAGACCACCAGCGCCATGATGATCAACCCGATGATCAAAACGCCGACGAAGATCTCGAAGCCCTCCGACTGACCAATTGCCCAGAGGGAACCGGGGAAGGTCGCGGCAATCGAGACAAAGATCAGTAGCGACATTCCGTTGCCCACGCCGCGCTCGGTGATCATCTCACCCAGCCACATAATCAGCCCCGTCCCCGCCGTCATGGTGATCACCATCAGCATGATTGCGTACCAGGAGTCATTTGACAGCAGCTGGTTACACGCAGGGACACCAGAGTTGGCGCCAAAAAGCGACCCGCTGCGCGCGACGGTGATCAGCGTGGTTGACTGCAGCAGAGCCAAACCGATTGTCATGTAGCGGGTGTACTGAGTGAGCTTGGCCTGGCCCGTCTGGCCTTCTTTATGAAGGGTCTCGAAGTGGGGAATGACCACGCGCAACAGCTGGGTGATAATGGCCGCCGTGATGTAGGGCATGATCCCCAGGGCAAAGATCGACAGTTGAAGTAGTGCCCCGCCACTGAAGAGGTTCACCAGCTCATAGAGCCCCGACGTTCCCGCCGAGCCAGCCAAACACTGCTGCACATTGCGGTAGTCCACAAAGGGGGCTGGAATGAATGAGCCCAACCGGAAAATGGCAATGATGGCAATCGTGAACGCAATTTTGCGCCGCAGATCAGGGGTCTTGAAGATTCTCCCTATTGCCTGAATCACATTGCCCTCCCGGTGCGGTCACCCGCTCACAATTCCCACGAGCCTACTGGTTTTTGGTCCGCGCCCGCTGGCTGCGAACCCGCGAGAACTACTGAACCTCGCCGCCAGCTTTCTCAATCTTGGCCTTTGCCGAGGCCGAGACCTTGTCGACATTCACAGTGAGCTTCACCGAGAGTTCACCATCAGCAAGAACCTTGACTTTTTCATTCTTGCGAACCGCGCCCTTAGCGACCAGGTCGGAAATCGTGACCTCACCACCGGACGGGTAAAGCTCAGCCAGACGGCCGACATTAACCACCTGGTATTCCACCCGGAATGGGTTGGTAAACCCGCGCAGTTTTGGCGCACGCATCACAGAGGTCAGCTGACCACCCTCAAATCCGGGGCGAACCTGGTAACGAGCCTTAGTCCCCTTCGTTCCGCGACCAGCTGTCTTACCCTTGGAGCCTTCACCGCGACCCACGCGCGTCCGAGCCTTCTTGGAGCCAGGCGCCGGACGCAGATGGTGAAGCTTCAGCGCACCCGGACGAACGACATCACTGGAGGGCGCAGGCTTTTTCTTGGCAGCGGGCTTCGCAGCCGAATCGGACGATTTCGCGGTCGCGGGCTTCGCCGCAGTCGTGGCCGTCGTCTTTTTCGCAGCGGGCTTATCCGTGGCGGTCTTGGGCGCTGCAGTTTTTGACGCTGCAGTTTTTGACGTGGCGGTTTTGGCAGCAGCAGGCTTCGCAGCAGCGGGCTTCTTGGCTGCCGATTTCGCAGCAGCAGGCTTGGCAGCCGCAGACTTCGTCGCCGGAGTCTTGGCAGCACTCTTCGAGGCTGCGGGCTTTGCTGCCGCAGGCTTTTTTGCTGCGTCAGTTTTCGCCGCTGGCTTCTTTGCTGCACTCGTGCTCGACGCGGCAGGCTTTTTCGCCGCCGATGTCGTCTTCTTTGCAGCGGGCTTCGCCGCGGCCGGCTTCTTGGCCGCTGGTTTCTTAGCGGCTGGCTTCTTCTCTTCAGCCATTAGTCAATCTCCTCCACCGTCACCAGGTGACGAACAGTCTGGACGTATCCACGGTTTTGCGGGGTGTCGGGACGGATCACCGAATCACCAATTTTTTTCAAGCCCAGGCTCCGCAGTGTGTCGCGCATGTACTGCTTTTCGCTAATCTGCGACTTCATCTGGGTCACCTTGAGGTTCTTGGCCATTACTCGCTCACCTTCTTCGCAGCAGCCGCATCGGCTTCAGCGCGAACGAGCCGACCCGGTGCAACATGCTCAAAATCCATACCGCGGCGGGCCGCAACAGCACGGGGCTCTTCGAGCTGCTTGAGGGCCGCGACGGTGGCGTGAACGATGTTGAGGGTGTTGGACGAGCCCAGCGACTTACTCAACACATCGTGAATTCCGGCACATTCGAGTACCGCACGTACCGGTCCGCCGGCGATAACGCCCGTTCCCGCGGCAGCGGGACGCAACAGAACCACACCAGCAGCAGCTTCACCCTGGACGGGGTGAGGAATGGTCTGGACGACACGAGGCACTCGGAAGAAGTTCTTCTTGGCATCCTCGACGCCCTTCGAAATGGCCAGGGGCACCTCGCGGGCTTTACCGTAGCCAACTCCGACCATCCCGTTACCATCGCCGACAACGACCAAAGCGGTGAAGGCGAAACGGCGTCCGCCCTTGACCACTTTGGACACACGGTTGATGGTCACGACACGCTCGAGGAACTGGCTCTTATCGCCACCATCACGCGCCCCACGCTGAGCGTCGGGGCGACGCTCGCGGCTACCCCGACGAGCCTCGCGGGGCTCCTCGGTTACGGGTGTCGCTTCGGCGGTGGCCTCTGCGGGAGCTTCGGTCACACTCTCGTCCTTTGTCTCGTCGCTCACAGTTCTAATCCACTCTCTCGGGCGCCTTCAGCGATGGCAGCCACACGGCCGGCGTAGCGGTTTCCGCCCCGGTCAAACACCACTGAGGTCACACCCTCTTTTTTGGCGCGTTCGGCAACGAGTTCGCCCACCTTACGAGCCTTGGCAGTTTTGTCTCCGTCGAAGGAGCGCATATCGGTTTCCATCGTCGACGCCGATGCCACCGTGTGTCCCGTCTCATCGTTCACGACCTGGACAAACACGTGCCGGGCAGACCGGGTAACGACTAAGCGCGGACGCTGGGCGGTGCCGACAATTTTTTTGCGCAGGCGGTTGTGGCGACGGGCGCGCTGCGCCTGCTTACTTGAGCCTCTAATTCCCACGGCCATGGTTAGTTACCAGCCTTTCCAGCCTTGCGACGGACCTGCTCGTTCTCGTAGCGCACACCCTTACCCTTATAGGGCTCCGGCTTGCGCAACTTACGAATATTGGCCGCGGCTTCTCCGACAGCCTGCTTGTCAATACCGCTGACGGTGACTTTGTCGTTGCCCTCAACGGTGAAACTCACACCCTCGGGCGGGTCGACCGTAATCGGGTGCGAGTAGCCCAGAGCAAACTCCAGCGACTGACCCTTCGCCGTCACTCGGTAGCCGGTACCCACGACCTGGAGGGTCTTGGTGTAGCCATCGGTCACACCAATAATCTGGTTGGCAATGAGGGTGCGAGTCAATCCGTGCAGGGCGCGTGATTCTCGCTCGTCATCGGGACGAGTCACGAGGACCTGATCGTCGTGAACACTCGCTTCGATCGGCTCGGCGATCGTCAAGCTCAGTTCTCCCTTGGGGCCCTTAACCGCGACGTGTCGGTTGTCAATGTTGACGGTGACACCCGCAGGGACCGGGATCGGAAGTCGTCCAATTCTCGACATCTCAGATCACCATACGTAGGCGAGGACTTCCCC
>CBFHWA010000040.1:0-11280 GCA_965659525.1 Pontimonas sp.
AGCGGGCAGATTGAGACAGGGTCGACTGTAGAAGCAATCACAATTGAATCGCCTGATGGCCTAGACATATTGCGCCACTCCACTGCCCACGTGCTCGCTCAAGCCGTCCAACAGGTCCGACCTGGCGCAAAATTGGGCATTGGCCCACCGGTGACCGATGGCTTCTACTACGACTTCGACGTTGACGAGCCGTTCACCCCCGAGGAACTAAAAGCACTCGAGAAGGCGATGTTGAAGATTGTCAACCAGTCGCAGCGTTTCGTGCGCCGGGTCGTTTCTGACGAAGAGGCCTCCGAGGAACTCTCTGACGAGCCCTACAAACTCGAACTCATTGGCCTGAAATCCCACGCTGCCGACGGCGGTGATAACGAATCTGTAGAGGTAGGCGCCGGGGAGCTCACAATCTACGACAACGTCGATGCCAAGACCGGTGAGACGGTGTGGAGCGACCTCTGTCGTGGACCTCACCTTCCGACGACCAAACTGATTGGCAACGGCTTTAGCCTTACGCGCGTTGCCGCTGCTTACTGGCGGGGCAACGAGAACAATCCACAACTCCAGCGCATCTACGGCACGGCCTGGCCGAGTAAAGACCAAATGCGTGAATACCTGGAGCGTTTAGAGGAGGCAAAACGTCGAGATCACCGCGTCTTAGGCCAGGCACTGGATCTCTTTAGCTTTCCTGAGGAAATCGGCTCTGGCCTTCCCGTCTTCCACCCCAAGGGCGGCATCATTCGCCGGGTGATGGAGGATTACTCGCGCCGGCGTCACGAAGAAGCCGGCTACGAGTTTGTGAACACTCCGCACATTTCAAAGGCTGATCTCTTTGAAACCTCGGGCCACCTCTCCTGGTACCGAGACGGCATGTTTCCGCCGATGCACGTCGACGAGCAGCGACACGACTCTGGCGAGCTCACCCGGTCGGGAGTGGACTACTACCTCAAGCCGATGAACTGCCCGTTTCATATTCTGATCTATCGCTCCCGCCAACGCTCCTACCGGGAGCTTCCCCTGCGGATGTTTGAATTCGGTTCGGTTTATCGCTACGAAAAATCTGGCGTTGTCCACGGGCTGACCAGGGTGAGAGGGATGACCCAGGACGATGCCCATATTTTCACCACTGCTGACGATCTCGAAGCTGAGCTTCACGCAGTCCTGAATTTCGTGTTGGGGCTGCTTGCCGACTACGGGTTGAGTGATTTCTACCTGGAGCTGTCGACTCGTGATGAGTCTGAAAAATTTGTTGGTTCCGATGAGATCTGGCAGCAGGCAACGGACACTTTGCTGCGTGTGGCAGAGGGTTCAGGCCTCGAACTGATTCCGGACCCAGGCGGGGCCGCGTTCTATGGACCAAAAATTTCGGTACAGGCTAGAGATGCCATCGGTCGCACCTGGCAAATGTCCACCATCCAGCTCGATTTCAACCTGCCCGAGCGCTTCGATTTGGAGTACCAGGCAGCAGATGGGTCCCGGCAACGCCCGATCATGCTCCACCGCGCCCTCTTTGGGTCCATTGAGCGTTTCTTTGGGGTCCTCACCGAGCACTATGCCGGCGCCTTCCCTGCCTGGTTAGCCCCGGTTCAGGTGATGGGAATCCCCGTCGCTGACGAGTTCACTGCCTACCTTCAGGGTGTGATCGACCAGATGCGAAGCCACGGGATTCGCGCTGATATTGATGATTCGGATGAGCGGATGCAAAAAAAGATTCGTACCCACACGAAACAAAAGGTGCCCTACCTTCTCATTGCCGGTGAAGAGGACCGTCAGGCCGAAGCCGTGAGCTTTCGTTTCCGGGATGGCTCTCAGAAAAACGGTGTTCCCATCGACGAGGCCCTCGACTACATCCAACAGGCGATCGCCGAGCGTCGCGATGACTGATGAAACGCCAGACGCGGTGTTACGCGAGACCTGGGAGGTCCCCGGTGCGCCGGATAGCTTTCAGCGGTTATGGGTTCCCCACCGCATTGGCTACATCCACGGCAACGAGGGCCGCACACCTGGCCAATGCGTGTTTTGCGTGGCCACCGACCTGCCTGAAGAAGAAAATCTCGTCGTGTACGAAGGCTCACACTGTTACGTCGTACTGAATCTTTTTCCCTACAACCCGGGGCATGTTCTCATTTGCCCCTACCGTCACATTGCCCAGTATGACGAAGCCAACGCTGAGGAAACAGCGGAGATGGCGACGTTGACAAAACAGGCCATGGTTTTCCTGCGTCAAGTCGGCGGTGCTCATGGGTTCAACATCGGCATGAACCAGGGAGCTATTGCTGGGGCGGGAATCGAAGAGCACCTGCACCAACACGTGGTGCCCCGGTGGGGCCAAGACTCTAATTTCTTTCCCATTATTGCTCGCACGAAAGCGATGCCTCAGTTGTTGGGCGATATTCGAGACCAGCTGCGTACAGCCTGGTCACAGTCTGAAACAGATTAAAATCGTGCTCTAGTCTTTTCCCAGCCGCAGCCTAAGGAGCACAATGAGCGACCAGGGTCACACCACCGGAAGCGCGCGGGTCAAGCGCGGTCTTGCCGACATGCTAAAAGGCGGCGTCATTATGGACGTCGTCACCGCCGACCAGGCCAAGATCGCCGAGGATGCCGGTGCTGTTGCCGTGATGGCCCTTGAGCGAGTTCCCGCCGATATTCGCGCCGAAGGCGGAGTCGCGCGGATGTCAGACCCTGACCTGATCGACGAAATCATCGCCTCGGTCTCGATTCCCGTGATGGCAAAGTCGCGCATCGGCCATTTCGTTGAGGCCCAGGTGCTCCAGGAATTGGGTGTCGACTACATCGACGAGTCCGAGGTGCTCAGCCCCGCCGACTACGTCAACCACATCGACAAGTGGGGTTACACGGTGCCCTTCGTCTGCGGTGCGACCAACCTGGGCGAAGCGCTGAGGCGTATTAACGAAGGTGCGGCGATGATTCGCTCGAAGGGCGAAGCGGGCACGGGTGACGTCTCCGAGGCGACAAAGCACATTCGGACCATTCGCGGCGAGATCAACCACCTGCGCTCAAAATCCCCTGATGAGCTCTACGTTGCGGCCAAGGAACTGCAGGCGCCCTACGAGCTCGTCGCGGAGGTCGCTGCGACGGGGTCGCTGCCCGTCGTGCTGTTCACCGCCGGGGGAGTAGCGACTCCGGCCGACGCCGCGATGATGATGCAGCTTGGTGCAGACGGCGTCTTTGTGGGTTCGGGTATTTTCAAATCTGGTAACCCGGAGAAGAGGGCAGCGGCTGTTGTCCAAGCAACGGCCCAATTCCACGACCCGGCAGTCATCGCGAGCGTTTCTCGCAGCCTCGGTGAGGCGATGGTGGGAATCAACGTCAACGACCTGCCAGCACCCCACCGCCTTGCCGAGCGTGGGTGGTAACGCCCCGCTCATTGGCATACTCGCCCTCCAAGGCGATGTTGCCGAACACCGGCGCATGCTGGAATCACTTGGTACCAGCGTCGTCGACGTTCGCACGGTCTCGGATCTGGACGGCCTTAACGGCTTAGTCATCCCCGGTGGGGAGTCGAGCGTGATGGACAAGCTGGCTCGGCGCTTTGGCCTCCACGAGCCATTGCGCTGGGCCATTGACGAGGGCTTGCCGGTGCTGGGAACGTGTGCCGGGATGATTATGCTCGCCAATGAACTCGAGGATGCAATTGCGGGGCAAGAAACCCTCGGCGCAATGGATATCACCGTGCGCAGAAACGCGTTTGGCGGCCAGCGTGAGTCATTTGACACGCAATTAACGCTTCCGACAGTGGGGGAGCCACCCATGCAGGTGTCGTTTATCCGTGCACCGATTGTGACCCGCCACGGCGCCGGTGTGGATGTCTTGGCGAGGCTCGCTGATGGTCGCGTGGTTGCTGTCGATGACGGACAGTGTCTGGCGACGGCGTTCCACCCGGAGGTTGCTGGAGAGCCGCGTTTACACGAGCGTTTTATCCAACGGGCCGCGAGTTACCCCGGTCTGCCGGGGGAACTGCCGACTACACTGGCCTAGGTTAACCGGAAGGCAGGCTATGTCGGGACACTCCAAATGGGCGACGACCAAACATAAAAAAGCGGTTATTGACGCCAAACGGGCGAAATCGTTCGCCAAGTTGATTAAGAACATCGAAGTGGCCGCGAAAATCGGTGGGGCCGACCCGGCGGGAAACCCGACCCTGGCCGATGCCATTCAAAAAGCCAAAAAGTCATCGGTACCCAACGACAATATTGATCGCGCCGTAAAACGCGGCGCTGGCCTCTCCGGTGAAGCAATCGACTACCAGACGATCATGTACGAGGGTTACGGTCCTGGCGGTGTGGCCATGCTCGTGGAGTGCCTGACCGATAACAGAAACCGCGCTGCTGCCGAAGTGCGCACGATTATGAGCCGAAACGGCGGGACGATGGCCGATCCGGGAAGCGTCTCCTATAACTTCTCGCGCAAAGGCGTGATCGCCGTGTCGAAAGTTGACGGCCTGACTGAAGATGATGTTCTCGCAGCGGTGTTGGAATCTGGTGCCGAGGAAGTCATTGATCGTGGGGCGGGGTTCGAAATTATTACTGACCCATCCGACCTCGTGGCCAACCGTCAAGCCATTCAGGCAGCGGGAATTGACTACGAACAGTCTGAGGCAGAGTTTGTTGCCTCCGTTACCCTCGCTCCCGAACCAGAGCTCGCCAAAAAGGTCTTTCAACTCGTTGACGCTCTTGAAGACTGTGACGACGTCCAAAACGTTTTCACCAATATGGACCTCAGCCCAGAACTGCTTGCCCAGCTCGACGACTAAGTGCCATGAGAATTCTTGGCGTTGACCCGGGGCTGACTCGGCTTGGTGTTGGCATCGTCGATAACCCTCGTGGCTCCGAGTTGGTGTTGGTGGATGTGGAGGTATTCACCACACCCAGCGATTGGGATATCACTCAGCGACTGCTCCATCTCCAGCGTGAGCTCACCCGCGTACTCGACGTGCACCAACCCGACGCTGTGGCCCTAGAGCGTGTTTTTGCCCAACACAACGTGCGCACAGTCATGGGGACCGCCCAGGTCAGTGGAATTGTGATCGCTTTGGCCGCAGAGCGGGGCCTGCCGGTGAGTCACCGGACGCCAAGTGAAGTCAAGGCAGCTGTCACGGGATTCGGCGGGGCTAAAAAGCCGCAGGTTGGAGCCATGGTGAAAAATATCCTCCAGCTTGAATCCATCCCGCAGCCGGCTGACGCCGCCGATGCACTGGCTCTAGCAATTACTGAAGCGTGGAGGGGCCGTGTTTCCCCCTCGCCGGTCGCATCAACCACGGAGACTCCGGCGCAGCGCGCGTGGCGAGAGGCCCTCTCCGGACGCTCGAACCTAGGCTAATGTTGTGATCTCCCAGCTGCGTGGCACCATCGTCGAGGTCTCCGCTGGCCGCGTCATCATCGACCTCCATGGCGTTGGGTTTTCGGTCGCCGTGCCGGAGCGGACAACTGCCGGCATGCGCGTGGGGGAAGACACCCTGTTGTTTACATCGATGATCGTCCGGGAGGACGATATGAGCCTGATGGGCTTTGCCCTCGCCGAGGAGCGTGATTTGTTTGACCTCCTTCGCAGTGTCAGCGGCGTAGGGCCCAAGTCTGCTCTCGGTGTGCTCCAGCACTATTCCGCCAACGACATTGTCGCGGCAATCTCGGCGGAAGATGATGCAGCTTTCAAGAAAGTCAGCGGTATTGGTCCGAAGACGGCGAAGCTCATTGTGCTGAGCCTGCACGGCAAAGTTATCCCACCCCAGGCTGGTGCGGCTGCAGAGGTTGTTGATAGCCGGGTCTCCCGCGTCGACCAATCGGCTATCGTTCAGGCTTTGGTTGGCCTGGGCTGGTCTGAGCGTGTGGCCAAGAAGGGTGTTTCTGACGTGGTGGAGTCCCTGCCGGAGGACGAGCAGCCCTCCGTTTCTGACCTGGTGCGCCGCGCACTGCAAGTTCTCGGCCCTCAAACATCTCGGGAGGCGGGTAGATGAGTGACGACATCACAACCCCGGCAGCCCAGTCTGACCAGGAGCTGCAATTCGAAGGGGCTTTGCGGCCATCGCGCTTAACCGAATTTATCGGTCAGGAAAAGGTGCGCAGCCAGTTGCAACTGCTGCTTCAGGCTGCGGACATCGAGAACCGCACACCCGACCACATTCTGCTGGCAGGCCCCCCCGGTCTTGGCAAAACGACTCTCGCGATGATTGTTGCCGAAGAAAGTGGATCCTCGCTCCGGACCTCAAGCGGTCCGGCAATTCAACATGCGGGAGATCTCGCGGCCGTGCTCTCGGCGTTAACACCGGGAGAAGTCCTCTTCATTGACGAAATTCACCGCATGGCACGTCCTGCCGAGGAGATGTTGTATCTGGCAATGGAGGATTTCCGGATCGACATCATGGTGGGTAAGGGACCCGGGGCGACAACCGTCCCCCTCGAACTTGCCCCCTTCACCCTGGTTGGTGCCACCACCAGATCGGGCCTGCTGCCAAACCCCCTACGCGACCGATTTGGCTTCACCGCCAACCTGGAGTTCTACACCACCGAGGAACTCATTGCTGTGGTTCGCCGCTCGGCGGGAGTGCTGGGCATCGACGCTGACGAAAAAGCCCTGACCGAAATCGCCAAACGCTCCCGGGGCACACCCCGGATCGCCAATCGCCTGCTTCGAAGGGTTCGCGATTACTCGCTCGTTCACGGCGGCCACGTGACCGTGGCAAACGCCCAAGCCGCTCTTGAGCTCTACGACGTTGATGGCTGGGGTCTTGACCGGTTGGACCGCCAAGTTCTCGAGGTTCTCATCGAGCGCTTCGGCGGCGGACCGGTTGGCCTGGGGACCCTCTCAGTATCGGTAGGGGAGGAGGCAGAAACCATCGAATCGGTGGTAGAACCCTTCCTCGTGCGCCAGGGTTTTATTATCCGAACCCCGCGGGGGCGTATGGCAACCCCGATTGCCTGGCAGCATCTGGGTCGTACTGCTCCCACCCTGGATGACCTATAGTTACAGGGGTGTCCTGGACGTGGGACGCTTTGTCGTGAAAGAGGTGTGGCACCGTGGATCCCTTTAGTCTCTTTATGGTCGCAGCGCTGGGGCTGCTGATTTTTTTCATGTTCCGCAACTCCCGGAAACAGCGCCAAGCCGCACAGGAGCTGCAGGAACGTCTCGTTCCCGGCGCCGAGGTCATGACGTCGTTTGGGCTCTACGCGACGGTCGTCGCCCTTGACGATGAAAACAACATCGCAACGATTGATGCCGGGTCGGGAACGACTCTGCGTGTTCACCGCCAGGTTCTCACGAAGATTATTGACCCCGACGTGGCCGATGAGGCCCGTGAGCCCAGTAGCGAAGAATCTGACTCCACCGCTCGCGACAACTAGTCCTCGCGTCTTTTTTCTTTATGGCCTCTTCTAACGTCGTTACCCGCGCCAGTCGTGCGCTCATTTGGCTGGTCGTCATTTTTGCGTTGCTCATCGGCGGTAATGCGTTTGCCGTATTTGGTCAGGGCGGATCCTGGGCGCCGAAACTCGCCCTTGACCTCCAGGGCGGAACACAAATCATCCTCGAACCGCGTTTAGCGGAAAACCAGACGGTCAGCGAGGAACAACTCAACCAAGCCGTCGCCATCATCCGCCAGCGCGTTGATGCCAGCGGTGTCGCTGAAGCTGAAGTAACGACGCAGGGTGGCCAAAACATCGTGGTGGGTATCCCTGGCGAACCCGACCAGGCCACGTTGGAGCGCATCCGCTCCTCGGCGAAGCTCGAATTTCGGCCCGTGCTCATCGCCGGTGCTGCGCCGATCGAGCCGGTGGAAAGCGTCGAGATTCCAGAATCGGATGAGTCAGAGTTCGTCGAACCGGCCAACCCGAGCGACCTCGCATGGATTACTCCCGAATTGGACGCCCAGTACCAGTCGATTAATTGTTTCGAACTGGATACCCGCGGCGCCAATGTTGCCGATCCAGAAGCGCCACTAGTCACCTGCTCGCAGAATGGCGCTGAGCGCTACATTCTCGGCCCTGTAGAGGTGGGGGGCGAGTCGATCGTCGATGCCACGTCCGGTCTTGTGCCGGGCCCATCTGGGGTATCCACCAATGAGTGGGGCGTGTTCATCGAATTCGACGACGAGGGAACGCAGTCGTTTCGTTCGGTAACGGAGCGCCTGATCACCCTGCCGGGTGTTCAAAACCAGTTCGCGATTGTCCTCGATGGCCGAGTAATTTCCGCTCCCCGGACCCTGGCGGCCATCACTGATGGCAACCCACAGATCTCCGGATCGTTCACCCAGGAAAGCTCTTCGGTGTTGGCAGACCAGCTGAAGTTTGGTGCCCTGCCCATTGGCTTCCAGGTGCAGTCGTCGGAGACGATTACCGCGACGTTGGGTCTGTCTCAGCTCCAGAGTGGTCTCATCGCCGGGCTGATTGGTTTGATTTTGGTGGTGATCTACTCGCTATTCCAGTACCGTCTGCTGGGCTTAGTGACGGTCTTCTCGCTCACCACAGCTTTTGTGCTCTCGTACTTCCTCATTACTTATCTCTCCAACGCCCAGGGCTACCGGCTGTCTCTGGCGGGTGTTGCGGGGCTCATCGTGGCCATCGGTATCACCGCCGACTCATTTATCGTCTTCTTTGAGCGCATCCGCGATGAACTCCGCGATGGTCGGATGCTCGACTCAGCCATTCAGTCCGCGTGGAAGCGGGCCTTCAGAACGATCCTTGCTTCTGATGCGGTGAGTTTCATCGCCGCTGTGGTGTTGTACCTGCTGGCTGTGGGTAACGTTCGCGGCTTTGCCTTCACCCTTGGTGTAACCACCATTGTCGACTTAGTTATCGTGGCGCTGTTTACCTACCCGGTGATGGTTCTTTTGGGACGGTCTCGTTTCTTTGCCAGCGGCCACCCGCTTTCTGGACTCGACCCCAAAGCATTGGGTGCGGTTTACCGCGGTCGGGCGCGTTTCCGCGAACCAGCCGTCGCCGATAAGAACTCTCTACAAAAAAGCCGCGGGGAGGCAAAGCGTCGTCAAACCATTGCCGAGCGCAAGGCGGCAGAAGCCGGCGATAAGGCGGAGGTGACGAAGTAATGTCCATGCTGACTCGGTTTGGTAACGCTCTGTACACGGGTGAAAAGTCTTTCGACTTCGTGGGAAAGCGCATGCTCTGGTATCTCGTAGGCGCCGGTGTTGTACTCGCGGCCATCGTCATTACAACCCTGCGCGGCGGTTTCGTCTTTGGTATTGAGTTTCGTGGCGGCTCGGAGTTTCGAGTATCCAACCCCGCTCAAGTGGTCGAGCAGGTGGCAACAGACACCGTAAACGATGTCGTTGGTGTGGGTTCGAGCCCTCGGGTATCGATCGTCGGTGGGGACTCAGTGCGTGTGCAGACTGAGCAGCTGACCACAGAGGACACCGAGCTGATTCGCCAAGAACTCGCCGAGGCCTACAACGTCCCCGTGAACCAGGTCACGTCGTCCTTTATTGGGGCCACCTGGGGTCAAGACATCACCAACCAAGCCCTCCGGGCTTTGGCGGTGTTTCTGGTACTGGTGAGCGCGGTGATGGCGTTTTATTTCCGCACCTGGAAGATGTCCCTTGCCGCGATGACGGCGCTGATCCACGACCTAGTCATCACCGCGGGTATCTATGGTGTTTTAGGCTTCGAAATTACGCCCGCTGCAGTGATCGGATTTTTGACCATTTTGGGCTATTCCCTCTACGACACCGTGGTGGTCTTCGACAAAGTGCGAGAAAACACCGCCCAAGACGGCGAAGAATCGTCCCGAACTTTTGCCCAGTCGGTCAACCTCGCGGTCAATCAGACGCTCGTGCGCTCGATTAACACCTCTGTTGTTGCGGTATTGCCCGTGGCGGCAATTTTGTTCATCGGCTCGCTGCTACTGGGGGCGGGCACCCTTCGAGATATTGCCCTGGCTCTCTTTATCGGCATCCTCGCCGGAACCTACTCCACGATTTTCATCGCGGCTCCAATGTATGTTCACCTTCGCGAAAACGAGCCAGAGGCCCAAAAGCAGGGCAGACGACGTGAGCCAGCAGCGGTGAACACCAGCTCAGGAGCTGTCCGCTAGTAGCGCAGGTGGCACCGAGTGCCAATTCCGCCGGGACTCGTACACTAGTAACACTCCAGAAGAGGGGGTGGTGTGGTGGCTGTGGAGACCCAGACGAGCCAATTTCAGGCCTTTCGTCAATTCCTGCCGCGCCTGTTTTCCCGTGTCGCCACGGCCGAAGGCCTCGACACCCTCCTTAAAACGGTGCGTCGGAATCACCCCCGGGCCGAAACGGGCGTCATCGAGCGGGCCTACCGGGTCGCAGAAAAAGCTCACGAAGGCCAACTGCGGCAATCGGGGGAGCCCTACATCACCCATCCGCTGGCGGTTTCTCAAATACTTGCTGAACTCGGCCTGGGTCCAAAAACAATCGCGGCTGCCCTGTTACACGACACCGTCGAAGACACCGGTTATGCGCTAGAGAGCCTGCGATCCGACTTTGGTGACGAGGTCGCAATGCTCGTCGACGGGGTGACCAAACTCGACCGGGTGAAATATGGCGATGCCGCCCAGGCCGAAACCGTGCGCAAGATGCTGGTTGCCATGAGTAAAGACATCCGTGTTCTGGTGGTGAAACTTGCCGATCGCCTTCACAACGCGCGCACGTGGGGTTTTGTCAATCCTGAGTCTGCTGCTCGTAAGGCGAAAGAAACCCTCGAAATCTATGCCCCTCTGGCGCACCGAATGGGAATTCAAACCATTAAGAGCGAGCTTGAAGATCTGTCCTTCGCCGTCTTACACCCCAAGTTGTACGTGGAAATCGAGTCCCTGGTGCGCGATCGAAGTCCCGAGCGAGAAGCCTTCGTTGAGGGTGTCATCGAGCAGGTTCGCCAGGATTTGCGCCAGGCAAAGGTGAAATCCGACGTGATGGGCCGACCAAAAGAGTTCTACTCGATTTACCAAAAAATGGTCCGACGCGGCCGCGACTTTTCCGATATCCACGACCTCACGGGTATCCGCATCATCGTGGGGAGTATCAGAGACTGCTATGCGGCCCTCGGCGCTGTGCACGCGCGCTGGAACCCCATGTCCGGGCGGTTCAAGGATTACATCGCGACACCGAAATTCAACCTCTACCAGTCGCTGCACACCACCGTATTCGGACCAGAGGGTCGCCCGGTCGAAATTCAAATTCGCACCGCTGAGATGCACCACCGCGCCGAGTTTGGTGTCGCCGCGCACTGGAAATATAAAGAGGGAAGCCGCGACACGCGTGAGCGTGAGCGCCAACGCCGCGATAGTGAT
>CBFHWA010000041.1:0-11100 GCA_965659525.1 Pontimonas sp.
TTATGAGTACTTCGGCCTGCGCGACGCTTATGTCTCCGTCGGTATTGGCAGCCTGAGTGCGGAAATCTCGGTGGGCAAACTCACCGCGGATGGCTTCCTCGCGATCTTCTTTTTCCTCGTGGGCCTTGAGCTCAAACGCGAACTGCTCATTGGTGAACTTCGTGATCCGGCCCACGCGCTTGTGCCTGTTGTCGCTGCTGTCGGCGGAGTAATCGTTCCCGCCAGTATTTACCTGTGGGTGACCCAGGACGTTGAGGGTGCTGCTCGAGGCTGGGCGATTCCTATTGCCACCGATATCGCCTTCGCGTTGGCGGTGCTTGCCCTGGTGGGTACGGCTCTGCCCATCGCCCTGCGGATGTTCCTGCTCACCCTCGCCGTGGTGGACGACTTAATTGGTATCACGGTGATCGCCGTGTTCTACACCGACGATATTGCTCTGGTGCCGATGATTGGTGTCGTGGTGGGCTTGGCGATCTACGGCTTCCTCGCCCAGAGATACAGCCTGCTCTTTCGGATGCGCCCCGGCGCAGCCTGGGCGATTCTTTTCCCGGTGGGAATTGCGGTGTGGGCATTTATGTTTGCCACCGGAGTGCACGCGACAATCGCTGGGGTTCTTCTGGCTTTCATGATTCCGGTCAAGCCCTCCCGGTTTGATCCCGGAGTTGACGGCGATGATCGCCACGAGGGCCTGGCGGAGATCTTTGAACACCGCTACCGACCACTCTCAGCAGGAATCGCGGTTCCCCTGTTCGCCTTTTTCGCCGCGGGCGTGAACCTGGGTTCACCGGCTGAGTTTTTCACCCTGCTCACCGACGAAGTCACCCTGGGCATTATTTCTGCCCTCATTGTCGGTAAAACCGTGGGCGTGATCGTCTTCACTTTTATCGTCACTCGTTTGCCAAAGGTGTCGTTGCCAAAGGGGATTACCTGGATCGACCTCGTCGGTGTTGCCCTGCTCGCCGGTATTGGGTTTACGGTGTCGCTGCTCATTGGCGAACTGAGTTTCGGGGTGGACACTCTGCTGGGTGACGAAGCAAAAATTGGCATCCTCATCGGCAGTATTGGGGCGGCGCTTCTGGCAGCCCTGCTGCTGTCCTCGCGCAACCGCGTGTATGAGCGCGCGCTCAAGCGCGAGCATGAGGACAAAAACCGCGACGGTATCCCCGACATTTACCAAGAGCCTGAAACACAGTCTTAACATCGAGGCCGGTGGCGTAATCGGATGGAAACCTCCCGGTTGCGTTCAGGGAAACGTTCCACCCCCACACTGAACGAGTAAATCGCGGGATATGCCGACTGGATTCATCTGGTCTGCATTCCCCGTTCAGACCTAACTCAGGGGGAACACAATGGATACAGGCGAACTCGCCTGGGCAGTCATGGCCACCGCGCTGGTGTTGCTAATGACTCCCGGCCTCGCGTTTTTCTATGGCGGACTGGTTAAGGCCAAGTCCGTCGTCAGCATGATGATGATGAGCTTTGGGGCGATGGCCCTTATTGGTGTGCTCTGGGTTCTCTACGGATTCAACATGTCAGCCGTGGACAGCACGTGGGCCTTCGCGGGCAACCCGTTTTCTGACTTTGGCCTTGGAGGCATCGCAGGATCCAACGAGGACCTGATTGGTGCAGCCTTCGGAGCCACCTTCGCGATCATCACCACGGCGCTAATCTCCGGTGCGATTGCCGACCGGGCAAAGTTTGGTGCCTGGATGGTCTTCGCGGGAATCTGGTCGACTCTGGTCTACTTCCCCGTTGCCGCTTGGGTGTGGGGCGGCGGATGGATCATGGGCCTCGGAGAGACCCTCGGCCTGCCCGACGTCATTGACTACGCCGGTGGTACCGCGGTCCACATCAACGCCGGTGCTGCTGCGCTGGCCCTGGCCATTGTTCTTGGCCGCCGAGTCGTTTTCGAAAAGGGTGCCCACAAGCCGCACAACGTGCCCCTGGTGATGCTGGGTGCAGCGTTGCTGTGGTTCGGCTGGTTTGGCTTCAACGCCGGTGCCGAGTTCCTCAACGACATGCAGCTTGCGGGGTTGATCACCTTGAACACCCTCGCAGCGACCGCCGCGGCAATTCTCGGGTGGCTGTTCATTGAGAAGGTTAAGGACGGCAAGCCCACCTCGGTTGGTGCCGCCTCGGGTGCTGTGAGTGGTCTCGTTGCGATCACCCCGGCCTGTGCGAACGTCACCCCGACCTTCGCGGTCATTCTCGGAATCGTCGCCGGTGTGCTCTCCGCCCTTGCCGTCGAGCTGAAGTTCAAGCTCGGCTACGACGACTCGCTCGACGTGGTGGGTATCCACCTCGTTGCGGGAATGGTGGGAACGCTCTACTTGGGTCTGTTTGCGACCGGAACCGGACTGTTCACCGGTGGAGACTTCGGCCAGATGATTACCCAGGCGATCGCCGCCTTCGGTGTGCTGATCTTCTCCTTCGTGGTGGCCCTGATCTTGGGCTTCGCGATCGAGAAGACCATGGGCTTCCGCGTCACCACTGAAGACGAGGTTGCCGGCGTCGACACCGTGGTTCACGGTGAAGAGGGCTACGTCCTCGAGGGCGAGTCTCAAAACGCCTAAGTAGTTGAGACAGTAAGCATATGAGGGGGCTCCCGTCGGGCCCCCTCATATGTGTCTCTGGGGAGTTCAGCGCGGTCTGGCCACTACGCTCATAGCCGAGTGAGCAAAGGACGGTAGCTGATGACCCCCTCCGTGGACGCACCCCGGAAAAGCCGAATGCGGCTCCTGGTGGGTCTTGCGGTTCTCGTCGCCTACACCGGGATCATCCTCGCGGTAACCCTCTCGCCCACCCAGTTGGATGTGAATTACCAAAACGCCGTCCTGCGTCTGATTGATGTCCTCCACCGCAACGGTGTGCCCGGCTGGTTTGGCTACGGTGAGATTGAGTTCCTGGCCAATATCGCCATGTTTGTCCCGTTTGGTTTCCTCGTGGCCATCCTGCTGCCCCAGAAGCTCTCCGCTCTCACGGTGTTGGTTGGCCCCGGTTTTTCGGCGTTTATTGAAAATTTTCAGCGCGAGTTTCTCAGCGAACGCGTTGCCAGTGTCTACGATGTCGTGGCCAACTCCGCCGGAGCGATTATTGGTCTCGCTTTAGCTATCGCGCTCAGAGCGGTCGTCCACGCCCGGGACCGCAAGGTCGTCGCTCGAGCCATTTGGCAGTACCAACACGGGTTCAATCCCACCGGTCGCTAAGCCCATTGGGTGTGTGCCCTCGGCCTAGACTGGCGAGCGAGTCGCTGTGAGGAGAGTCGAGATTTCTACCCAATCGCCCGTGCTGTTGCTGACGTTTAATCGTCCCGACACCACGCGCTCTGTGCTCGAAGCGGTGCGCCACGCCAAACCCCCCGAGCTCTATGTTTTTAGTGACGGTCCCCGATCGGGAGTTGCGGAGGATGTCGCGAAGGTTCAGGCCACGCGAGAGGTGATCGACCAGATGGCCGACTGGGGCCCCGTCGTCCACAGGCGCTTCAACGACACCAACGATGGGTTGTTTGCCGGGGTGAGTGGGGCACTGGACTGGTTTTTTTCACACGTTTCAGAAGGCATCATCCTTGAGGATGATTGTGTTCCCCATCAGGATTTTTTCGGCTACTGCGATCAGCTGCTGGAGCGCTACCGCGACGATAATCGGGTCTGGTGTATTTCTGGAGATAATTCGGTTGACTTGCCGATCTCTCGGGGCGCAAGCTACGGCTTCATTCGTGATCCCCTGATTTGGGGGTGGGCCACTTGGGCGCGAGCGTGGAAACATTTCAACCGCGACCTCAGCGGCTGGCCTGAGATTCGCCGCTCCGCCAGAGAGCGCCAGATGTATCCCGATGCCGTGGAGCGTCGGGTCCGCCGGCGCTCCTACGACCACTATTACTCCAGTGGTATTGACGCGTGGGGGTATAAATGGAAGTTCACCGTCCACACCAACGGCGGACTGGTCGCGGTTCCGCGGGTGAATCTGGTGAGCAATATTGGCTGGAACCGTCCTGACGCGTCACACACCACGGGCAGCTCTCTGCGCGCGGCCAAGCCCACTGAGGCGATTTTGCCGCTGATCCACCCCGCCCAGGTCGCCATTGATCCCGTAGCCGACCGGGAATGGGTGGAATCGCGGGGACTGGGTGTGAAGAAGTATCGCCTGGGCTATCAGGTGTCGAAACTACTGGGCCGAATGCGCCGGGCTGTCGGTCGGAGGCTCGGGCGATGAACATTGGCCAGAGGGCCCTCGACGGCCTTCGCGGGATTGTTATCGGTGTGGCTGAGATTATCCCGGGGGTGAGCGGCGGCACTGTTGCCCTCCTGGTGGGTATTTACGACACTCTCATTTCCTCCGCGGCCACGGTTGTGCGAAGCCTTCGCGGTGTCTTTGCCGCCTCGGCGAGGGTGCAGGATTGGCCGGCCATGAGACAGGTGCCATGGTTGCGCCTGGTTGCCATTGCCGTGGGAATGCTCGGCGGAATCATCCTGGGGGCGGCAATGATTGAGCCTCTCGTGACCGACTACCCAGAAATGACCCGGGCTTTTTTCGCCGGACTCATTGTGGCTTCTGTGGCTGTCCCGCTGCGGATGGCCGGCTGGCCACTGCGGGCTAGTGAGATCGTCATCGTCGGGGTTGTTGCCGCAGTGATGTTCATTGTCTTGGCTGTCCCCCCTCTAGTGCAGGCGCAGCCGGGTGTTCTCACGATTGCCCTGTCTGCGGCCATCGCTGTTTGCGCGCTCGTGCTCCCCGGAGTGTCTGGTTCTTTTCTGCTGCTGAGCCTCGGGCTCTATGAGCCAACGTTGCAGGCGGTTAATACCCGCGATGGCGAGTATCTGGGAGTGTTCATCCTGGGAGCCATCATCGGTCTTGGCTCTTTTGTTGTGGTTCTCCAATGGCTTTTGCGAAGCCACCGACGCATCACCCTGGTGGTGATGACCGGGTTGCTCATTGGCTCCCTGCGCGCGCTGTGGCCGTGGCAATCAAAGGGACGGGATCTGCTCACCCCACCGTTGGCAGACGTTCTTCCGGCATTGCTGTGGGCAGCACTGGGCGCCGCGATCGTCACAGGTCTTATCGTCCTTGAGCGCCGCCGACTGGCGCCACACTAAACCGAAACGGGCTGTTCTTCCCGCAGGGACTCTTTCCAGGCCACGAGCGCTTGGACGGTTTCGCTGGTATCCGCCGCCAGCTGTTCCATTGCGTCGGCGGGAACCTGGTAGTTCACGGCGACAAAGGCCCGAACGTTCTCACTGGGGTCACTGGCGAGAGCGCGAAGCACATCGCATGGGGTGTAGGGGTTTCGCGCCAAGCACTGCCGAACACCCTCGTCTGGGTCCTGGGCGAGAGCTTCGTATACCTCCACGGGTGCGTGGTAGGACAGTGCCGCTGATTCTCGGATTTTCGGGTTGGCATCTTTGGCCATACTGCGCAGTCTCGCAATTTTCGACTCGCTCACAGGCGGGGAGAGGAACTGGGCCACGGCGTCATGAGACTGCGGATTGGCTAGGAGGCTCTCCAGCTGGGCCTTTTGAGCGGGGGTATTAAATCTGATGCACGACATGTCCGACACGATAGGAGCACTCCGGCTGGTCCTCGGGTGCGCCACGCGCGTGATGGGTGTGATTTTCCTGGGAAAATGGCGCTGGTCCTAGACTGACCGTGTGCCAGATCGCACCGTGGTGAGCAACCGTGTGTTCACTATTGCGAACCTTGTGAGCTTCGCCCGTTTAGCGGCAATTCCCGTCTTCCTCTGGTTGGTATGGCGCGGGGATGAGCTGCTGGGATTAGCCCTCCTGGTACTCGCTGTTTCCACCGACTTCGTCGACGGTCTTCTCGCGAGGCGACTGGGACAAGTCTCTCGGTTGGGGCAAATCTTGGACCCGCTAGCCGATCGGCTGTTCATTGCCGCTGTTGTGGTCGCCTTGGCAATTCAACACGTTGTGCCGATGTGGCTGGTTGCGTTGGTCATGGGGCGCGACGTGTTGTTGGGCCTGGGGGCTGTGCTGTTTTCGCGCTGGTCGGTGGGCCTGCTACCAGTGAAATGGGTGGGCAAATGGGCAACCTTTGCTTTGTTGTTGTCGCTGCCGCTGTTTTTGCTCATTAGTGTCTTCGATTCGCTCAGTACCCTCGTCACACCGTTTGCTTTTGCTGTTTCTCTTGCCGGTGTGGTCCTCTACTGGTGGGCGGGTATTGCGTATCTTGTCGATGCTGTGCGGATAGCCCGCACCTCGGGGTCAAAGCCCTCCCCGACGTCCGGTACGCTATGACCCACGACGGAAGGCTAGGCAATGGTGGATCACCCCAACGACGGGAACTCTCCCGCAGAGGACACCTCCAGCACCCAACGCTTTGGCCCGGACTTTGAATCCAAGATCCAAGGTTTAGAAAGTGGCCTGAGCTTAGAAGAACAAGAAATTATCGACGCCCTTCCGGCGGGCTCGGCGCTGCTTATTGTTCGCCGCGGTCCCGGGGTGGGAGCCAGGTTCTTACTCGACCAAGACAGCACTGTTGCCGGACGACACCCGGATGCCGATATTTTCCTCGACGATGTCACGGTGTCGCGTCGCCACGCAGAGTTTGTTCGCCACGCCCACTCGTTTGAGGTGCGCGACCTCGGCTCACTCAACGGCACCTATTTCGATGGTGTTCTCGTTGACCAGGCTCTTCTGCATGAGGGCGCTGAGGTCCAAGTGGGGAAATTCCGGATGACGTTTTATCCCTCTCCCGACGACTCCGCCGAGCGAGGGTCGTAGGTGGCCGGCGCAAAATCGGCCCGTAGCACCGAGCAAGCCGGCCGCAGCCTTCTGTCCATCGGGCAGGTGCTTCAGCGTCTCAGCGGTGAGTTTCCGGATCTATCACCCTCGAAGCTTCGATTCCTCGAAGACCGGGACCTGGTCAAGCCAGAACGGACTCCGGCGGGGTACCGCACCTACTCTGAAGCAGACGTCGAGCGACTGCGCTTCATCCTCGGGCTTCAGCGCGACCACTATTTACCATTGAAGGTCATCAAGAGCTATCTTGATGACCTCGATGCGGGAGCAAGTCCCGAGCTGCCGGGGGTAGCCAGAGTGGTTCGCCCCGCCATTGTTGGGCAGGCCGACGCTCTCGAGCGCGCCGAGCTGCGCGACCGGGCCGGGGCGAGCGAGGAGTTGTTGGCCGAGGCAATTAGCCAAGGATTGCTGCCTTCCGGTCCGCTTTTTAGGCCAGGACACGCTCGCATCCTCGAATCTTTGGTTGCCGCTGAGGCCTACGGCTTAACCCCCCGACACTTTCGGGGCATGACCCAAGCGGTTAAACGAGAAATTGATCTCGTTGTCCATGCCGTGGAGGCGAGCTCGCCCCGAGGTGGCTCCGCCAAGCGCTCGAGTGCCGAGCGCCAGCGGGAGCTTGCCGACGTTGTCTCGCAGCTTCGCCAGACTCTAGTCAGACAGGCGCTAGACGCACTAGAGTCGTAGAGTTGTCGCGAATGCGACACGCCCGGTTGTTGCTCGGGGCGTGAATCCCGGTGCGTGACCATCTGGTCAGTACAGTGGGTGAGCTGGCTTAACCCTAAACGTGAGGATGAAGGTAGAGCGGATGATGGATAACACGCCTACTGGCCACGGGTCCTACCCCGGTGAAGTGCTTTTCACTGACGGACTACCCGAACTAGACGCCGACCATGGCTACCGCGGACAAGTGGCCGCCGTGGCCGCAGGGATTAGCTATCGCCAGCTTGACTACTGGGCTCGCACTGGACTGGTGGAGCCCACTATCCGCAACGCTGCGGGTTCGGGTTCGCAGCGCCTCTATGGCTTTCGAGACATCTTGGTGTTAAAGCTCGTCAAGCGACTGCTCGATACAGGAATTTCGCTGCAACAAATCCGCGTTGCCATTGAACAGCTTCGCAGCGCTGGAGTAGAAGACCTCGCCCAGACGACCCTGATGAGTGATGGTGCTCGGGTGTACCTGTGTACCTCCAACGACGAAGTCATCGACCTTGTCTCTCGAGGCCAGGGTGTCTTTGGAATTGCCGTGGGCAAAGTGCTGCGTGAGGTGGAATCGACGCTGGTGAGCGCCGAAACCACCGATGCCACCCTCGACCCGCGCGATGAACTCGCCGCCCGTCGAAACCGCCGCGCGAGCTAAGAAAGCTCCAGCGCCGCGCTAATAACCCAGTGGGCCGAGGTTAGGCGCTCAGCGGAACGTCGGTCTCGATTCGGTCGAGCAGGGCTTCAAACAGTTTCGAGGCCTCTTCTGCTGACTCTCCCGGCCACAGGTGCACGGGGGTCGCCGAGCCCTGTGCTTGTTGGAGCACCACTCGCTCATAGAGCGGTGGCTCAATGATTTTCTCGGGAAACATCTCGCGCATTTCATCAATCCGGTACTGGTGCTCAATCGACTGTGGTCGCACCCGATTGACCACTACCCCCAAGGCGCGTAGCCGCGGTGAGACGGCGCGCTGGAGTTCATCAACAGCGCGGAATGACCGCTGGGTGGCGGCGACAGAGAACAGGCTGGGTTCGGTGACGACGAGGACGCGGTCACTGGCCGTCCAGGCCATGCGCGTCAATCCGTTGAGCGAGGGCGGGCAGTCGATCAGGACCAAGTCGTAATCAGCTTCCACCTCCGCGAGAACCTCTTCCATCCGCCAAATTTCTCGCTTGGTCAGCAACGGGGTGTCAAACTGCATATTCGCCGGCGAACCCAGCATGGCGTGGACTGTCCCGCGATGGTTTTTCGTCCATCCTGAGGGAGCAATGGCTTGTCGAATCGTCTGGGGTTTGGGGCTTGCCAGAACGTGCGCCACGGTCAGGTGGGTGCCCATCATCACGTCCAGGCCAGTCGACGCGTCGGACTGAGGATCCATGTCGATCACGAGTGTGCGCAGTCCCCGGGCGAAACCAGCCGAGGCCAGTCCGAGGGTGACCGTGGTTTTGCCCACGCCACCCTTGAGGGAGCTCACACTGACCACGCGCATAACAGACATCAGCATAACCTCAGTAGGCTGGTCGGGTGCCAGTGATGGCCGGGGGCCGGTGTGTCGGCGCCAGGGACGGGAGGACCCAGTCGGTGTTTAAGAAGATTCTCGTAGCTAATCGAGGCGAAATCGCGATCCGCGCTTTCCGGGCCGCCTACGAGTTGGGAGCCAAGACCGTCGCGGTCTATCCCCACGAAGACCGCAACTCACTCCACCGGATGAAAGCCGATGAGGCCTACGTCATCGGTGAAATCGGCCACCCGCTGCGGGCTTATCTGGATATTGACGAAATTATTCGAGTGGCCCTCGATTCTGGAGCCGACGCAATTTATCCCGGCTACGGATTCCTCAGTGAAAATCCGAGACTTGCCCAAAAAGCTGCCGAGCACAACATCACCTTCATCGGACCGCCCGAACGCGCGTTGAACCTGGCGGGGAACAAAGTTGAAGCCAAAAACACCGCCCGAGCCGCCGGGGTTCCCGTTTTGGCCTCGAGTGAGGCGACAACCGATATCGACGAGCTTGTGGCCGCCGCCGAGGAGATCGGCTATCCCGTTTTCGCGAAAGCCGTCGCCGGGGGAGGCGGCCGTGGGATGCGCCGGGTGGAGCGCCCTGAGGACCTCCGGGCTGCCCTGGAAGCAGCAATGCGTGAGGCCGCTAGTGCGTTTGGTGATGATCGAATGTTCATCGAACAGGCGGTGGTGCGACCGCGGCATATCGAGGTGCAAATCCTCGCTGACGCCGCTGGTGAGACGATCCACCTCTTTGAGCGCGACTGTTCTCTGCAGCGGCGCCACCAAAAGGTCATTGAAATCGCTCCGGCTCAAAACCTGGATCCCGCAATTCGTGAGGCGATTCTCAAGGATGCCGTGGCTTTTGCCCGGGGCGTCGAGTATGTCAATGCGGGGACGGTGGAGTTCCTGCTCGACACAGCAGGACCGCGGGCTGGTGAGCACGTCTTTATTGAAATGAACCCGCGGATTCAGGTTGAACACACGGTCACCGAAGAAGTGACCGATGTTGATTTGGTTCAGTCGCAGATGCGAATCGCTGCCGGAGAGAACCTTTCACAACTGGGGCTCTCGCAGGAGACCATCCAAGTCCGCGGCGCTGCCCTCCAGTGTCGGATTACCACCGAAGACCCCAGTGCCGACTTCCGCCCCGATACGGGAAAAATTACGACCTATCGTTCCCCCGGTGGGGCGGGAATTCGACTCGATGGCGGAACCGTGAACCAGGGCGCACAAATCTCGCCCTACTTCGATTCAATGTTGGCCAAGATGACCGCCCGTGGGCGCACCTTCGACCAGGCGGTCACCCGCGCCCGTCGAGGCTTGGCCGAGTTTCGTATTCGTGGAGTCCACACCAATATTTCCTTCCTTCAGGCGGTTCTCGACGACGCTGACTTCCTCGCTGGTGACGTCTCGACGTCGTTTATTGACGAGCGTCCCGAACTCATCACCCCCCGCCGGTCCAAAGACCGCGGCACCAAACTGCTCACCTGGCTCGCTGATGTCACGGTCAACCAGCCACATGGTGACGGTCAGGGCCTCGTGCGCCCGCGGACAAAGCTGCCCGAATTTGATGCCTCAGCCCCGCCAGAACCGGGCTCACGCCAGCGTCTTGAGGCGCTGGGGCCCGAGGGTTTCGCCCAGGCGCTGCGCGATCAGAAGGCATTGGCCATCACCGACACCAGTTACCGCGATGCTCACCAGTCGCTTCTGGCGACCCGGGTGCGCACAAAGGACCTGGTGGATGTTCTCCCGGCGGTGTCCCACCTGACCCCTCAGTTGCTCTCCCTCGAGGCCTGGGGTGGGGCGACGTATGACGTTGCGCTGCGCTTCCTCGGCGAAGATCCCTGGGAGCGGCTCGGGGCGATGCGCGAGGCGCTGCCGAATATTACGCTGCAGATGCTCCTGCGCGGACGAAACACCGTGGGATACACGCCCTACCCGACTGAGGTGACTGATGCCTTCGTCGAGGAAGCCAGCGCTGTCGGTGTTGATATTTTCCGCATCTTTGACGCGCTGAACAACGTCGACCAAATGCGCCCCGCCATCGACGCGGTGCGCCAAACCGGTCGCGCTGTAGCTGAAGTGGGCCTGTGTTATTCCGGCAACCTGCTTGACCCGCGGGAAGATTTGTACACCCTCGAC
>CBFHWA010000042.1:0-8864 GCA_965659525.1 Pontimonas sp.
TCGTCTGGAGGGACGCCTGCATATTGACAAAATCCGCCGCCAACACACTCGGGTTGATTCGAATCGCCACCTCCTCAGCCTAGTTGGCGTTGCCGCGGCGCAGAATCTGAATAAACATCGCGTCGGTTCCGTGGCGATGAGGCCACAGCTGCACTGCACTACCCAATGCCGCACGCGCAACAGTCTCCCGTGTGACGCTCTGGAGCACTGGGTCAGTATCAACCGCTTCAACGTCGGCAAATGTCTCCAGCGCCCACGCGATCTGTTCCGTTGTTTCAACGGGAGCAGGCGAGCAGGTGACATAGACGACCACTCCACCCGGGGCAAGCGATTTGAGGCATGCAGCCAAGAGAAGGCGCTGAAGCGCGACAAGGTCACCGAGGTCCGAGGCTTGTTTGGTCCACCGCGCCTCAGGACGCCGGCGCAGAGCACCCAACCCGCTGCAAGGTGCATCGAGCAAAATGAGATCGTGCTCACCGGCGGAAGGTAGGTAGTCGAGCACATCTGCTGTGACCACCTCCACACTCTCTGGCGGCAGTCCGGCAACGGACTGGCTAACGAGGCGGGCGCGGTGGGCATGTTGCTCAACGGCGACAACGCGTGGCGCGATAACGCTGGCCAGCAGGGCAGTCTTACCCCCCGGGCCGGCACAGGCGTCAAGCACGACCGAGTCCTCCCTCAGCGGTGTCGCCGCGGAGGCAACGAGGGCTGCCAGTTGGGAGCCCTCATCTTGGACCCGAGCCCGGCCGGAGACCACGCGTTGGTCCCGCCCGGGGTTGCCCGCGACCACAACCCCTCGGGGCGAAAAACGGGTCCGGCGGTCGTCTCCTGTGATGTCTTCAGCGAGAAGCGCTAAATGGGTGCTGGCAGGAGTGTTGTGGGCCTCAAGCAAGTCACCGAGCTCACCCTCCTGGTTTTCTCGGGCCAGGGCGGCTTCCAACTGCTCCACAATCCACTCTGGGTGGGCTAAGCGCAATCCCCATGCGGCGTGCTCGCTGGGCGCCGAATCGGTCACGATCTCCACCCACTGGTCTAATTCTCGCTCTGAGACTCTCCTGAGTACGGCGTTAACGAAACCCGATGCTCGCGAATACCCCAGTGACTTGGCCAGGGCCACCATTTCGTTCACCGCGGCGTGGACCGGAGTGGACATGGCAAGCAGCTGGTGGGTGCCCAGGACGAGAAGCCACCAGACTTCGGGTTGGACCCCGCTGGCGGTGCGGTTTGAGGCCCGCTCCAGAATTGCCGACCACTGTCCAAAACGCCGCATCGAACCGTAGGCAAGCTCGGTGGCAAAGGCGGTGTCCTGCTCAGAAAGCCCGGCCGTGGCAAGAATTTTTGGCCAGACGATATTGGCGTAACCACCCTCACCCCATACCTGTTGGTGGAGCAGCCAGGCGCTTGCGCGTGGCCCCTTGACGCGTTTAGCCAAGTCGAGCACCCCGGCCTGCCCCGCGAACCCAATCGGCAGCGGGCATCGCTCGTTTACCCGCCGGCTGGACTTGGCGAAGTTCCAGAGCGCCCCGGCCACAGCCAACGTAGATGCGGTTGTTGCGCTGGGTAACTTCCCCCGGATCTAGGTCGACCACATCCGGCGATGGGCGCGCATCGATAATCCGCAGCTGAGCATCGCGCTCGCTCAGGGTGCTAAACGCCCCCGGCTCGGGGGTCACGGCTTGCCAGCGCCGAAACACTTCTGCAACCGGTCGGGCGAAGTCGAGGCGACCCTCATGGCGTTGGAGTTTCGGGGCAAAAGTGGGCTCACCGTGCTGAGTAGTGGCCTCCAGCGTTCCCGCGGTGAAGGCGTCGAGGGTCTCACGCAGCAGGGTTGATCCGATCCCACCGAGTTGGTTGAGTAGTTGCCCGGCGGTGATGAAGGGTTCGATGTCCACTGCTCGTGTGGCCAGGATCGGACCGGTATCAAGGCCCTCATCGATTTGAAAAATCGTGACTCCCGTTGTTTTTTGCCCTGCCAGGAGGGCGTGTTGAACCGGCGTTGCTCCGCGCCAAGCAGGCAGGAGGGAAAAGTGCACATTCCACCATCCATAGTGGGGAATCTTCAGATGCTCTGCGTCCAACAACCGCCCATAAGCCACTGCAATGACCACATCTGGCTCCAGGCGGCGCAACGCCTCAGACAGCTCCGCGGCGTCAGCGGGTTTCTCTGTGGCAATATTGTGCGCTTTTGCCGCCTCGGAGACGGCTGTGGCGGCGAGTTCCTGTTTTCGACCTACCGGGCGATCGGGCTGGGTAATCACGCCCACGACCTCAATTCCCGATCTCAGGAGCGACTCGAGAATCTCCCGGGCTACCCCGGGCGAGCCCGCAAAGACGATACGCATAGGTTCCAAGGCTACAAAGCTCCCGACGCGAGTAGATCAAGGGTGGACACGTCGTCCATCACAACCTTCAGGCGAGACTGTCGCCTGCCTGATTCTGAGGCGTGGCGCACCACGGCAGCCCGTAGCTCTGCAGCAACACCGGGTGCCTGGCGATAGGACATTCTCAGAAGCGCACGAGAGGCGCCATCGGCGGGAAAGGGCCCCAGGGCGTCAACCTCAGGATGGCCAATCTGCTCATTCACCAGCGCCTCAACGACGTCCCGGGGCCCCAGAATTGATGCCACGCGCACGGCGGGTGGCATTCGAAGGGCTCGTCGTTGCGCAAATTCTTTCTGCAGCAGCGCTTCGATCGCCCCCGATGCCACCGCTTGGGCGATTGGTCCATCCAGGTCGGTGAGATAGGCCATCGCGCCTGGGGCAAGCAGGCCGAGAGCCCACTCCCATGCCGCAAGAGCGTCATCGAGAGCGTCAAGAGCGGCCCGTTGGAGCATGGCATCGCCGTCGAGCAGAAGCGCTGCCTGATAGCCGCCAGCGGCAACCGGTTCGGCTCCCCGTGTGGCCACGACAAGAGCCGGACGGTCGGGAATGCTCAGTAGCCGGTTGTCGCCATCAGATTGCACGATGGGCACTCCGGGAAAAGCTTTGCCCAATTCGGAGCTGGTGCGGCCCAGTCCCTGGCCGATGGGCTTGAGGTTGTGGCTGTGACAGTCCGGGCATGCCCATTGGGGTGCAAACTGCCCACACCACGGACATCCCGGTGAGCCACCGCGTTGTGGGGATCGCAGAGGCCCTCCGCAGGCGTGACAGCGGGCGCGCCCTCCACACTCCGCACAAGCCAACCCGGCGGAGTAGCCCGCGTGGAACACCTGCACTAAAACGGGACCAGTGTCGAGAGCTGCGCGCGCGGCTTGAAAGGCAATCGAGGGAAGCCGTGCGGGGGTGGACGCCGCTGTCTCACTGCGGCCCAGTGCCGTGGGAACGACTCGTGGACGGTGGTCTTTCTGGGGCCGGGCGGGGCTGAGATACCCCATGCCCAACAGTCGTGACGCCTCCATACTGGGCAGTTGACTCGCCATGACCACGGCGGCGCCACTTTGTTCGGCGCGGATGAGCGCGATATCTCGACTCATGGGATAGGGAGCAAGCGGTTCCCGGTGTGAGTCGTCGCCATCTTGGGCAACGACGATGAGGCCGAGATTGAACACGGGAGCGTAGATGACGTGGCGTGAACCGTAGGCGATTACTGGTTCTGACTCCAAGGTGCGAAGGTAGCTGCGATAGCGCTCAGAGGGCGTGTGCTGCGGGTCGAACCGAACAAAGAAACGCTCGTCGAGCAGCCATCTCAGGCAGCTTTCGAAAAGGTCAACATCCCGCCAGTCCGGTAGGCATACGACAGCTCCCCGACCGGTAGACACCACCGTGGCGGCTAAGCGGGCGATATCGTCGTGCCCGCGAGGGACCCAGGATGAGTCGACGTGGCTAAGTCCGTAGTCGAGCTGAAGCCAGCTCTTGTTGCCTGCCTCGTAGAGGCCCTCCCAGGTGGCCTTCGAATAGTTCTCTGGTGCGCTCGGCGGTGCTGGACGTTCGAGTGGCTTGGGAGTGTGTTCCAGCCACTGCCGTTCCACCCGCACTGCGCGGGGCGGAATAGCTAGCCGCAACACATCCGAAACACCCCCTGCGCTTCGCTGAGCAACCGCGTTGGCGAGGGAATAGAGCTCCGGTGTTAACACCGGTACCGGGGAGGTAACCGACTCCAGGGCGTTGAGTGTGCCCTCGTAGTCGCTCTGGCTGGCGAGTTCGACAACGTAGCCGGTGTGGACACGGCCGCCTTTGCCCATGGGGACTTTTACGCGAACACCTGGTTCGACAACAAGACCGTCGGGAATCGTGTAGTCGAAAAGCCGGTCCAGCTGGGGTAATCGTGAGTCGGGAAGCACCCGAGCTACCGGGCGCTTAGTCATTACCGACTCGCGCGCAACAGTTCCTCAACCTTGTTGGTTCGCTCCCACGGTAGATCGAGGTCGAGGCGACCGAAGTGTCCGTAACTTGCCGTTGGCGCGTAGCGCGTGGTGCGCAACTCCAATGCGTCAATAATGGCCGCGGGGCGCAAATCGAAGACATCGGAGACAGCCTTTTCAATGACATCGGTGGGAACGGTTTCTGTTCCAAAGGTCTCCACAAAGATACCCACTGGGTGGGCCGATCCGATGGCGTAGGCCACTTGCAGCTCGGCGGTTTCGGCCAAGCCGGCGGCAACGATGTTTTTGGCCACCCAGCGCATGGCATACGCGGCTGAGCGGTCCACCTTGGTCGGGTCTTTACCGCTGAATGCTCCTCCACCGTGGCGGGCAGCACCACCATAGGTGTCTACGATAATTTTGCGCCCGGTCAGCCCAGCATCGCTTTGGGGTCCGCCGAGAACGAACTCGCCGCTGGGGTTGATCAGGTACCGAGTGTTCGTGGCATCGAGCGAGACCATGTCGAGAACCGGGGCCACGACGTGGGCCTTGAGGTCAACTTCTAACTGTTCGCGGCTGATCCCCGGGTGGTGTTGAGTGGAGATCACCAAGGTGTTGAGCTCAACGGGTGTTCTTCCCTCCAACCCGAGAGTGACCTGGGTTTTGCCGTCTGGGCGCAGGTAATCCAGCGTGCCGTCTTTGCGCACGGTAGCAAGCCGCTCAGCGAAGCGGTGAGCCATCCACAGAGACATCGGCATATAAGCGTCGTTTTCATTGGTGGCAAAACCAAACATGAGGCCCTGATCACCGGCCCCCAGCGAATCGAACTGGTCGCTGGCGCTGCCGTCGCGGCTTTGGAGGGAGTTATCGACACCCCCGGCAATGTCCGGCGACTGCTGTCCGAGGGAGATGATGACACCCATCGTGTCGGCGTTGATGCCGTATTCGTCGTTGGTGTAACCAATCTCACGGACCCGATCGCGAGCAATCTTTTCAGCGTTGATTTGGGTTTTCGATGAGACCTCCCCGGCGATATGAACCAGTCCCATCGTCGTGAGCGTCTCCACAGCAACCCGGGACATCGGGTCACCTTCGAGGAAAGCATCAAGAATCGAGTCAGAGATCTGGTCACACATCTTGTCCGGGTGGCCCTCGGTGACAGACTCCGAAGTGAAGTAGCGCATGGAAACCCTTACACGTTGGGCAGGACATCAAACAGGTGCCCCGCGACGGCTTGTTTCGAACCAGTCGACAGAACCGGGGCTCCGGAGCGCTGAATAATCCACACAGCGGTCTCTGTCTCACCAAAGCCTAGCTCGGGCCCTACCCGGTTGGCCACCACAACATGCGCGCCTTTGGCTTCACCCTTAGCCCGGGCACGCGCAATCAAGTCATCATCGTCGCCCAGGGTTTCGGCCGAGAAGGTGACGAGTCTTTGATCGGGGCGAAGAATAGACGCAAGATCGCGGGCAATATTGGGCGTTTGAACAAGCTCGGGGGGGAACACCTCACCCATGTCGTCTTTTGTCAGTTTCTGCTCAGACGCCGCCGGGGGCGCATAGTCGGCCACAGCGGCAGCGAGGACGACCCAATCAACGTCACCGACACGTGCGCTCAATTCCCGGTGCATATCCACGGCGCGGGGTGCCAACACAGACTCAACCCCGCGCGGTAGTGCCACGTCGAGCTGGGCGTGTACCAGTGTGACATCGGCCCCTCGATCCCTCGCGACTTCGGCAAGTGCGACACCCATTGCTCCGGATGATCGGTTGCCAATAAACCGAACGGCATCGAGTGGTTCGCGGGTGCCCCCCGCAGAAAGCAACACACGTTTGCCGCTAAGCGGACGATCACCCACGAGGGCGAGGGCGGCGTTCACGATCGCAGAGGGCTCCGCCATGCGCCCGGGACCCTCATCATCGCCGGTAAGACGGCCAGAGTCAGGTCCCACAAAGTTCACGCCGCGGGAGTTGAGGGTAGCAACATTGGCCACCGTCGCGGGGTGAAACCACATTTCGGTGTGCATAGCCGGGGCGAGCACGACCGGCGCCTGAGTGGCCAGAAGTGTTGTGCCCAGCAGATCTGACGCCAGTCCGTTGGCGTACTGGGCGAGGAAATGAGCCGTCGCAGGCGCCACAATGACCAGATCAGCGCTCTGTCCCACAGCCACGTGGGTGACGTCGGCGACGTTATCGAAAACATCGAGGTCAACCCGATTGCGACTGATGGCTTCCCAGGTGGGCTGGCCAACAAACTTGAGGGCCGAATGGGTGGGGATAACGGTGACGTCGTGGCCCAGACTGACAAGCTCGCGCGCTATTTGGACAGCCTTATAGGAGGCAATCCCTCCGGTCACACCGAGGACAACCCTCACGCCAGAGACAGGACGCGAGGAAGACACAGTCCCCTACTGCTCGAGCGGGGTCATCACGAGCTTGTCTTCGTGGATCTCCCGCAGAGCGATAGAGAGGGGTTTTTCGTCGACAGTGGAGGGGACCAGCGGACCGACGTGCTCGTACAGGCTGCCGTCACCGAGGTCTGAATAGTAGGAGTTGATCTGGCGGGCGCGCTTAGCGGCGAAGATCACGAGCTGGTACTTCGAGTCCACCTTGTCCATCAGCTCGTCGATGGGCGGGTCAATAATTCCACGGTGGTGAAGCACGGTTTATTCTCCTCGATTGGATGAGCGTTGCAATAAGTCTACGATGTCTGCGGCTGCTTGGTCGACGACATCGTTGACGATTACCTCGTCGAATTCATGTCGGGCCGATAACTCTTCTACCGCCGTGGCAAGGCGCCGTTGGCGCTCGGCGTCGTCTTCGGTCCCCCGCGATTCCAAACGCTGGGCTAACGCTTCGAAACTGGGCGGGGCGATGAAGATAAAAAGTGCGTCATCACCGCTGTGGCGTACCTGCCGCGCACCCTGGACGTCAATTTCCAAAAACACGGTCCGTCCTGCCCGTTTTTGGCGAAGAACCGGCTCGCGGGGTGTGCCGTAGCGGTGAGTGCCGTGAACCCAGGCCCACTCCATCAACTCCTGCGCCTCTACCATGGCGTCGAACTGTTCGGGGGTGACAAAGAAATAGTCCACCCCGTCGACTTCCCCGGGGCGCGGAGGGCGCGTGGTTGCCGAAACGCTCATCTCAATATCGGGAAGCCGGCGAC
Organism: Pontimonas sp.; assembly: GCA_965659525.1. Taxonomy (GTDB): domain Bacteria; phylum Actinomycetota; class Actinomycetes; order Actinomycetales; family Microbacteriaceae; genus Pontimonas. The sequence continues at coordinate 7,466 of CBFHWA010000042.1, forward strand.
GAACTTCTCGAATCACCGTGTCTTTGCCCACTGCGGTGGGACCGGCGATGACAACCACCCGGCCCTCGGTTGACGGGGCAGCGCGTTTGCCAAGAAGTTCGACTAATTCGCGCCGCAGCGCGGTTCGCTGATTAATCCGCAGGCCACCGATAGTCGCTCGCGGATTGATTCCCAACCGCTCGAGCAGGCGGCCCGCCTTTTTCGGGCCTATGGCGGGAAGAGCACGAAGAAACCATTCCACCCGAAGCCCCGATAGCGCCGGGTCATCGCCGTTTTGGGCTTGGTCAAACGTGGTTAAGGCCTCTCGCTGCCGGTTCGCTAGCTGCTGTTTGATCTCCGCGCGGCGGGCGCGAAGCGTCGCACTTTTGGCCGATGCGTCATGGGCATCAAAGGCTGCCACGGCTGGCCTCCCCCAGATGTGCGCGAATCCGATCGACCAAGCCCTCTGGTGATGCACCAGCCACACTGCGCGATACCGCGGGGATCACGCGCTGATAAGCAGTTCCGAAAATGCTACGAACCGACTCGAGGCTGGCGCCTTGGTGACCAAAACCCGGCGCGAGTAGCGAGATGCCCGGGCACTCCGTCAGGTCTAGCCCGCGCTCGATCGGTGAGACGGTTGCCCCGACGACGGCACCCAACCAGCGGGAGGTTTCGCCCGAGCGCTCGTACCGCGCCTGGAGTTGCCGGAGAATCGACTGGGCGAGCGAGTGGCCATGGGTGTCTATCGTCGACTGAACGCTGCCGGCTTCAGGGTTGGAGGTCGCCGCCAACACGAATACAGATTTTCCGAGGCTTTGTGCTCTCTCAAAGGCAGGTTCGAGAGTGTCCACACCGAGGTAGGGATGGAGCGTGAGGCCGTCGGATTCGAAGTCGCTCCCGGCGTCTAACCATGCACTCGCGTAGCCCTCCATGGTCGTTCCGATATCGCCGCGTTTTCCATCAGCAATCACCCACATCCCCTCAGCGCGGGCTGAGTGAATGAGTTCAGAGAGCACACTGAGCCCACGTAGGCCTAAGCGTTCAAACAGGGCCACCTGGGGTTTGAGTATTCGAACGCCCGCCTCACGAGAGCCCGCAATAATGTCCATCCCGAAGCGTTTCGCACCGTCCGCGTCATCACCCAGACCCCAGTTTTTGAGGCTCTCACTGTGGGGGTCAATTCCCACGCACAGCGACTGCGCAGGATCGGTCGCTGCGGCGAGGTGAGCGCCAAGCGTCGGGTGATTAGTCACCACGGTGGGACTCACGATCTAATGCGTAGGCCTGGAGGCTTTTCACGTGGGGCACGGCGGGTCGTTCTTCGAGTGACACCACGGCCGCACCGAGCTGGCCAATCGTGGTGAACAGCGCCTTATCCGCCGCGACAGTGGCCGTGCGAATCTCGTAGCCATCGGCG
>CBFHWA010000042.1:8874-11091 GCA_965659525.1 Pontimonas sp.
CGGCGCGGGCAGACCGGCCCCGCGGAGTGTTGATGATGATGTCCACTTCCCCAGCGGTGATGAGGTCGACAATGCTCGGGGTGGACCCATCTCGAGCGTCCGTGTGTTTGGCGACAACCCGCGCCTCAACGCCGTAACGCGAGAGCACTTCCGCAGTTCCCGATGTCGCCCAAATGTTGTAGCCCATTTGCTGGAGCCTGGCGATGGGTAAAATCGCGCCGCGCTTGTCGCGGTCGGCAACCGAGACGAAGACGGTTCCCTCTGCGGGAAGGCCACCATAGGCGGCATCCTGGCTCTTGGCGAAGGCCAGCGGGAAGGTACTGTCGATGCCCATGACTTCGCCCGTGGAACGCATTTCGGGTCCGAGGATGGAGTCGACGATATGACCCTCCGGGGTGCGGAAGCGCTTAAAGGGCAAGACAGCCTCTTTCACCGAAACCGGGTGCCACGCCGGAACGTGCGAGCCGTCGGCTTTGGGCAATAGCCCGTGCTGAATAAGTTCTCCAATACTCGAGCCGGTCATCACCAGTGCTGCAGCACGGGCGAGGGGGATTCCCAGCGCCTTGGAAACAAACGGAACTGTCCGACTGGCCCGAGGGTTTGCCTCGAGGACGTAGAGCACCCCCGCGGCCACAGCGAATTGCACGTTGAGCAGACCGTGGACGCCTATTCCCTGGGCCAGTTTTAACGTTGCGACGCGGACTTGGTCAATGATGTCCCGGCCCAGTGTGACCGGCGGGAGCGTACAGGCTGAATCGCCGGAATGAATTCCCGCTTCCTCGATATGTTCCATCACCCCACCGATGTAGAGCTCGTGGCCGTCGTAGAGGGCGTCGACATCAATTTCGATCGCGTCGTCGAGGAAACGGTCGACCAGCAGCGGAGCAGTTTTACTCACAATCGCCGAAGCCCCGATTCGCACGAAGTAGTCTTCGAGGCTTTCGGGGTCGTAGATGATTTCCATGGCCCGGCCGCCCAGAACAAAACTCGGGCGCACGAGAACCGGATAGCCGATTTCGGCCGCGACCTCAAGGGCGCCCTCAACTGAGTGCGCGGTGCCGTTTTTGGGTGCTTGAAGCCCCGCCTGGTTGAGGATGTCGGCAAATTGACCGCGCTCCTCAGCGCGGTCAATGGCCTCGGGCGAGGTGCCAAGAATTGGCACTCCCGCTTCTTTGAGCCCCTGGGCGAGTCCCAGTGGGGTTTGACCACCCAGTTGGACCAAAACACCGGCCAGGGTTCCCGACTGGCTTTCTTGGTGGATGACTTCTAAAACATCTTCAAGGGTGAGGGGCTCGAAATACAACCGGTCTGAGGTGTCGTAGTCGGTGGAGACGGTCTCCGGGTTGCAGTTGATCATGATTGTTTCGATGCCGGCATCGCGCAAGGCAAACGCCGCGTGCACGCAGGAGTAGTCAAACTCGATTCCCTGACCGATGCGGTTGGGTCCAGAACCCAGAATCACGACCTTTTTCCGGTCTGAAGCCATCACTTCGGAGGTTTTGTCATAGCTGGAGTAGTGATAAGGCGTATAGGCCGGAAACTCCCCAGCGCAGGTGTCCACTGTCTTGAATACTGGCCGGATATCGCGTTCATAGCGCAACTGGCGAATCTCGGCCTCACCGGTGTGACGCAATTGAGCGATCTGGGCATCGGACAGGCCGTGTTCTTTCGCCATCCTCAACACCGCATCATCGAGTTGCGTGGCCGATGCCACCGCCTCGGCCACCTCGTTGATTAACGCAATCTGGTCGAGAAACCACGGGTCAATCCCGGTCGCAGCGTGTAGTTGCTCGATGCTGGCTCCCGCGCGCAGCGCCTGTTGGACCGTCACAATTCGCCCATCAGTGGCCACAGCAGAGCGCTCAACAAGTTGCTTCGCTGATAGTTCCTGGTCCCCCCAGTGGAACGAGCTGCCGCGCTGCTCGAGCGAGCGAAGGGCTTTGTTGAGTGCCTGGCTGAAGTTTCGGCCCAGCGCCATCGCCTCCCCGACCGACTTCATCGTTGTCGTCAGAGTACGATCCGCAAGCGGGAACTTTTCGAAAGCAAAACGCGGCACCTTCACCACGACGTAGTCCAAGGTGGGCTCAAACGACGCCGGAGTGACCCGCGTGATGTCGTTGGGTATTTCATCTAGCCGATAGCCCAATGCCAGTCTTGCCGCGATTTTGGCGATAGGAAATCCGGTCGCCTTCGAGGCCAATGCACTGGAGCGTGAGA
>CBFHWA010000043.1:0-10645 GCA_965659525.1 Pontimonas sp.
CGATAGAGCAACCAGTGTGGGAGCCAATTCTCCCGCTGCAGAAAGATCCAGCGACACGGGCTCGAGGGCTAATCCCGGGCCAATCCCGGCAGCTTGAACCATCACCGCGTCGCCATCGCGCTCGGTGTGGGCGCCAAACGCGGCCAAGAAATCGGGCAGGAGAGCCCCGACCTGGGTCGTTTTTAACGGCCAATGATTGATCCTCACGACACCCCCGGCAAGGAGGGCAGCGGCGAGGAAGGGTGCGGCGTTGGAGAGGTCGGGTTCGATGTGGACCTCACCGCCCTGAATGAGTTGGGGCGTAATGGTCCACTCGTTGCCAACGGCCTGTTCGACCGTCACGCCGTGGTCTGCCAGGCAGGAGACCGTCATGTCGATATGGGGAAGGGAGGGAAGAGTTTTGCCGGTGTGTTCAATCGTGAGCGGGGCGGGAAGGCGTGCGGCGGTGAGCATCAGGCCACTGACGAATTGACTAGAAGCCGAGGCGTCGATGTGAATGGTGTGCGCACTGGTGGGCAGGCCACCGGGTTGAACCACGAAGGGCAAACTTCCGCGATTGTCATCGTCGACAATGGCGCCCAACTGACGAAGCCCGTCGATCACCCCCGACATGGGCCGCGCTCCGGCCTGTTCATCCCCGACAAACTCCACGGGCTGGAAACCGAGCAGCACCATCGGGGGAACAAAGCGCATGACCGTGCCCGCCAGGCCACAATCGATCACCAGCGGCGCGTTGGAGATACTGCGAAAACTCGCCGGTGTGACATCCCAGACCTCTGATGGTTGCCCCTCTCGGGGATTAATCTGGGTCCCGAGAGCGACCAGGGCCTGCATCATCAATTGCGTATCGCGGGCGCGTAGGCCGCCGTGGATAACGCTGGGGCCATCTGCGAGGGCGGCGAGGACAAGTTCTCGGTTGGTCAGTGACTTCGAACCCGGAATTGACAGGGTGGTATCGATGGCATGGCGCGCCGTCGGCGCAGACCAGGAATCGGCGAGGGAATGATTTAAGCCAGACATTGGTTATTAAGAGTAGTGCTCCGAGGACAGAAGGGTGGGTGAGGTGATGACTATTCTCGCTCCCGCTCGAGCCGACTTAGACTGGGAATTAATGGCTACCGCCCCCTCCTTTGCGCCCAACGGCGACGACGCTGACAACCATTCGTCAGCGCGTTTCGTCGACCAGGCCATGGTGTATGCCGATCAGCTCTACGCCGGGGCGATGCGTTTGGCAAAAAACCCCGCAGACGCGGCTGATTTGGTCCAGGAGACCTACCTCAAGGCTTACCAGTCGTTCCACCAGTTTGAACAGGGAACTCACCTCAAAGCGTGGCTTTTTCGTATTCTCACCAACACCTACATCAACCTGTATCGAAAGCGTCAAAAGGCGGGACTGCAGGAGGGCCTTGACGAACTGGAAGATTGGCAGCTGGGCGAGGCCGGTTCGCTGACCCAGCAAGCTAACCGGTCGGCCGAAGCCGAAGCCATCGACCGCCTACCCGATGCGGTGATCCGCGATGCGCTCAATTCTCTGCCCGAGGAGCGGCGAATGGTGATTTACCTGGCCGATGTGGAGGGTTTTCGGTACCAGCAAATCGCCGAAATTATGGATACGCCGGTGGGGACCGTGATGAGCAGGCTTCACCGGGGTCGGCGTGAGCTTCGCGAACTCCTCTCCGATTACGCCCCATCATCGAAGGAGGCAGCTGATGGCTGATTGCGGTTGCGATAAAGCGCGAGAGTCTCTCGAAGAAGTGCTCCACAACGAGGCAGACCCGGCTACAGCACAAGATGTCGCCGACCATTTAGCCTGCTGCCCGCCCTGCGAGGACGAATGGCGTGTGGGTCAGACCCTCAGTGTGACGGTGAAGCGCGCGTGCTGCGAGGAAGCCCCGGAGGACTTGAAAGCCAGTATCGTCGACTCTCTGCGTCAGACAGGCCCCCCAGCGCTGTAATCTCCCACTATGGCCAGCCAGACGGGTGATCGATCCCGATACTTTCCCGTCATTCAGGAGCGCTACGGCCAGCCCATCGACTATTGGTGGTCGCTGCTCGAGGCGCTCGAATCGACCCGGTATGCCGACCAAATGGCGCTGCTGCAGGCCGGCCACGGCTTTACCAAAAACCACGCCAACGCCGCCGTGATGGCCTTCCGGGGCTCCCCGAGTGCGCAACGCTTCGACTCACCTGAGGCCTATTTCCAGAGCCTCACTCCAGCACACCGCGCGCTCATCGAGTACGTCCTCTCCACCGTGGTGGAGCAGTTTCCCCCGCTGCATCTCGTTCTTGCCTGGAACCAGCCCATCCTGCGCGTGGACGCTGATTATGTTCTTGGCCTCAGTGCGTCACAACGACACGTGTCCATTAACCCTTTCTCCGCGGCGGTGCTGGCAGACGTGGCAGCGCAGTGGGTGGGCTACGACGTCCTCGGCCACACCATCCGCATCCCGTTAGATACCAAGCCCGATGCCCGGCTGCTGGGAGATTTGGTCACCCGGCGACTGGCAGAGATTGACCAGACCGCTGCAGCGTCTCTGGACTAGTCGAAGCTGCGGTCGAGGACGAGCCGAAGCTCCTCGTTGCTTCGCTTTGATGACCCGGTCGCCGGTGATGCCGAGGCAGGCCGTGAGATGACGCGCATGGCCGGCAGTGCCTGACCCATCGTCTCGACGGCGAGAAACGGCCAGGCGCCTTGGTTTTCTGGCTCATCTTGGACCCAGACGTATTCGGCGTTGGGGAAGCGCTGAAGCTCAGCGCGCAGGGCGTCGGCGGGTAGCGGGTAGAACTGTTCCAACCGCACCAGCGCGATGTTCTTAGCTCCCCGACTCTCGCGCTCGGCTTTGAGGTCGTAGTGGATTTTTCCGGCGTGAACCAATACGCGGGTCACCTCGGCGGGGTTGGCCTCGCTGTCGGCTAAAACCGGCTCGAAGCGACCACTCGTGAGGTCGGCGACGTCACTCGTGGCGCCCTTGAGTCGAAGCATCGCCTTTGGACTAAAGACCACCAGCGGTCGGCGCGGTCGCTGATAGGCCTGACGGCGCAGCAGGTGGAAATACGATGCCGGCGTGGAGGGCCGGGCAACGGTCATATTGTTCTCTGCGGCTAATTGCAGGAATCGTTCAATCCGCGCGGAGGAGTGGTCGGGGCCTTGGCCTTCGTAACCGTGGGGCAGGAGCATCACCACACCGGAGCGTTGACCCCATTTTTGCTCCGCCGAGGAGATGAACTCATCGATAACGGTTTGGGCGCCGTTAACGAAGTCACCAAACTGCGCTTCCCAGAGCACGAGAGCGTCGGGCCGCTCGACTGAGTAGCCGTATTCGAAGGCCAGTGCGGCGTATTCGCTCAGCAGCGAGTCATAGATCGACAGCCGTGCCTGGTTGTCAGTCAGGTTCATCAGGGGCAGCCATTCCTGGCCGTTTACGCGGTCGTGCATCACCGCGTGACGCTGAACGAATGTCCCGCGCCGCGAGTCTTGGCCAACCAGACGCACCGGTGTGCCCTCAATGAGCACCGAGCCCAACGCCAACAGCTCACCAAAGCCCCAGTCAATTTCGCCACTGCGGCTCATCTCGAAGCGCTTGGTCAGCAGGGGCATCAGTTTGGGGTGGACGGTGAAGCCCGGGGGGATGTTCTGGTGGGCATCGCCAATGGCGTGAAGGACTTCTTCGGCAACCCCGGTGATGTCAGGTGCTTCTACCCGGTCATCGCGCTGCGACCCGGGGCGGTCCACATCGGAGACTGCTCCTCGGTCGTCAGCTACCACCTGAATGGCACCGGTTTGAACGGCGTGGGTTTCGGCGAAGGCCTCTTCGAGGCGCTGCTGGAAGTCGCGCTGGGCGGCCTCGAATTCCTCCGATGTGATGTCACCGCGGCCCACCAGCGATTCGGTGTAGAGGGTTCGCACGCTTCGTTTTGCCTCAATGAGGTTGTACATCAACGGCTGGGTCATCGACGGGTCGTCGCCCTCATTGTGGCCGCGACGGCGGTAACACACGAGGTCAATCACCACGTCGCTGTGGAATTCCTGGCGGTACTTAAAAGCCAATTCTGCAACGCGCATGACCGCTTCGGGGTCGTCACCGTTGACGTGGAAAATAGGCGCTTGAATGGTTTTGGCGACATCCGTTGAGTAGACCGTCGAGCGGGCGTCGTGGGGAAGGGTCGTAAAGCCCACCTGGTTGTTAACCACAATGTGCACGGTTCCCCCGGTGCGATAGGCGCGCAGTCTCGACATCTGCATGGTCTCGAAGACCACACCCTGACCGGCCATCGCAGCGTCACCGTGAATGAGTACCGGAAGCACACCAAAGCGACCGGGTTCCACGCGGTCTTGTTTGGCCCGGACAATGCCCTCGAGCACACCGTTGACCGCTTCCAGGTGAGAGGGGTTAGCGGCCAAATAGACCGGCAGGGTCTCGCCACTGGGGCTCTTGTAGGTGCCCTCTGTTCCCAGGTGGTACTTCACGTCGCCGGAGCCCTGAACCGAGCTGGTGTCCTGGGTTCCTTCAAACTCGCGGAAGATCTGACCGTAGGTTTTGCCGGCGATATTGGCCAAGACGTTCAGGCGTCCGCGGTGGGCCATTCCGATGGCGACCTCATCGAGGCCCGTCTCGGCAGCCTGCTGGAGAATTTCGTCCACCAGGGTGATGGCCGATTCACCACCTTCGAGACTGAAGCGCTTCTGCCCGACGTACTTTGTCTGGAGGAACGTTTCAAACGCCTCTGCCTGGTTGAGCTTGGAGAGTACCCGCAACTGCGCGTCGTGGGAGGGCTTTTCGTAGGGTTGTTCGAGGTGGGATTGGAACCAGCTGCGCTGCTCCGGATCCTGGATGTGCATGTATTCGATACCGATTGTGCGACAGTACGAGTCGCGTAAGACCCCGAGGATTTCGCGCAGCAACATGGTGCGCCTGCCCCCGAAACCGCCGGTGACGAATTCGCGATCGAGATCCCAAAAAGTCAGGCCGTGGCTTTCAATTTCTAAGTCGGGGTGGGAGCGTTGGCGATACTCCAGGGGGTCAACATCGGCCATTAAGTGTCCGCGAACACGGAAGGCGTTAATGAGCTCCTGGACTCGAGCGGTTTTGTTAACCGCGTCGGCCGGGTCAACAGCGATGTCCTCAGCCCAGTGGATGGGCATGTAGGGAATGCGCAGCGCCGCGAAGATGTCCTCGTAGAAGCCTCCGCCCCCGATGAGCAGCTCGTGGATCTTTCCGAGGAACTCCCCGGAACCAGCGCCCTGAATCACGCGGTGGTCATACGTCGAGGTGAGGGTAATGGTTTTTCCAATCCCCAGCTCGGCCAGGGAGGACTGTGCGGAGCCTTGGAACTCTGCGGGGTATTCCAGTGCGCCGGCTCCGATGATGCAGGCTTGGCCTTTCATCAGCCGTGGCACGGAGTGGACGGTCCCAATTCCACCGGGGTTGGTCAGCGAAATGGTGTTTCCCTGGAAGTCGTCGGCTTCGAGCTGACCGTCTCGAGCGCGTTTGACGACATTTTCATAAGCGGTTAAAAACTCGGCAAAGCCCATGTTTTGGCAGCGTTTTACCCCGGGGACAACCAGCGTGCGCGAGCCATCGGGTTTGGGCAGGTCAATGGCGATACCGAGGTTGATATTGCCGGGTTTGACCATGACGGGTTTACCGTCCTGGATGTCGTAGTAAACGTTTTGGCTGGGCAGTTCCTTAATCGCACGCACCATCGCCCAGGCAATGAGGTGGGTGAAGGACACTTTGCCGCCGCGGGTGCGACGCAGGTGGTTGTTAATGACGATGCGGTTATCGATCATCAGTTTCGCCGGAACTGTGCGAACACTCGTCGCGGTGGGAACCTCCAGCGACTGGTCCATATTGGCGGCAATGACTTTCGAGACTCCACGCAGAGTCTGAATCTCATCAGTGGGCGGGGCGGCATCCTCAACGGTGGTCTCGGCGATAGAGCCGGCCTGTTTGGCGGGTGCTTCTGCGGGAATCGGCTGAGGCTTTGGCCGTGCGGATGTCGTTTTCGCTGGTGAAAGAGAGATTGGTCCGGTTCCCGGTTGTGGAATTTCACCCGTGCGAGGAGGCTCCACATGAGCCTCGCGTGGCGAGGAGACCTGCTGTGCGGCGGAATCAGGCGATGCCGGGGAGGGGGAACCCGATTCGAACAACTCCCGCCAGGCGGGGTCTACTGAGGCGGGGTCACGCGAAAAGGCGTCCCACATCTCGTCGACCAACCACTGGTTGGCCCCAAAACCATTACTGTCTATCCCCGCGGGGGTGCTGGTGTCAGGCTCCGACACGTTGTGATGCCCACTCTCCACTGTGATTGTCTTCGGGCCGGCAAATCTCCCCCCATTCTAGGGCGTCGCGGTGGTGTGGTGAGAACCGGCGAAGCGGGTGTCGGTGCTGTTATTGTGAGCCAAATGGGAGAACCTCCGTCTAAACAGACCGATCCCGGTCACAGTATCTGGGGCGCCCTGCAGGGTGCCCGATGAGCACAGAACTCATCCTCTTATTTGTGGGCATCCTCCTCGCCCTCGGAACCGGCGTATTTGTGGGCAGCGAATTTGCCCTTCTCAATCTCGACCGCTCTGAGCTCCAGGCTCGGCGCGATCGGGGCCAATGCGGCTACGGTCTCACTATTGCTGCACTCAAGCGCACCTCGACTCACCTCTCCAGTGCCCAGTTGGGTATCACCCTCACTACATTGCTCGCCGGCTACACCCTCGAGCCCTCGATTAGCTACTTCCTGGCCGGGCCCCTCCAAGCCATCGGCCTGGGGGAGGATTTCGTTCGCCCCGTGGGAGCCATCCTCGCTATCGTCTTGGCGACGGCGCTGTCGATGATTTTTGGTGAACTTGTTCCCAAAAATTACGCACTGGCCGTACCCGAGGCCACCGCAAAAGTGTTGATTCCCCTGCAGCTGGCCTTCACCTGGACGTTTCGGCCCTTTATCGTCGTGCTCAACGGCAGCGCCAACAAAATCCTCCGAGCCATGGGTATTGAACCCAAGGAGGAGCTCTCCGCGGCACGCACCGCCGATGAACTCTCCGCACTGGTGCGCCGATCGGCGATGCACGGGCTACTCGAGGAAGACACCGCGACTTTGTTGTCGCGAACCCTTGCCTTTGCCCAACTCAACGCCGAAGACGTGATGACCCCGCGGACCAAAGTGGAGTCGCTCCACCGCAGCGACACTGCCAACCAGGTGCTGGCGCTGGCCGCATCGACGGGGCTGAGCCGGTTTCCCGTCATCGACGAGTCAATTGACGATGTTCGCGGAGTCGTCCACGTGAAAGCCGCGATGGCTGTGCCGCGCGATCGCCGTGACGAGGTGCCCGCCTCGGCTCTTCAATCCGATGTGGTGCGTGTTCCAGAAACCATGCCACTGGATGCTCTGTTGACCGAACTGCGCGGCCGGGGCTACCAGTTGGCGATTGTCGTGGATGAATACGGTGGCACGTCGGGAATCGCCACCCTCGAAGATCTCGTCGAAGAGCTCATCGGCGATGTCGCCGACGAGCACGATCGTCGCCCGCTCGATGTCGTTCGGGCCCGAGACTGGTTTACCTTCCCCGGTCGCTGGAGACCCGACGAGTTAGAAACCACCACCGGTGTTGTTCTGCCCGATGGTGGTCACTATGAAACCGTCGCCGGGTTCGTCATCGAACGCCTCGGCCGATTGGCCGAAGTGGGCGACACCGTGGATGTTGACACCGGGACGATTCGCGTTGAGCGGCTCGATCAGCGCCGAATCGAGAGGCTTCGTTTCACCCCGCATGTCAGTGCTGAGCAGGTGGAGCTACTGTGAGCGAAGACTGGTGGGGGCTGTTCTGGCTGGTGTTCCTCCTGGCCGGTAACGCTTTTTTTGTCGGAGCGGAATTCGCGGTCATCTCGGCGAAGCGCTCGCAGATCGAACCGCGCGCCGAGGCGGGTTCGAAGAGCGCAAAAACCGCCCTCTACGCGATGGAGCACGCCACGCTGATGTTGGCCACCTCCCAGCTGGGGATCACCGTCAACTCGCTGTTGATCCTGTTAGTCAGCGAACCCGCCCTGCACCACCTACTCGAGGTACCACTGGGTTCCATGGGACTTGACCCGGCCTGGGTGTCCACGGTGGCGTTTATCCTGGCGCTGCTCATCGTGACCTATCTGCACGTGGTCTTAGGTGAAATGGTTCCCAAAAACATTTCCTTCTCGTTACCCGACCGGGCCGTGCTTCTTCTGGCGCCACCCCTGGTGGTGGTGTCAAAGATTATTTCCCCGATTATTCGAGGGCTCAACGCGGTGGCAAACGGCATCCTTCGACTCACTGGTGTTGAGCCCAAGCAGGAGGCAACGAGTACCTACACACTCGATGAGGTCGCCACAATCGTCGCGGAGTCAACAAAAGAGGGGCTGCTCGATGACCACACCGGTGCCTTCAGCGCCGCGTTTGAGTTCACGGAAAAAACGGCCGCCGATGTCGCGATTGCTTTGGAATCGCTTGTGACCCTTCCCGAAGAAGCCACCGCGAACGACCTTCAGCACGCCGTCGCCCAGCACGGATTTAGCCGTTACGTTCTCGTCGATGACCAGGGTGAGCTGCGCGGCTACCTGCACATCAAAGACGTACTCGATATCGACGATGACGAATGCGATTACCCGGTACCGCCGCGACGGTTGCGCTCGGTTGTGTCACTTCAGGCCGATACCGACCTCGAAGACGCCCTGGCGATGTTGCGGCGTACCCGCTCCCATCTGGCTCGAGTCGTGGACTCATCGGGTCAGACCACCGGGGTGTTATTTCTTGAAGACATCATCGAAGAGCTCGTCGGTGAAGTTCGTGATGCGACCAGGCGGCGCGTGGAGGCCAAACGCGGATGAGTCCCGTTTTTGACCTGAGCCTCGATGACCTGGCCGGACTGCTCCCTGCTCCTGGACCCAGCGACGATAAGTATTCGCGGGGGGTCGTCGGGTTGGCGGTTGGCTCTGATGACTACCCGGGGGCTGCGGTGTTGGCTGCCGAAGCAGCGGTGCGCTCCGGCGCGGGACTGGTGCGCATCATTGCGCCCGAGCGCGCGAGTGACCTGGTTGTGGCCACCCGGCCGGAAGTGGTGAGCATTGCTGGGCGCATCGACGCCCTCGTAGTGGGATCGGGGATGCCCCGTGGCTCCAGTGCTGATGTCACCGCTCGGGTGGCGTTGTGTGAACTGCCCGAGGGTGCGCCGCGGGTGATTGATGCCGGAGCACTGGCCGATACACCACACCTGGGTGGACCGGCTATTCTCACCCCACACGCCGGAGAGATGGCTGTCTTGGCCGACGGTCTGCAGCTGCCCGGCGAGAGCGCCTCAGCGTGGGCCGAGGCCCTGGCCGCCCACTGGGGTGTTGTCGTGTTACTCAAAGGCCACCGCCCGGAGGTCTATTCGCCTAATGGGCTTGCCCACCGCCTCGCCCCGGGTACACCGTGGCTGGCCTCTGCGGGAACCGGTGATGTTCTAGCCGGGTTGTTGGGAGCTCTGTGTGCTCTGCGCCGTATTGACCAGTGGACGACCGATGATCTGGTGCTTACCGCCGCGGCGGGAGCGCTTATTCACCAAGAGGCCGCAGCACGCGTGAGTCGTGATGCTGGTGCTGGCCGGCGCGGACCCGTTGTTGCCCACGACCTTGCCCGGGAACTCTCCGCTGTCGTCTCGGCCGTGGTCGACACCGGCGAACAGACGGAAGACTAAACCGCTGCCGTTACCAGCCGGCTGAGGTGAGCCCCGACGGCTTCGGATTCAATGAGGAACCCGTCGTGGCCAAAGGGTGAGGACACCAGCGGCGCCTGCGCACCGGGGTCGAGCACACCCGGGATGTGTTCGTTCAGGGTGTGTTGTTGGTCGGGAGGAAAAAGCCGGTCGCTATCGACTCCGAGTACCAGGGTCGGGCAGGTAATCCCGGAGAGGACTGTGGCGATATCGCCGCGGTCGCGGGCGATATCGTGACTGTTCATCGCTTGGACGAGGGTGAGGTAGCTGTTGGCATCAAAGCGCCGGGTGAATTTGTTTCCGTGGAAGTCTAGGTAGCTCTCCACCGCGAAGCGCCCACCACCACCCAGTGGCGAGTGGGTGCCCTGCCAGCTGCGCTCAAAGCGCTCGTTTAACTCCTGGGCAGAGCGGTAGTTCAGCAGTGCCATCCGCCTGGCAAGAGCTAAACCCCGGTAGGGGCCCTCGTCGTTGTCGTAGTAGTCACCCCGCGCGAATGCGGGGTCACCGAGTATGGCTTCGATCTGCACCGAGTTGACCCCCAGCTGGTCGGCACTGGTCACCGCTGTGGTGGCAATCAGTCCCAGCCGCTCTACGCGCCGAGGATACTCGAGCGCCCATTCCAGAGCGTGCATTCCCCCCATCGACCCGCCAATAACCGAATGAAAGGTCTCAATTCCCAATTCATCGGCCAGTGTGGTGATGGGGCGTATCTGGTCACGAATAGTGAGGTAGGGGAAGCGACTACCCCACTCTCTGCCGTCTGGCGATACGGTCGCTGGTCCGGTGGAGCCCTGACAACCGCCAAGAATATTGGGCACGATCACGGCGAAATGATCGGTATCCAGCGCGCGTCCTGGTCCCACAATTCCCGACCACCATCCCCCGGTGGGGTGCCCGGGTCCGGATGGTCCCGTCACATGAGAATCGCCG
>CBFHWA010000044.1:0-10597 GCA_965659525.1 Pontimonas sp.
GGCCGGTCTGAAACGCCTCGAGTATCGCGGCTACGATTCCGCCGGTGTGGCCGTGATTGATGAGCAGTTAGGTCTGCGCAGTGCCAAGCGGGCGGGCAAGCTGCAGGTGTTGGCCGACCTCTTGACCACCCAGTCTTTGGGTGAGGGGATGACCGGAATCGCTCACACCCGGTGGGCCACCCACGGTGGGCCCACTGACGTGAACGCCCACCCGCATCTGGCTGATGACGGCAAACTTGCCCTGATCCACAACGGCATTATCGAGAACTATCAAGAGTTGATGGGTGAGCTCACAAGCGCGGGTATCGCCTGTGTCAGCGAAACCGATTCAGAAGTTGCCGCCCATTTGGTCGGCCTTGCCTATCGCAAGACCGGTGACCTCACTGACGCTCTTCGGGAAGTCGCCAACCAGCTCGATGGGGCCTTCACGCTGTTAGTGACCCACCGTGACCACCCGGGAGTCGTTGTGGGCGCTCGCCGGAATTCGCCGCTCGTTGTTGGACTCGGTGAGGGTGAAAACTTTTTGGCCTCGGATGTCGCGGCGTTTGTTGAGCACACCCGGCGCGCTGTTGCTCTGGGCCAAGATCAGGTCGTGACGATTACCCCCGATGGTGTCAGCGTGAGTGACTTTTCCGGCCAGCCGGTAACACCCGAAGAATTCAGCATCGACTGGGATGCCAGTGCCGCTGAAAAGGGCGGATGGTCGAGTTTTATGGCCAAGGAAATCTCGGAAGAGCCCGAAGCAGTCGCCAACACGCTGCGCGGGAGAATCACCCAGAGTGGTGAGCTTGAGCTACCGGAGTTGGCCGACATCCTCGAGTCGTCGGATATTAACCGCGTTGTGTTCATTGCCTGTGGCACTGCTGCCTATGCGGCCATGATCGGGGCGTATGCGGTGGAGAAGTGGGCACATATTCCCGCCAGCGTCGAGCTCTCGCACGAGTTTCGATACCGCGGAGCCGTTTTGGACGAAAAGACGCTCGTGGTCTCAGTGAGCCAGTCCGGAGAAACCATGGATACCCTCATGGCTGTTCGACATGCGGCTGAGGCCGGTGCGCTCACGTTATCGATTTGCAACACCCAGGGCGCGACGATTCCGCGCGAATCCCGTGCCACGTTGTACACCCACGCGGGACCGGAAGTCGCGGTGGCATCGACCAAGGCGTTTACCGCCCAAGTGATCGCGACCTATCTTCTGGCTCTTGGTTTTGCCCAGGCACGCGGGACGATGCCCGATGATGCCCGCCACATGATCGCCGAGGCTCTGTTGGCCACGCCCGATCAGATGACGGAAATGGTGGCGACCGGGGATCGTATTCATGAGCTTGCCAAGTGGATGGCCGATACCCACTCGGTGCTCTACCTCGGACGCCACGTGGGTTACCCGATTGCCCTCGAGGGAGCTCTGAAGCTTAAGGAGCTTGCCTACATCCACGCGGAGGGCTTTGCCGCTGGTGAGCTGAAACACGGCCCGATTGCGCTAATTGAACCCGGGCAGATTGTTTTTGTCGTCGTTCCCAGCCCCCGTGACCCCGATTCTCTCCACGCCAAAGTGGTCTCGAACATCCAGGAGATTCGTGCCCGCGGTGCCCGGGTCATCGCCCTGGCAGAACGTGGAGACGCCGCCGTATTGCCCTTTGCTGATGAGGTTATTGCCCTCCCGCCGGCCCACCCGTTTGTTGAACCCCTGCTGGCGGTCATCCCGCTGCATATTTTCGGCATGGAATTGGCGATGGCGAAAGGGTTGGATGTTGACCAGCCGCGAAATCTCGCCAAGTCGGTCACGGTGGAGTAACCGGCCGTGGTGATTTCGGTCGGAGTGGATGTTGTCGACATTGATCGACTCCGCAGGGCGATAGAGCGAACCCCGGCGCTTCGCGAGCGCGTTTTTGGCACCGTGGACACGGCGGGGATGTCGGCTGCCGATGAGGCGCCATCTCTCGCCGCTCGATTTGCGGCAAAAGAAGCCACACTGAAAGCTCTGGGTGGGCACATCACGGGGTTTTCGTGGCACGACATCCAGGTGGATAGGCCTGTGCAATCGCCACCGCGTCTTGAAATAAGCGGTGGTGCACACGAGGCTGCCAAGTCGTTGGGCATTGACTCGTGGCATCTGTCCCTCAGTCATGATGGGGGTGTCGCCATTGCGTTCGTGGTCGCCGAATCGAGAGGTGGTTCGGCCTGATGCGTGAGGCACTGATTCGCCCGGGCCATATTTCGCATAACGTCGAGGCACTGCATAACGCGGCGGGAACGGCCGAGTCCATGGTGGTGGTAAAAGCCGACGGCTACGGCCACGGCGCTGTCGTCGCCGCACGGGCGGGGCTGGAAGCCGGAGCAACCTGGTTGGGAACAGCTGATCTTGATGAAGCACTCGCGCTTCGTCAGGCGGGAATTGAGGCACCGGTGCTGGCCTGGCTGATTGGCCCACAGTCACCGATTTCCGAGGCAATCCAGGCGCGTATCGATTTGGGGCTCTCCAGCCTCGAGCAGCTCGAGCGGGTGGCCCAGAGTGCATCGGTTGCGAATCCGGCGGTTATCCAAGTGAAAATCGATTCCGGGATGGGTCGAGGAGGGATTGTTGAGGCTGAATGGGGGAGCGTTGCTGAGGCTGCTGCCGCACTCGAAGCCCGGGGGCTGATTCGTGTTCGGGGCATATTTACTCACCTGTCGCTGCACTCGGTCGAGTCAGACCGGGAGCAACTCGAGCGCTTTGGCCGGGCGCGTGAGGTCATGAGCGATGCGGGGTTGCAGCCAGAACTCATCCACGGTGGCGCAAGCGTCGGATCCATTAGGACACCCCAGCCAGAGCTCTCGCTGGCCCGATTTGGTATCGCTGCTTACGGCTATCCGATGGTGGCTCAGTTGGAGGGGCTGGGGCTAAAGCCCGCAATGCGCCTGTCCGGCCAGGTGATCCTCACAAAACGACTTCCGGCAGGCCACGGTGTGGGTTACGACTTGACCTATCGAACGAGTACGCAGACGACCATGGCCGTGATCCCGCTGGGTTACGCCGATGGCCTCTCCCGGCATGCCTCCTCTCGCGGCCCGGTCGTCATCGGCGACCAACGCTTTCGCGTTGCCGGCCGGGTGTCGATGGACCAGATTTCTGTTGATGTCGGCGACTATCCGGTCGTCGTTGGCGACTGGGCCGTCCTGTGGGGCGATCCCGCAGAGGGCCACCCGTCGGCAGCCGAGTGGGCCGAGATTGCGGGAACAATTCCCTACGAGTTGGTCTCCCTGGTGGGTAACCGGGTACCCCGGGTGGTCAGATGACCACACTGCATATGTCGACCTCAGAGGATATGGAACAGTTGGGTCGAGACATCGCCTCCCACCTGGGCGCTGGCGATGTCGTGGTGTTACACGGGCCGCTGGGGGCAGGAAAAACGACACTGTCGCGCGGTGTGGGGGAGGGCCTTGGTGTGGAGGGAACCATTCAATCGCCCACTTTTGTCCTGGCGAGAACCCATCCCCGCCAGCACCCCGATCGTCCAGCGCTTGTCCACGTCGATGCTTACCGGCTCTCACACGCTGACGAACTCATTGACCTAGACCTCGACTACGAGCACTCCATTGCGCTGATCGAGTGGGGCCGTCCCTTCGTTGAACAGGTCGCCAACGAGTGGCTCGATATCGATATTGCGACCGCACAATCACTGAGCGAAAGTGATGATGACTTTGCCGATAATCGCGAGCGGATTGTGACCATCACCGCCCACAGCCGCTCCGGCGAACCGTCAGATCATTTCCACCCCCTGTTGGAGGCACTCAATGATTCTGGCCATTGATTCATCGGCGGGAACAGCCGTCGCCATCACCGATTCCGAAGCGACACCCCTGGCCGTGCGGGAAACACGTGATCGCCGCAGTCACGCCGAAGCCGTGGGGCCGCTCATTGCGGGTGCCCTGGAAGAAGCGGGAGTGTCAGCAAGTGACATCACCGCCGTGGTGATGGGTGTTGGCCCGGGGCCGTTTACCGGGCTTCGGGTGGGAATTGCAGCGGCGCAGAGTTTTGCCTGGGCGCGCTCGCTTCCCGTCTGGCCCGTTCGAAGCCACGACGCGGTCGCCCTTGAGGTGACCAGTGACATCGTGGTGGTTTCTGATGCCAGGCGCGGAGAGTGGGCGATCACCCGCTACCGCCCGCACCCGCTCGGGGGGTTGGGGCTGCGCGTCGGCGAGACAACATTGATTCCTCGCGACGAGATTGCTGACGACGCCTCCCACCGAGAGGGTGCTCGTATCGTCTGGCTCGATTACGTCGACCCGGTGGCGTTAGTTCGCGCGGCCCTGACGCTGCGGTCGCGTGGTGAGCCTCTGGAGCTGCCGCGGCCAATCTATTTGCGTGAACCAGACGTGACGGTGCCCGGGTGACCCCGGTGATTCGTCCGGCCAGGCCGGAGGATATCGATGCTCTACAACACGCCGAGGCTCGCATCTTTGGTGCTGACGCGTGGTCACCCGAGGTGATGCGCGACGAGCTGGCCCATTCGGCATCGCACTATCTCGTGCTCGATGATGATGGCGCGGTGGTGGGATATGGCGGGCTTCGAAGCCCGGAGCCTGGCCAGCCGGGCGATATTCAAACCCTCGCCGTTGAGGCTCACTACCGGGGGCAGGGCTTTGGCGGCCAGTTACTCGACGCTTTAGTCGAGCTAGCAGACAGCCGGCGAGTGCCAGAAATTTTTCTGGACGTGCGCGCTGATAACGACAGCGCCCAAGCCCTTTACGAAAGCCGAGGTTTTCGGGAAATTGACCGACGGCGAGGCTACTATCAGCCAGACGGTGTCGATGCTGTGGTGATGCGACGACCAAGCCACATAACTCAGGGAGCGAAGCGATGAATCGCGACGCGGCTGTGGTGCTGGGAATTGAGACAAGCTGTGACGAGACGTCGGTGGGTATTGTCCGCGGCGATGAGCTCTTAGCCAATGTCGTTTCCTCGTCGATGGACCAGCACCGACGTTTTGGTGGTGTTGTTCCGGAGGTCGCTGCTCGTGCCCACGTCGAGGCCCTGCCCCAGGTTCTCACCGAGGCCATCGAGCGCGCGGGAGTAAGCGTTGATCAGATCGACGCGGTTGCTGTCACCTCGGGCCCGGGATTGGCGGGTGCCCTGATGGTCGGTGTCGGCGCCGCGAAGGGGCTTGCGGTCTCGCTTAACCGACCGCTCTACGCCGTCAACCACCTTGTGGGCCATGTCGCGGTGGAGCTGTTGCGCTCCGAGGGTCGACAGCTTGACCTGCCCTGTGTTGCTCTCTTGGTCTCCGGCGGGCACACGTCGTTGTTGCTTATTCGCGATTTGGTCGACGATGTCGAATTGTTGGGCGAAACAATCGACGACGCCGCGGGGGAGGCTTTTGACAAAGTCGCGCGCCTGATTGGTCTGCCCTATCCCGGTGGTCCCGAGATTGATCGAGTCGCTCGGGAGGGTAACCCCGAGGCGTATTCGTTTCCGCGCGGCCTTACTCAACACAAGGATCAGGCCAAACACCGGTTCAACTTTTCGTTTTCCGGGTTGAAAACCGCGGTGTCGCGGTGGTGGGAATCGAATGGAGACGCCGGCAACAGCGAACTGGTGGCCGATGTTGCGGCGTCATTCCAGGAAGCAGTCGCCGATGTGTTGGTCAGCAAGGCCCTCGATGCCTGTGCCCAATACGGTGTGCCGCGCTTGGTCCTGGGCGGTGGTGTGGCGGCTAATTCCCGGGTGCGGGCCGTGGCCGAAGCCCGCTGTGAGGAAGCCGGGGTGGATTTGCGCATTCCACCGCTATCGCTGTGCACCGATAATGGCGCGATGATTGCCGGCCTGGGTGCTGAGTTGATCCGACGGGGCAAGGCGCCCTCGAGCCTCGGTGTTTCAGCCCAGTCGACAGTGTCGGCCCAGCACGCCCAACTCGGGGTGGTTTCAGAGACGGAACATGAGACCAGCGAGGACCCTAGCCCCGTTGGTGCTGATCGGGATCCCTCCTGGGATGCCGATGATCCAGAGGGGCTCGAACAAATCGATGGACCCATTACTGGGCTCCAACCCACCGTCACGGCGTCAACCACGCGTGCGCCGAGCCCCAAGACCCCCTGGCTTCCCTCCGTGAGTCTCTCGCTGGGGATTATCGGCCTCGCGCTCTCTCCGGCCCTCGGGCTGGGAGTGATTCCCGCGATTGTGGCCGTCGTGACCGGGCATATCGCTAAACCTCATCCAAAGGCGCGTCGTGGCGTGGTCACCGTCGCCCTCATCCTTGGTTACCTCGGCATCGCGGTGTCGACGGTGGTGGGAATTCTCGCGGCGACTCCGCTGATTCGTGCGCTGCTGGTGAGTGCTGGATTGCTGCTACCGCCTGGCTAATCAAGCCGCTCGGCGACGAGGCCAACTCGGCGGCCCTGATAGCGGGTGAGAATCAGGGTGGCGCTCTGGCTTCCGCGGGGATTCAGGCGTCGCCGCAGCGCAGCAGGATCGATGTCGAGTCCGCGTTTTTTGATCTCGAGGGTGCCAATGTCGGCTCGTTTCACCCATTGGGAGAGCTCTCGCGTTTTTGCCGGGAGGACTTCGTGAATGCGAAACCCTTGGGCCAGGGGGGTGTGGTGTTCGCTGTTGCTTGTGATGTAGGCGATCTCGCCGTCGAGCATGCCCCCGCCGATGCGCCGCGCGAGGTCGCCGATGAGTCTGGCTCGAATCACGGCGCCGTCTGGTTCGTAAAGGTATTCCGAGAGCTCCCGCAGGGGGGCGTCATCTGCATCAGCCTCACCGGAGATTTCTGCCGAATGCGAATCAGCGAGCACCAGGGCGGAGCGTTTGATGCCCGGGCGGGCTAGCCCGCCCCACCACAGCACAAGCTCCACGACATCCCCACGATGGCTGACCCACTGGGCTTCAACATTGGCGGGAATGAGGTCACGGTCCATCCCGGGCGCCAGTTTGACTCCCGCGGGTGTGCGCCGGGCAATATCGAAGACCCGATCGAGTGGGGGCGACCACTGCTCGGGCGACCACAGCTTTGTTCCCCCCTCGCGCCGGGCGGGATCTATCCAGATGCCCTCGACCGCTGAGTGGTCAAAGCTCAGGGCGTCGTCGTGGTGGACGCTGACGTTATCGAACAGGGCGAGGTTATAACTGGCGAGAGCGGCAGTTACCGGATCAGATTCCACGGCCTGGACACGAAGGCCCAAAGCGGCGAAGGCCATCGAGTCGGCTCCTAATCCGCAACCGAGGTCGGCCACTGACGTCAGCCGGGCGTCACGAAAACGGCCAGCGTGGTGAGCGGCGACGGGCAGCCGGGTGGATTGTTCGAGGCCCGATTCGGTAAAGAGCATCTGGTCGGCGTAGTCGCCAAATTTGCTGCGTGCCCTGTTGCGCAGGCGGACCTGGTGGAGAACCTGATGAATTGTCTCGGCGTCGATTCCCGTCTTTTTGAGCTCGCTCACGGTGTGCACGATGTCAGCATCGGAGCGTTTATCGCGCAGCGAATCGATGAGTGTCAGCGTCTGCGACTGCAGCAATAGCTCGGTGTTGACTGCCACTGTGTCATTGTCGCAGGTGCGCCCAGCAGATTTTGGCACTCGGATTGCGTGAGTGCTAAATCGTTCGATACAGTAGTGCTTAGCACTCACGTGGTGAGTGTGCTAACCCATTAGTTTCAGAAAGAGGTCAACCGTGTCGGTGTCTATCAAGCCGCTCGAGGATCGCGTCGTCATTAAGCAGGTCGAAGCCGAACAGACCACTTCTTCTGGTCTGGTCATCCCGGATACGGCCAAGGAGAAGCCCCAGGAGGGCGAGGTCGTGGCCGTAGGCCCCGGTCGTATGTCGGGTGACAAGCGCATTCCGCTTGACGTGTCCGTCGGCGACCGTGTGCTCTACTCCAAGTACGGCGGAACCGAGGTCAAGTTCGGAACCGACGAGTTCCTGGTGCTTTCGGTCAAAGACGTTCTTGCAGTCGTCGAGCGCTAAACCCTTTTCACGCAATGCCCCGGCCTCGCGGCCGGGGCATTCGCATTTTCTGGGGTGCATTCGGAGCATTAACCTAAAGCAGTGACGCTAACTGACGCCAAGAGCCTTCGAGCCGGTTACGGCTTCGGTGTCGCCGCATACGCTCTCTGGGGTGTGCTGCCGCTGTATTTCGTAGCGCTCGCCCCGGCCTCGTCGATTGAGATTGTCGCGTGGCGAATTGTGCTCTCGCTTGTGTTCTGTGTCGTCATTTTGTTGGCCACCCAGAACGTGCGCGAAGCCTTCGCAGTCTTGCGCGATCGACGAAGCGCGCTGCTGACCGCCGTTGCCGGGGTGTTGATTTTGGTGAACTGGTCGATTTTTGTCTATGCCACCCAGACCGGTCACGTCATTGACGCCGCTCTGGGGTATTTCATCAACCCCCTGGTGACGGCGCTGCTGGGAGTCATCATCTTGCGCGAGCGACTTCGCATCGCACAGTGGGTTGCTCTGGGGTTTGGGGCGGTCGCGGTTGTGGTTCTCGTTCTCGCCTATGGCCAATTCCCCTGGATTGCACTGAGCTTGGCGATGTCGTTTGGGTTTTATGGCCTGGTCAAGAAGTCTCTCGGTCAGATGCCGGCCCTGACGGGCCTCACTCTCGAGACGCTGTGGGTGACCCCCCTGGCAATTGTGGTGTTGGTGGGGATTGCCCTCGGCGACGGTCTCGCGGTGGCCAGTGGGGATCTCAGGTTGGTGATTCTCATTTCACTGGCTGGTGCGGCCACATCCATCCCGCTCCTGCTTTTTGCCGCCGCCACCCGGCGGTTGCCGCTGTCGAGCGTGGGGCTTTTGCAGTATCTAAACCCCATTCTGCAGGCGGTCTTGGGGATTGCTGTCCTCATGGAACCAATGCCAATTGAGCGTTGGTGGGGCTTTGGACTGATCGTGGTAGCCCTTGGCATTTTCATCGCGGATGCCCTGCGCATGCGCGCGTTTGCGGGGAAATAACCGATTTTTGCCCCGAAATTCCTCGGTGGGTTGTTACAGGGCTGTAATCATCCAGTAGTGATTGAAGGTTAGCTGGCGCCTAGCATGGTGGGTGGTCGTGTATCGCGCGGCCCTCGTGTCTATTGGACCGAGAAGAGTATTTAAGGAGTATTCATGGGCGTGTATACGCGAATGAGCACGACGCCGTCACGGGGCGTCTCGAAGGTTGTGGGTGGCGTCGCCATTCTTGCCGCATCGGGACTGGTTCTCAGTGGTTGTGCGGCCGGCTCACAGTCGGAGACCTTCCCGGAGGTCAAGATTGGAACAGCTTTGCCTGTTACCGGATCTTTGGCCTTCCTCGGACCGCCGGAAGAGGCGGGCGTTGCCTTGGCTGTCAAGGACGTAAACGACGCCAACAAGGGCGTCACTCTTGATGTTGTCTACGGCGACTCGGGCGACCTGGATAACAAGGTGTACGAGACCGACATTCCTCGTCTCCTCAACGAAGATGTTCGTGCCATTGTTGGGGCTGCCTCCTCTGGTGTGTCCCTGCAGTTCATCGACCAGGTCACCAAGGAAGCCGGCGTGCTGATGATGTCGCCTGCCAACACCTCGACCGCGTTCTCTGACTACGACGACGACGGACTCTACTTCCGTACCGCTCCGGCTGACTTCCTCCAGGGTGAAGCCCTCGGAACTCTGCTGGCTCAGGACGGAAATGAAACCGCTTCGATGATCGTTCTCAACGACTCGTACGGAACCACCCTGCGCGACGAGGCCACCAAGGCCTTCGAAGCTGCCGGTGGTGAGGTTCTGGCAACCCCGTCCGTGAACCAGGGTGACACTAACCTGACCTCGCAGATCAGCGAGGCGCTTGCTGGTGACCCGGATGCCCTCGTGGTCATCCTGTTCGACGAGACCATCACCGCAGTGCCTGAGATTGTTGCGGCTGGCTTCCCCGGTGACAAGATTTACTTCACCGACGGAAACCTCTCCAACTACTCGGACGATTTTGAGCCGGGCCTGATCACTGGAGCCAAGGGAACTCTTCCTGGCCCCACCAGTGATGCTGTTGCTGCCGACTTCAAAGATCGTGCCGATGCAGTGTGGATGGAAATGGGTAACCCCTCGCTGTTCGAGGAAGACACCTGGGCCTACGCGACTGAGTCCTACGACGCAGTCATCCTGATTGCCCTCGCGGCTCTTCAGGCTGAGTCGAGCCGTTCGGCCGCAATTGCTGCTGAACTCCAGGAAATCTCTGGTGGTTCAGGCGATGGCACGAAGTGCTTCTCGTTTGCCGAGTGTGCGGACATCATCAATGAGGGTGGAGTGGCCGACTATGACGGTTTCTCTGGCCCGATCACCTTCGGTGACAACGGTGACCCCACCCAAGCTCAGGTTGGTATTTACGAGTACGGTGAGGACAACACCAACAGCCCGATCGACGTGGTGAAGAACTTCTAGCCACTCATTAGGCAGCGGTGTTTACTACCGCTTAAACGGTGGGCCCCGGTTCGAGAGAATCGGGGCCCACAGTTTTTTCCACCAAGCCGCGGGGCGGCTGGCAGCAGATGCCAACCGCGGTATGGCAAAAAACCAACACAGAGGCCCCACAAGAGACCCGCGATTGGGGCGTTACCCGCCGCTTAGAGCGGTGTTCAGCGCGTGGTTAGGCGCCCAAAGACCCGAGGTAGA
>CBFHWA010000045.1:0-10510 GCA_965659525.1 Pontimonas sp.
GGAGCGGAAAATATCTGGCTCATCGGTTGGTTCGCTGGGTAGCAGATCAACCGGGGTCAGCGGTACCTGTTTGGAGTACTTCAGATCGGGTCGATCGAGATCAGCTAACTGGAACAAGCCGTTTAGCCCCAGGGGTGCCGGAAGGCGATAGACCTCCTGGTCGGTGATGCCCAATTCGTTGACCAACAGCTCGAGGGTGACATCGTCCATATCGTCGGTGATTTCCAACCGAATGGGCGGACCAAAGCGCCGGCGCAGCAACTCCCGCTCCAGTGCCTGGATGAGGTTTTCACTCTCATCCTCATCGATTTCGACATCCTCGTTTCGGGTGATGCGAAACTCGTGGTGTTCGAGAACTTCCATCCCGGGAAAAAGCTCACCGATGTGGTGGGAGATGAGGTCTTCGATCGCGATAAAGCGCACCCGGCCGGAATCGTCATCGGGCAGCGGGTAAAACCTCGGCAAAATCGGCGGCACTTTCACCCGGGCAAATTCCACCCGGTTGGTCCGGGGGTCCCTGATCCGCACGGAGAGGTTGAGAGAGAGTCCCGAGATATAGGGAAAAGGGTGGGCTGGGTCGACGGCCAAGGGCATCAGAACCGGGAAGATTTGGTCGGTGAAGACCTCATCGAGTCGCTGCCGGTCGTTTTCTGCCAAATCTGACCAGGACTCGATGTGGATGCCGTGGTCATCCAAGGCGGGTTTGACCAACTCGTGCAAAACAGTGGCGTGGCGGATTTGGAGCTCGTGGGCGCGCTGGGCGATATCGTCGAGGACCTGCTGGGGGCCTTTGCCGGTATTGGTGGGAACGGCAATACCGGTCACAATTCGGCGCTTCAGACCAGCGACACGGACCATAAAGAACTCATCGAGGTTTGAGGCAAAAATGGCCAGAAACTTCACCCGCTCCAGCAGGGGAATATTGCCATCTTCAGCCAGTTCGAGCACGCGTTGGTTAAACGCCAACCAACTGAGCTCTCGGTCGAAATAACGCTCTGCTGGTAAGTCGGGGGCATCGGGTGGGCCTTCGTCGTAGTCGTCGATGAAGTCACCGCCGACACCGGTACCAACCTCGTAGTCGCGCTCAGTCGGGTTCACACTATTCATGCAAACACCGCTTCGTAAACAACGGGTAACCACCCCATGGTGGCTCCTACTGCTCAGCCGCGAGCTTCGCCGCTGTTGCGGGAGCGCTCGAACCCGCTGACTGCTCATCAATGACCGTGAAGCGGTAACCGACGTTTCGCACCGTGCCAATCAATGACTCCATGTCGCCCAGTTTTGCCCGCAGTCGTCGCACGTGAACATCGACTGTTCGGGTTCCGCCGAAATAGTCATAGCCCCACACTTCAGAGAGCAACTGTTCTCTGGTGAACACCCGGGAGGGGTGGGCGACAAGGAAGCGCAGTAATTCAAACTCTTTGAAGGTTAAATCCAATGCCCGACCGTTGACTTTGGCTTGGTAGGACACCTCGTCGATCACAACGCCGGAGGATTGAATCATCTCGGAGCCGGGTTTGGCTTCCTCACGGGTGAGCACCAGGCGAATCCGGGCGTCAACCTCGGCGGGTCCGGCGTGGCTCAAGATGACGTCGTCAAAACCCCATTCGGAGTTCAGCGCCGGCATGCCCCCCTCGGTCACAACCACCATCAGTGCCGATGACATTCCCGTGGTCTGCAGGATGCGACAGAGTGCTTTGGCCTGGGCGAGATCGTTTCTCGCATCGACCATGACGATTTCGGCACTGGGCGCACGAACCAGTGATGCGGGCTCTGCCGGGATGGTTTTTACCCGGTGGGCGAGCAGACCCAGGGAGGGCAACACCGCGGAGTGGTCGTCGCCGCTGAGCATCAAAATGCTGGCCACCGGTCACCACCTCCCCACACGATTGGCTCTTCTGGCTATCGCGTCAGTCTAGTCGCCGCCCGCCAGGCCGCCACCTGGAGATTTTTCGGCCCCCTTTCAGCCCCACTGCCTGGTTCGTTCTAGACTGAGGGTGTGCATGGAAACCTGCTCCTTCTTGAATTCTTCTTCCTCGGCCTTCTGGGCCTGGCAGTGCTGGCCATCGGCTGGGTTTCTGCCGTCGTGTTGTTAAACCTCTTCCGGGGGCAGCGCTAACGCTGTGGCCTCACCGCTGCTGGGTTTAGACGGCGCCATTGGCGAGGGTGTCGCCTGGCACTACGGAAACCCGCTGTCTGAACAGCGCCTGCTCGACCGCGGCGAAGCCTGGGTTGATCTGGGTGATCACGAGGTGATCACCCTCACCGGGCCCGACCGGTTGATCTGGTTGAACTCAATCTGCTCTCAAGAACTGCTTGGGTTCCCATCCGGCGCGACAACCGAGGCGCTGATTCTCGACCCCCACGGTCATATCGAACACCGCTTCCTCATCACCGATGACGGCCAGACCAGTTGGCTCCTGACGGAGCCTGGCACAGCCGAGAGTCTCTCGGCCTGGCTGGTGCGAATGCGCTTTCGTATGCAGGTCGATATCGAGACGGTCTCTGGGCAGTGGAGTGTGCTGGCCACAACGGGTCGTGCGCCGGATGGTTCCTCACCAGCGATGTGGTCTGATCCGTGGCCAGACATTGGGCCAGGCGCCGTGGGCTATGGCCCAGAGCCCCACCCCGGCGAGGGCCTGGAGCTTGTCTACTGGCTCCACCCGCGCGATCAGCTAAGCGCTGAGATCGCACCGTCGTGGGCGGGAACACACGCCCTGGAGGCACTGTTGGTTCGTGCCGCCCGGCCCACCCTGTTGGGTGATGTTGATGACAAGACCCTGCCTCATGAGCTCGACTGGATTCGAACGGCACTGCATCTAGAAAAAGGCTGTTACCGCGGTCAAGAAACCGTCGCCAAAGTCCACAACCTGGGCCACCCGCCGCGCCGTGTGGTTCTGCTCCACCTCGATGGCTCGGGCGCTGTGTTACCCGAGGCTGGGGCCGACGTCAGCCTGGGTGACAAAACCGTCGGAGTGATCACCCGGGCTGTTCGCCACTACGAGTGGGGGCCGATCGCGTTGGCCGTGATTAAACGAAACACCGACCCGGAAGCGCAACTGAGTGTCCAGGGCCCGGATGAGCACATCGTGGCAAGCCAAGAAGTGTTAGTTGCCCCCGATGCGGGGGCAACAAGACGCGAGGCCATTCGTCAGGTGCGAACAGGCCGCTAGGAGCCTGCCTCGTCGTGTGCTTATTCACGTGCGTGGGGAGGTGCCGCGTGAAATCAGCGGCGTTGGGGGTCCAACTAGGCTTGGAGTCATGAGTGGATCGCTAATTCTTCTTCGACACGGCCAATCCGAGTGGAATGAAAAAAACCTCTTTACCGGCTGGGTTGATGTGAGGCTCACCGACCAGGGTCGCCGGGAGGCAGCGCGTGCCGGGGAGCTCTTGGCAGAAGCGTCGCTTCTGCCCGATGTCCTCCACACGTCCCTGCTAACCAGGGCGATTCAAACCGCCCACCTCGCCCTGGAGGGCTGTGATCGGTTGTGGATTCCGGTGAAGCGAAACTGGAGGCTCAACGAGCGCCACTACGGCGCCCTGCAGGGTAAAGACAAAGCCCAAACCCTTGAGCAGTATGGCGATGAACAGTTCCAGATCTGGCGTCGAAGCTTCGATACTCCACCCCCGCCCATTGGCGACGATAGTGAGTTTTCCCAAGTCGGTGACCCCCGCTACGCCGACCTGGGTGAGTACCTACCAAAAACCGAGTCCCTCAAGCTCGTCATTGATCGGATGCTGCCCTACTGGCGCTCTGATATTCAGCCAGACGTGTTGACCGATAAGACCACGCTGGTTGTTGCCCACGGCAACAGCCTGCGGGGGTTAGTCAAACACCTCGAGGGCTTAAGCGACGATGAGGTCACGCAGTTGAATATTCCCACCGGCATTCCCCTGGTCTACGACACCGATGAGCAGGGTGCTATTACCGGTAAGGGCCGCTATTTGGACCCTGAAGCGGCTGAAGCCGGGGCCAAAGCGGTGGCCTCACAGGGAAAAAAGTAGTCAGGTAAGCGCCGCTCAGTCGAACGCCTGCCGCTGCAGAGGCAGCGAAAGCTGGTGTGAGTCGTTCTACTCGTCGCCGTCTGGGTCCCACTCGCCGGTGAGCAAGTAGTGGACTTTCTTGGCAATGGAGACCGCGTGGTCGGCGAAGCGCTCTAAGTAGCGAGAGGCGAGTGTCGCGTCAACAACGGTCGCTGTTCCCGAGCCGAACTCTTCGCTGAGGACCGTTTCAAAAACGCTGAGGTGAAGCGCGTCAATGCGGTCATCGAGGTCGCGGATTTCATTGACTGTTGACTCAGTCGGGGTCTGGAGCAGTTTCACCACCAGGGCGGACATTTCCAGATCGAGTGCGCCCATTTCTTTGAACGTGGGTCGGATGCCCTTCGGGGCGACCTTTTCGGGGAAGCGGTAGCGGGCGAGCTGGGCGAGGTGCGAGGCGAGGTCACCCATACGCTCCAGGGAGGCGCTAATACGCAGTGTGCTGATGACCTGACGCAGGTCGCCGGCAACAGGCGACTGCCTGGCCAGAATGGCAATCGATTGTTCGTCGAGTTCTTTTACCGCGTCGTCGATTGTGTGGTCCTGAGCGATGACCTGCTCAGCCAACTGGACGTCGGATTTGTTAAACGCTTCAACGGCGCGAGACATGGCCGATTCGACACTTTTGGCAATATCGACGAGGTCGTCTTTTAGTTCGGCGAGTTCTTGCTGAAACAGCTCGCGCATGAGCGCTCCCTAAAACATGGATTTGGGCGGTGAATACCTGCCACTGTGTCGAATACGGGTAAACGGCCAGTGAGGATTTCGTAAACAGTTGTTCTTTTCTGCGCAGTCTACCGGCCAGATGTGGCCGGCTGTGGGGCATGGCGCGTACCCTCCTGATATGGATGTTCTCACCAGCTGGCCTTGGAGCGCGCTGCTGGGCTTTGGCCTCGGTGCTCTCATCGTGGGTCTCATCTGGCTCATTCGACACCCCTGGAGCGCCGGTGGGGGTATCGACCAGGAGATCGTTCCGGACGGACTCGACACCGCTCTGGAAGTCATCGGCGCCACCGGCTTGGTCCTCGATGCCGATAACCGCGTGATTCGCGCCTCGCGCACCGCAATGGATTTGGGGTTTGTCGAAGACCGCGAATTGGCCCTGGCCCAGCTAAAGACCCTGGTCAACCGCGCCCGAGCGGTCGGCAAGTCGCTGCAGGAGGAATATGAGCTCACCAGCGCTGAGGGTAATCCGCTGAAAGTCATGGTCCGCGTCGCACCACTGGGCTCACGCTTTGTCCTGCTCGTCGCAGAAGACCGCTCCGATATTTACCGCATCGACAATGTCCGCCGCGACTTCATCGCCAATATCTCCCACGAACTAAAAACCCCCATCGGGGCGGTGTCGCTGCTGGCCGAGGCACTGAGCTTCTCGGCTGATGACCCCGAGCAGGTGCGAAAGTTTGCGGCGAGTTTAGAAAAAGAAGGAAACCGTTTAGCAGAGCTGACCGGAGACATCATCGAGCTCTCGCGACTGCAATCCCTCGGCGGTATCGCCGATGGCGAGCCTGTGGCTGTTGATGACGTCGTCAACTCCGCCGTTGACGCCAACCGCGTCCTGGCCGAATCATCCGATATCGAGCTCGTGGTCGACGCGAAGTCCAAAGCGTGGGTGCTCGGTGACCACGGCTCGTTGGTCACGGCCGTTCACAACCTCGTGCGAAACGCGATTACCTACTCCCCCGGCCCCGCTCGGGTCGGGGTCGGGGTGGTTCGCCGCGACGGTCGGGTCGAGATTTCCGTGACCGACCAGGGGGTGGGAATTCCCGCCAACGAACTTGACCGGGTCTTTGAGCGCTTTTACCGGGGAGACCCCGCCCGCTCACGCCAAACCGGGGGGACGGGCTTGGGGCTCAGTATCGTCAAACACGTCGTACAAAACCACCGCGGTGAAGTGCGCGTGTGGTCACATCCCGGCCGAGGGTCGACCTTCACCGTGAAGCTCCAGATCGTCGAAGCCGATGAAGCCAGAGCGACCAGTCACGGTGAGCCCACCGTGGTGGAGTCGGGTAGCGCCCGGGGGGCAAAATCTCGGCCTGCTGAATTCATTGCCACACCACCTGTTGACGACACCAGTCGCCAACCTGAGCCTCATAGGGAGAGCGCGTGACCACGATTCTCGTTGTCGAAGACGAACAGTCATTACGGGAACCACTTGAGTATTTGCTCCAGCGCGAAGGCTACGAGGTCATCGGTGTTGACGATGGCCTGGAGGCGGTGAAGGCTGCCAGCAATGACCAGCCTGATTTGATCCTCCTGGATTTGATGCTGCCGGGGATGTCCGGAACGGAGGTGTGCCGGGAGGTGCGAAGCCGCTCCCAGGTGCCCATCATCATGCTCACCGCCAAAGACTCCGAAGTCGACATCGTGGTGGGACTGGAGCTCGGGGCTGATGACTACATCACCAAGCCCTATTCCAGTCGTGAGTTGCTAGCCCGGGTCAAAGCGGTACTGCGCCGGCACGAATCCGACCAGTCGGGGGCGGGCAGCATCCTCGAGCACCACGGTATTCGCCTCGATAGCGACCGCCACCAGGTCACCCTGCACGGGGAGCCCGTGGCATTGCCGTTGAAAGAATTTGAGCTGCTCGAGTTGTTAATGGTCAACGCCGGACGGGTGCTCACCCGCGGTCAAATCATTGACCGGGTCTGGGGATCGGACTACTTCGGTGATACCAAAACCCTCGATGTTCACATCAAACGCCTGCGTTCGAAAATAGAGTCCTCCCCATCACAACCCACCGTCATCGTCACTGTTCGAGGCCTTGGCTACCGCTTCGAGGCCTAGGGCCGTTAGTACTCTCGCCAGCGCAGCTCTGTCACAGCACAGGCCGGGACAGGCGGAAGCCTCGGCTCTCGCGCTGTCCGACAGGAGCCGTGCGGAGTGGGCGCAGGGTGAGTGGGTGCAGGGCCCTAGGGAACGAGGAGTTCGTATTCGGGCAGCGTGCCATCGAGGACGGGCACGTCGATGACTTCACCCTGCTGGCTGCCGTATTGGAAGTACACGGGAAACAGCGATCCGGCGATGATGGCCTCATCGACAAAGAGCACCTGGTTGTCCGGGTCTGATCCGACCTGGGTGCGCTGGGGCATCGCCGGAACATCGACAATTTCGGTGGTCCTCGCACCGTTTGGACCGTATTGGACCTGGAGGTCAATGTCTTCACCGGAGCTGTTGACGATGGTGAGGACCAGGTTGGCCTCAGCGCCGTCTGCGGTGATGAGCATGGCGTTTTGAACGGTGACCTCTTCCCATTTCACGCTGACGCCATCAGAGGGGTCGTAGGGCTGCAGGTTGGCAATCTCGGCCGAGAAGGTGCAACCGGTGAGAGCCAGTGTTGCCACGGCAGACGCGGCGAGAGAAGTGGCAAAGCGAGTGCGCACGATGGTTGATGTCCTCCAGGGTGCTACCCCGCCAGGATGGCTGTCGGGAGCGGGGCAAAGTGTCCGACAGCCCTAAGCCTATAAGACTTCGACGGGCCGTTTTCCCGGGGCGTCGGCTTTCCTATTCGACCCGCTGAAGAGCCTCTTTCCAAGCCGAGTAGGTCTGCTGGCGGCAGCCAGAAGGAATATCCTCCTGGTCCCGCATGGTCCCCGCCACCCTCGAAAGCTGTTTTTTCACGACGAGTCAGTGTTTTTTCTCCGACCAGGAAGTGTTTTTTTACAACCGCAACGTGTTTTTTTTACACGCAACCCCTGTGCTTCCGTAAAGACACGGACATCGCGCCATTATTATCGACCGCCGAGCCTTTTTCGAGCAGACCACCTCAAAGGCCTCCGCGCCCTGAAAAAAAGCGTTGGTGCCGCGTGGAAGGGTGGAGTCGTTTTCTACACCGGGCAGAACGGAATGGGATTTGGCGATGACATTAGTGCCCTCCCGGCGCCGGCATTGTGGCAGCTCACGGGGGCGGAATCGTAGCAGTAGTCCTGTGATAAACTGGGGATTTGTCGAAAGGACGTTGTTAATGCAGTTTGAAGTGGGCGAAACCGTTGTCTACCCGCACCATGGAGCGGCAACCATCACCGAAGTAAAGCAACGGACCATTAAGGGCGAAAAGAAGCTCTATCTCAAACTCAACGTCAAACAGGGTGATCTGACTATTGAGGTGCCAGCCGACAATGTCGACCTCGTCGGTGTTCGCGACGTCATTGGTCGAGAAGGCGTCAACCAGGTTTTCGATGTGCTGCGCCAGCCCTTTACCGAGGAGCCGACAAACTGGTCGCGCCGCTACAAGGCAAACCTCGAAAAGCTCGCATCGGGTGACGTCATCAAGGTCTCTGAAGTTGTGCGCGATTTGTGGCGCCGGGACCAAGACCGCGGCCTGTCAGCTGGTGAAAAGCGCATGCTGGCCAAAGCCCGGCAGATTCTGATTTCTGAGCTGGCTCTCGCCGAGAAAACCGACGAGGAGAAAGCCTCTCAGGTTCTCGACGAGGTGCTCGCCTCCTAAGGCTTCAGGACCACACCGGTGACCCTCTCGGTGATTGTGGTCGCCGCGGGAAGCGGTGAGCGGTTAGCCTCTGCCTCTCCCAAGGCCTTCGTTTCTTTAGCGGGTAAAACGCTGCTGGAGCACGCCCTTGGCAGCCTCGCGGGTCTACCGGCACCCCTCGAGGTCGTTGTCGTCGCCCCAGCGGGCTGGGACACTCCCGCTCACCAGCTGGCACAGGCCACCCTGGGTCCAGACACCGCCCTTACCGTCGTTGAGGGTGGTGCACGTCGAACCGATAGCGTCCGTGCCGGCTTAGCGGCACTGTCTGCAGATAGCCGCTTTGTGCTCATCCACGACGCTGCTCGTCCCCTGACCCCCGGTGATGTGTTTTCCCGCGTCCTTGATGCCCTCGAATCGGGTGCCACGGGAGTCATCCCGGTTGTTGCGGTGGTCGACACCATCGTCGCGGTTGATTCCACCACCGCGGTGACCGGTTCGGCCCAGCCGCGAAACCAACTGGGCTCCGTGCAAACCCCGCAGGGGTTTGACACCCCCGCCCTGCGGGATGCCTACGCGGCATTTTCCGGCGATGCCACCGATGACGCCGAGGTTCTCCGCCAGGCCGGACATGATGTGCTGGCCGTTGCCGGGGACCGGGAGAGTATGAAAGTGACCTACCCGGATGACCTGCGGGTACTCGAGAGCAGACTCACCCCCAGTGGTGATCTGCGAGTGGGAACCGGTGTTGATGTCCACCCCTTCGATTCGGACAAGCCCCTGGTCCTTGGCGGGCAGTCCTTTGCCGACCTGCCGGGTTTTTCCGGACACAGCGACGGCGATGTCATCGTCCACGCCATTACCGATGCTCTCTTAGCCGCTGCGAGCCTGGGAGACCTCGGTACCCACTTCGGTGTTGACCGGGTGGAATATGCCGGGGTAGCAAGCACCACCCTGCTGACCAAAGCACTCGAGCTGTTGGCCAGCAGTGGATGTGTCCCCCAGTCGGTGTCGGTGCAATACATCGGAAACCACCCCAGGATTGGACCGGTGCGCGAGCAGATGAATGCGTCGTTATCGGAGCTGGTGGGTGCGCCGGTTCACGTCGCGGGGACCACCAGCGACGGTTTGGGTCTCACCGGCCGCGGCGAGGGTGCCACAGCGATTGCCACCGCGCTTGTGGTGTGCCGGGGGCAGTAACCAGCTCACAGCTAGCATGAGGGGGTGTCCATCCGGCTGTATGACTCCCTGACCCGGGAGATTGTCGACTTTGTGCCCCGCCAGTCCGGGCAGGTGTCGATGTATGTCTGTGGCCCTACTGTCCAATCAGAGCCGCATATTGGACACCTGCGAAGCGCGCTGGTCTATGACCTGTGGTGGCGCTGGTTTGACTACCGCGGCTACCAGGTCACCATGGTGCGAAACGTCACCGATATTGACGACAAAATCCTCGAAAAAGCTACTGCTGGGAATGAACCGTGGTGGCAGTTAGCCTCCCGGGTGGAGCGACAATTCCACGCAGCCTCCGATGCTCTGGGTATTCGCCGACCCGCCCTCGAGCCGCGGGCAACCGGTGATATTCCCGCCATGGTCGCACTCATTGAGCGCCTGATTAGTGCCGGGCATGCCTATGTGGCAGAAGATGGCTCAGGGGATGTCTACTTCGAAGTCGCCAGCTGGCCGCGCTACGGCGAGCTCACCCGCCAACGCCCAGACGATATGGAATCTGCTGAGGCGACGGGCACCTCAAAGAAAAACGCCCACGACTTTGCCCTCTGGAAGGGCCATAAACCCGGCGAACCAGACTCTGCCCAGTGGAGCGCACCGTGGGGCTCCGGGCGGCCGGGGTGGCATATCGAATGCTCGGCTATGGCCGAGCGGTATTTAGGCAGTGGGTTTGATATTCACGGCGGTGGCTTGGATTTGCGCTTTCCCCACCACGAAAACGAACTGGCACAGTCCCAGGCGGCCGGGGACGAGTTTGCCCACTATTGGCTCCACAGCGCCCTGGTCCTCGTCGAGGGACAAAAAATGTCCAAATCCCTT
>CBFHWA010000046.1:0-10312 GCA_965659525.1 Pontimonas sp.
GGGGGTGAAGGCGGTGAGGAGAGCGCGCTCTTTGCCGCTGATCTTCTGCGGATGTATCTGCACTATGCCGAATCACGCGGCTGGAAAACAGAAGTGCTCGATAAGACTGAATCCGACATGGGCGGCTACAAAAACGTCCAGGTCGCGATTAAGTCGTCATCTAGTGACCCCCACGAGGGCGTGTGGGCACGGCTGAAATACGAGGGGGGTGTTCACCGGGTTCAGCGGGTACCCACCACCGAGTCACAGGGGCGCATCCACACCTCGACCACCGGTGTGCTGGTGTTTCCTGAAGTTGATGAACCAGAAGAAGTCGATATCAACCCCAATGACTTGAAAATCGACGTCTTTCGCTCCAGTGGCCCCGGCGGTCAGTCGGTCAACACAACCGACTCCGCGGTGCGTATCACCCACCTGCCCACGGGCATCGTGGTGTCGATGCAGAACGAAAAATCTCAGTTACAAAACCGCGAAGCGGCCATGCGGGTTCTTCGGGCGCGAATACTCGCCAAACAGCAGGAAGAACAAGACGCGGAAGCCTCCAATCTGCGCAAATCGCAGATTCGCGGGATGGACCGTTCCGAGCGGATTCGCACCTACAACTTCCCCGAAAATCGCGTCGCCGACCACCGCACCGGGTACAAGGCCTACAACCTTGACCATGTGATGTCGGGTGCGCTCGATCCGGTGATCGACTCCTGTGTTGCCCACGACGAGCAGGCTCAACTCGACGCCATCGGCGAGGAGTAGTCCCCGGGTGTCTGCCACCCAGAGTGTGATCGATCAGGCCATTGACCGGCTGCGCTCAGCCGGTGTGGCCTCACCGGAAGCTGATGTGTGGTCGCTGGTGGCGAGCGTGCTGGGTATCAGCCGCGGTGAAGCCCAAGCCCGCGCCCTCATTGATCAAAACGTGCTCAGCGCGACCCAGCTGGCCCAGTTCGAGAACTGGGTATCTCGCCGTGAAGCGCGTGAGCCGCTGTGGCACATCACGGGCCGGGCGCCGTTTATGACTTTGGAACTCGAGGTGGGCCCCGGAGTTTTTAACCCGCGACCAGAAACAGAACTGCTTGCCCAGCAGGCCATTGCCGATGCGCAATTGATGGTGCCAGCCGGCGATGTGCTCGACGTTGTTGACCTGTGTGCTGGTTCGGGAGCAATTGGCCTGGCCATCGCCTCCCAGGTCACACACGCCAGGGTGCTGCTTGTTGAAGCCTCTGAGGCTGCGGGGGAGTACCTGCTCCGAAATGTCGACGCCATTGCCCCCAGCACCGAGGTAGTCCTGGGCGATCTCGGTGAGGCCCGAGACCACCGGGCTATAGCCAGTGTTGATCTGGTGGTGTCCAATCCGCCCTATTTGATTGCCGGAGTCGAACCGCTGGATCGAGAAACCCAGGAGTTTGATCCTCCCGAGGCGCTTTTTGCCAGCGCCGAGGGCTTTGCGGATATTGAGCGGGTGATTGCTGAGGCTGCCTGGTTGTTGCGACCTGGCGGGGTTGTTCTCATCGAACACGGCATCGGCCAGGGTGACCAAACCCGGGAGGCGCTGGTGGCAGCGGGGTTTCGCCAGGCTGAAACCCAGCAGGATTTACTCGGCCGTGATCGCTTTAGTCGCGCGGTGGCCGCGACGCGCTAAAGGCATCAATGCCGGCGCGGAGCTCTTCTGCGCTGTGGTGGGGGCCAAATAAGTGTCCGGTGAGACCGGCGGCTTGGGCGCCGCGGATGTTATCGGGCAAATCGTCGACGAAAAACGTCTCATCGGCTGAATAGCCAAGGTGAGCAAGTGCTCGAGTAAACACCAGTGGTTCTGGTTTGCGCTCGAAGAAGTGGGCGGTTGCGAAGAGGTTTGTGCCAAAAACCTCCACCAGTTCCGGCGCAATCGTTGCCAAATGCTCACCAATGAGGGCGCCATTATTCGTCAACAGCGCCACCTCCCCGCGCGTGGATGCGTAGTGGGCTACCTCAATAATGTCCGGCCGGGGGGTCATTCCCGCACGGCGGTGATACAGCCACTGCTCAACGGAGAGGTCGTGTTCGAGTGCAGCGGTTACCCGCTGCAGATACTCGGCACCACTGGCGGGGTCACCTTTTTCGGCCGCCCACTCGCCACGGTCATGCCACCAGCGACGGCGAAGCTCATGGAAGTCGTGCCCGGTGAGTTCGGTGAGACCGTCCATTCGGATACGCCAGTTGTAGTCGTAGAGGACGTTATCCATATCGAACAGAAACAGCATCGGCATTAGCTTAGGCCTGCCACGTACAATGAAGGCGATGGCCACCCTCTTTGACCTCGCCCATGAGCCAGACGCGCTTCCCGCGCTGCACCAGGCTCACGCCGCTCTGACTCGCGGCGAAGTGGTGGTTGTGCCCACCGACACGGTCTACGGTGTTGCCGTCTCGCCGCGTGTACCCGGCGCGATTGACCGGGTTGTGCACCTCAAGGGCCGCAGCCGCGATATGGCCCCACCCATTCTCGTCGCCTCGGTTGAGCAGGCGCTCTCGCTGGTTGCCGAGGGTGCCCTGAGCGACGAGGTCCATGCCCTGCTCCAGCGCTACTGGCCCGGTGCGCTCACGGTCGTGTTGCCGGTAAACCCCGAGCTGGAGTTTGACATCGGCCACACCCCGGGCACGATTGCCCTGCGAAGCCCCGACGAGTCGTCGCTTCTGGAGCTGCTGCGCCTGCACGGACCCCTCGCGGTGACCAGTGCGAATAAAACCGGTGAGCCCCCCGCCGAGAGTGTCTACGAAGCCATCAACTTCTTTGGCGATGACGTGGCGGTCTACCTCGGGGCTGCCGGAGAGTCACACACCAACCAGAAACCCTCCAGCATCGTCGATGCCAGCGATGTGGCCCGCGGCGCAAACACCCTGGTGCTCCTTCGTGAGGCAGCTATTTCGGCTGAGGAGTTGGTAGCTGCCGGGTATGAGGTAGTTCGGCCGTGACCTATTACGCGCTGGTCCTCATCGTCGCAGCGGTCGTGAGCTTCGGGCTTTCGGTTCTGCTGTGGCGGGTAGGAACGCGGTACAACGTTCGTCGGGAAGTGCGCGCTCGCGATGTGCATAAAGAGCCGGTTCCACGATTGGGCGGTCTGGCGCTGTTTGTCAGTTTGCTGGTCGCCACCAGCGTCGCCAGTCAGGTCACCTGGTTTGGGGGTGTGTTCCAAGACCCCAGTACGGTCTGGGCTTTGGTGGCGGCGGCGGGAGTTGTTGTCGGCATTGGTTTTATCGACGATGTTTTTGAACTCGACTGGGTGACGAAGCTGGCCGGTCAGATTCTGGCGGCGGGAATCGTCGCCTGGCAGGGGGTGCAGATTGTGTCCATCCCGGTGGGTGGACTCACGCTGTTTTCTCCCACGCTGTCGCTGGTGTTGACCGTGTTGGCGATTGTCTTGGTGATGAATGCGGTGAACTTTATTGACGGCCTTGACGGCCTCGTCGCCGGGGTGACGCTCATCGCCAGTAGCGTGTTTTTTATCTACAGCTTCCTGCTGGCCACCGGTGAAGCAGATACCCCCTACTTCAATTACGCCTCGCTGTTTACCGCCATTTTGTTGGGGGCCATGCTCGGTTTTGTGCCGCTGAACTGGCATCCCGCGAAGCTTTTCCTCGGTGACTCTGGCTCGCTGTTAGTGGGCTTGGTGATGGCGACCACCGCCATTTCGGTGACCGGGCAAATTGACCCGGCCATGGTGAGCCCCTCCCAGTTACTGCCCGCCTTCATCCCGGTGCTCCTCCCCCTCGCGGTTCTCATCGTCCCGCTGCTGGATTTCCTTCTGGCAGTTTTGCGTCGGTTGCGAGCGGGGATGAGTCCGTTTGAAGCCGATCGTCAACACCTCCACCACCGCCTGCTCGATATGGGCCACACCCACCTCCAGGCGGTGCTGATTCTCTACGCCTGGACATCGGTATTGGCTGTTGGCACGCTGATGTTCCTCTTCGTCGAGTGGTATGTCGCCGTGGGCATTATTGCTCTAGGCCTTGTGGGCTCGGCAGTAGTCACCCTGGCTCCCGACCACCGCGACGTCGATGACCCGCTGGCTATTCCCGCCCCCACTGAGAGGACCTCCGCGTGAGCCCACAGGCCGTTATTCGAAAAGCCATCTTTTGGGGTGTCGTGTGGACGACTGTGGTCACGATTATCGCCAGTGTTGCCGGCGCTTTGGTTGCGGAGCTTGCCGGCATGCTCGGCGCGCTTCTGGGAGGCGCGATCGGTTTTGTTTTCTTGGCTCTGACCCCGCTGTCGATTGTGTGGGGGCTCAAAGCCGGGCGGGGAAATGTTCTCGAGCCCGGTTTTTTTGCCGTGGTCTTAGGGATGTGGTTAGCGAAGTTCATCGTTTTTCTCGCCCTGATTTTCTGGCTCGGCGATTTAAGTTGGGCCCACCGCGAAACGCTGTTTTTGACCATCGTCGCTTCGCTGTTGGTGGGTTTGGCCACCGATGTCGTCGTCGTTATCCGATCGCGTATGCCCTATGTCGATATTGACCTGCCCGAGCACCCCGCCGATTAGGCCGGCTCGATGAGTGCCCAGGTGTTCAACCCCAGCGATCCAGAGCAGCTTCGCCGGGGATTACGCCAGGCACGCCTGGCCGTGGCGGCCGGCCAGGTGGTCTTACTGCCCACCGATTCGCGCTACGCACTCGTCACCGATGGCCTCTCTGCTGCGGGATTGGAGTCGCTACGCCTAGCCAAGGGCTGGGAGGAGACCCCGATCCTGCAGCTTCTCCTTCCGGGTCAGCAGGCTCTAGCAGCACTTGCTGCCGAGGTGCACCCCGTGGTTGAGGCGTTGGCCGAGGCATTTTGGCCAGGGCCGTTGAGCATGGTGATGGAGGTCAGCCGAACGCTGAAGTGGAACCTCGGTGAGCACGTCGAGGCTGTTGGTTTCTTGATGTCCAGCCATCCAGTGGCCACGGCGCTGCTGGAGGAGACCGGCCCGTTGCTCATTAGTGGAGCCGGCAGTGGAAGTCCACACGCTGGGTCTGCCGAGGAGTTTGTTGACCAGGCGGCGGGACGTGTGGCGGTTGCCCTCATTGACCCGCTGGTGCAGTGGGATATTTCAGCACCCGCCTCAACGGTGGTCGATACGCGTGGCCTGAGCTCTGCCACACCGAGCCTGGCGGTGATTCGAGCAGGCGCGGTGGGGCAGCCGGACATGGCTGCGGTTGTTGGCCCAGATGTTGCCTGGAGTGATACCGCGCGGTGACAGATTTATCTTCATCTGAAGATTTATGAGCATCTTCACAGCTGGCAGCCCCGGGTGAGGTTGTCAGTCGAGTGTCTGGCATTGATAGGGTGAGGGGACACGAAGCCGACGCACTCATTAGGTGCCCCGACTCGGGAGACAACGCTGTTCGCGACACTTAGTAGCCGCCTAGTTCCACTCGCTGGCAGCGACGGCGAATTCTCTCCCCCTACGATTGCGGAATTTTTCCCGCCTGCCGTGTTGTTTGAGGGCACCGCCTTCGAGATGAACCGCATTGTGCTCATCCGTCTGCTGGCCGTTCTCGTGCTCTTTTTGATCTTCTACTTCGGCACGCGCAAAATGACGGTTGTGCCCGGTCGCTTCCAGGGCGTTATTGAAATGGCGCTCGATCTGGTGCGAAACGGGATCGCGATCAACGTGCTGGGTGAAAAAGACGGCAAGCGCTTCCTGCCGCTGATAACCAGCATCTTCTTCCTCGTGTTGTTTATGAACCTCACCGGGGTGATACCGGGGCTCAATATTGCGGGTACCAGTGTTATCGGGATGCCGCTGGTGCTCGCGATTACCGCCTATGCAGCGTTTATCTATGCGGGGTTGAAAAAACATCCCGGCGCGTTTTTGAAAAACTCGCTCTTTCCCCCCGGTGTTCCCCTGCCGCTCTACCTCATCGTCACGCCCATCGAATTTGTCTCAACCTTTGTCCTGCGCCCGGTCACCCTCACCCTTCGTCTGTTGATGAACATGGTCGTCGGACACTTCCTCCTCGTTTTGTTCTTCTC
The DNA here is from genome assembly GCA_965659525.1 of Pontimonas sp. Taxonomy (GTDB): domain Bacteria; phylum Actinomycetota; class Actinomycetes; order Actinomycetales; family Microbacteriaceae; genus Pontimonas. The sequence continues at coordinate 5,977 of CBFHWA010000046.1, forward strand.
CTCCACCCACTTCTTCTTCCTCTACTCCGGAGATATTCAGGCGCTCTTCGGGGTGGGGACAGTGGTGCTCTCCATCGTCTTTACATTTTTCGAAATCTTCATCGCCATCTTGCAGGCCTACGTTTTTGCCCTCTTGACCGCCGTCTACCTCCAGCTCGCGCTGGCGGAAGAACACTAAATCTGCTTCGGGCCCCCGGAGCACCAACAAGGAAGGAACGAGCTGTGGAACTCGCAGAACTCACCGGAAACATCGCCACAGTCGGTTACGGTCTGGCCGCGATTGGACCCGCCATTGGTGTGGGTATCGTCGTGGGAAAGACCATCGAATCGGTGGCGCGTCAGCCCGAACTGCAGGGCCGTCTCACGGTTCTGATGTACATCGGTATCGCCTTTACCGAGGCGCTGGCGTTCATCGGTATCGCCACGTACTTCATCTTCACCGGCTAGGAGGCCCCGCATGCTGCCGCACACCGTGATTCTCGCGGCAGAGGGTGAGGCCCAAAACCCGCTCCTGCCCGCGATTTACGACATCATCTGGTCGATTATTCCCTTCGCCCTGGTGCTGTTGCTGTTTTGGCGGGTGATTCTGCCGAGGCTGCAGACGGTTCTCGACGAGCGCTCCAAGGCAATTGAGGGGGGCATCGAGGATGCCCAGTCGGCTCAAAAAGAAGCCCAGGAGGCGCTGGAGAAATATACTCAGCTGCTTGCTGACGCACGCGACGAGGCGGCCACGATTCGTGACGACGCTCGCGCAGAAGGGCAGAAAATCCTCGCCGAGATGAAGCAGTCGGCTCAAGCTGAAGCCGAGCGTATTCAACACACCGCTCAGGCCCAGATTGAAGCCGAGCGTCAGGCGGCCATTGTGTCGTTGCGCAAAGAAGTGGGAACACTCGCGCTGGACTTGGCAGGGGCGGTCGTTCGCGATCAGCTCTCGAGCGATAAGAAAGCCAAATCCGTCATCGACGGCATGCTCGCCGATATCGATGCGCCGAAGAAAGCCGCGGCCAAAAAGCCGGCGGCGAAGAAGCCGGCTGCGAAGAAGGCGACGAAATAGTCATGGGTGCACAGACGAGGGAATCGCTCGAAGCGGTCGCCACGATGGCCGCTTCGGCCAAAGGCGTTACCGCCTCCGGCCTGGCGGGTCTGTTTCAGGCTGCCCGGGCGTTGGCAGAATATCCCTCGTTACTGTCTGCACTGGCTGATTCCAGTCACGATAAGGCCGACCGCTCGGCGCTTCTCGATGGCGCGATGGGCTCACTGGATTCCGCAGGCCGCGGGCTTGTCGATGACGTCGTCGAGTTGACCTGGTCAAGCCCGGCTGACTTATTAGGCGGCATCGAGGAGTATGGCGTGCGCCTAGCAGCCACCCTCGGTAAACCCGATCTGGTGGTCTCGCAGCTGCTTGGACTCTCGCGGCTCATTCGCTCGCACGCCCAACTCCAGCTTGCGCTATCGGATAAGCGCTCGAGCGCCGAGTCCAAGCGCAGCATCATTCAGGCGTTGGGGGCGAAGAAGATGGACGCGATTGCCCTCGAGGTCGCCGCGCATGTCGTGGCGCTGCCGCGCGGGCGCCGCGCATCGGTGGCACTGGCGGGGGCTGCACAGTTGGTTTGTCACCAGGATGGCCGGGGCTTGGCCGAGGTGACAGCTGCGACGCAGCCCAGTGCCGCGCAGCTAAAGACCATCCAGGCACTGGTGACGAAACGATTTGGCACCGAGTGTTACCTCGATGTGGTCATTGACCCGGAGGTTATCGGTGGTGCACGCATTCGGGTGGGTGATGTTGTCATGGATGGCAGCGTTCACACCCAATTGGGCGAGATGCGCAGGCAGCTTGCCAGCTAGACATTAGACAATCGGGCAACAACAAGGAATGGACCAATGGCAGAACTGACAATCAACCCGGACGAGATCCGCGATGCACTGAAAAAGTTCGCATCCAGCTACGAGCCGGGCGCCACTGAGGCAACCGAGGTGGGCACCGTGGTGGACGCCGCGGACGGTATCGCCCACGTCGAGGGCCTCCCCGGTTGTATGGCCAACGAGCTGGTGCGTTTCGCCGATGGCACGCTGGGAATCGCGCAGAACCTCGACGAAAACGAAATCGGTGTTGTCATCCTCGGTGAGTTCGACGGCATCGAAGCCGGAGGTGAAGTCACCCGCACCGGAGAGGTGCTCTCTGTCCCCGTCGGCGAGGGATACCTCGGACGCGTTGTCGACCCGCTGGGTAACCCCATCGACGGTCTGGGCGATATTGCTACCGATGGACGTCGCGCTTTGGAGCTTCAAGCCCCCGGCGTGATGGCTCGTAAGTCTGTGCACGAGCCCATGCAGACAGGAATTAAAGCAATCGACGCGATGATTCCGATCGGCCGTGGCCAGCGTCAGCTGATCATCGGTGACCGCCAGACCGGTAAAACGGCCATCGCGGTGGACACGATTATCAACCAGAAGGACAACTGGGCGTCGGGGGACCCCGACAAGCAGGTGCGCTGCATCTACGTTGCTGTTGGTCAAAAAGGCTCGACCATTGCCGCGGTGAAGGGCGCTTTGGAAGAAGCAGGCGCCATGGAGTACACCACGATTGTGGCCTCGCCCGCGTCTGACCCGGCTGGCTTCAAATACCTCGCGCCCTACACCGGTTCGGCGATTGGCCAGCACTGGATGTATGACTCCAAACACGTGCTGATTATTTTTGATGACCTCTCCAAGCAGGCCGAGGCCTACCGGGCAGTGTCTCTGCTGCTTCGCCGCCCGCCGGGCCGTGAGGCGTTCCCCGGAGATGTCTTCTACTTACACTCGCGCCTGCTGGAGCGTTGCGCGAAACTCTCTGATGAGATGGGTGCCGGTTCGATGACGGGGTTGCCCATTATCGAGACCAAAGCCAATGACGTATCGGCGTTTATTCCCACCAACGTGATTTCGATCACCGACCGTCAGATCTTCCTGCAGTCCGATCTGTTCAACGCCAACCAGCGCCCCGCCGTGGATGTGGGTATTTCGGTCTCCCGTGTGGGTGGTGACGCTCAGGTGAAGTCGATTAAGAGTGTTTCGGGAACGCTGAAACTGGAGCTTGCCCAGTACCGGGCACTCGAAGCCTTCGCCATGTTCGCTTCGGATTTGGATGCCGCTAGCCGCCGCCAGTTGGCTCGCGGAGCGAGGCTTACCGAGCTGCTCAAACAGCCCCAGTATTCGCCCTACCCGGTGGAAGACCAGGTGGTGTCGATTTGGGCGGGAACGAATGGGAAGCTCGACGAGATTCCTGTGGAAGAAATCTTGAAGTTTGAATCCGAACTGCTCGACCACCTCAAGCGCAACACCACAATCCTCAACACCATCCGCGAGAGCAACGTGTTGGACGATGACACGAAGGCCGAGCTGGAAAAAGAGATCGACGCGTTTGTCGTGTCCTTCCGTGGTGCCGGGGCTGAAGGGTTGGGCCACCCGGGTTCGGAAGAGTTTGACGCACTAGAAGACGAAGACATCGAGCAAGAAAAGATCGTCCGGCGTAAGCGCTAGGGCGAGTAACTAGGGAAAGCGACCACACACGAGTATGGGTGCACAACTTCGGGAGTACCGCGGCAAGATTCGCTCTGCCAAGGCAACCAAGAAGATAACCCGGGCGATGGAGCTGATCTCCGCGTCCCGGATTCAGAAAGCGCAGCAGCGCATGTCTGAGGCTGCCCCCTACGCTCGTGCCGTGACGCGGGCGGTGTCATCAGTGGCGACCTATTCGAGTATCGATCACCCGCTGCTGACCGAGGCGGAAAACCCCCAGCGCGCCGCTGTGGTGATTTTCTCCGCGGATCGCGGACTCGCCGGAGCGTTCTCGGCACAGGTGGTGCGCGAGGCCGGGGAGTTGGCTGAGCGGCTGCGCAGTGAGGGTAAAGAGGTGCTCTACTACGTTCTGGGCCGCAAGGCCGTCCAGTATTTCCAGTTCCGTGAGCGCGCGATGGAAAAAAACTGGATGGGCGGCTCGGATAAGCCCGAATTCGACACGGCCAAAGAGGTCGCCGATACGGTCATTGAAAAGTTCACCCAGTCGACCGACGAGGGCGGGGTGGACGAAATTCACATCGTCTATAACCGTTTCGTCAGCCTGGTCACCCAGCAGCCAGAAGTCGTTCGGGTGTTGCCCCTGGAAGTGGTCGAGGGTGTCGACGAGCCTGACGACTCGGAGGTTTTTCCGCTCTACGAGTTTGAGCCAGAGCCCGACCAGGTACTCGATGCGCTTCTGCCGCGCTATATCGAGACGCGGATCTTCCAGGCCATGCTTCAGTCGGCGGCCAGCGAGCACGCGGCCCGCCAGAAGGCGATGAAGTCGGCATCAGATAAC
>CBFHWA010000047.1:0-9753 GCA_965659525.1 Pontimonas sp.
CCTTTCAGTCATGCTCTGGACGATACAAAACGCCTCCCTGGCCACGGATGCTGCCGCACGCCACGCCGCCCGCGCATTCAGCCACGCCACCTCTCTCGACTCAGCCGTGGAGCGTAGCGAGGCAGCAGTGCGCCAAGCGATGCGAGCCTTTGGGGTGGAGTCGGACTATCGCATCGACGTGCAGTGCAGGCCCTCGGCCCAGTGCCTGCGCCCCGGAAGCGATGTGCGCATGGTGGTCACCGCAGATGTGCCGCTGGGTTCTATTCCACTGGTTCCCGCAACGATTCCACTGAGCCTGCCCATCTCCGGAAGTGCTGATGCCCGAGTGTCGACTTATCGGGGTGCGCGCTGATGGATCGAGGCTCGACATTGCCGCTCATCGCCGGAGCTCTCGCCCTGGCTATTGCCGTAAGCGTCGCCGTGAGTTCTGCCACATCCCTGCTCATTGAGCGTCACCGGCTTGTCGCCCTGGCTGAGGCCACCGCACTACACAGCGCCAACTCCTTTGACCCGGCGCTGCTGCAACCCGGCACCGGTGAACTCGTTGTGGTGCTCGAGTCGTCGCGCGTGCGTCAATCGGCCAGCGAATTCCTCTCAAGCCTCCCACTCGTTCGCCACGAGCAGCTGCGCCTCGTCACGGCCGATACTCCCAATGGCCGGGTAGCACGGGTAATTCTCCAGTCGACCTGGAGGGCACCGGGGCTCTCGCAGTGGCTGCCTGTTTCGATGCCGATCCGCGCCCAGGCGCAGTCTCGTGCGGTTATTCGATAGGCCCTGGAGAGTAGAGACAATTCGCAGTTTGGCCTGTAACACTCTGGACCATGACAGATCTCAATGGTGCATCCATCCTCCTCGTTGGTGCCAGTGGCGGACTGGGTAGCGAGCTAGCTGACATCCTCCACTCCAAAGGCGCCGTGTTGACTTTGGCTGGTCGTGACCAGTTAAAACTCCAAGCCGTTGGGGTTCCCGCCCATATCGTCACCGGTGATGTCACCGATCCGGGTGTTCTTGACGAGTTTGTTGACGCGGCTGTGAAACACGGTGGCAAGCTCGATGGCGTCATCTACGCCGCAGGAGTCGTGGCCTTTGGCCCGGCTTCGGAAGTCGCCGATTCGACCCTCGATGCCCTGTGGGCTGTCAACACAAAAGCTCCGATGGCGCTGTTGCGCGCAGCCACCCCGGAACTGCAAAAATCTGCCCAAGCCGGCGGATCACCGTTCATGCTGGCACTTTCGGGCGTGGTTTCAGAATCGCCCACTGCTGGATTGTCGGCATATTCGGCGGTGAAGTCAGCGCTCGCCGCCCACTTCTCGGCCGCTGGTCGGGAGATGCGCCGGGTGGGTATTCGTCTGGTTGATGCCCGACCCGGACACACCGAGACGGAACTGTCGAAACACCCCGTTGCCGGAAATCCGCCACCGTTTCCCGCAGGCCTGCAGCCACGGGCAGTTGCCGAGCGGATTGTCCAGGGCATCGAGGCGGATGAAAAGGACCTGCCCAGCACGGCGTTTGCCGCCCTCGGCTAGTCTGAGGGGAGATGGCCGAGTCCGATATCCCCCAGCGCATCGCCCAGGCGCACCGATCATTCGACGACATCGTCGCCGTACTCGATCCGGCGGGGCTTAACTCACAGATTGAGCAGCTCTCGAAAGAGGCTTCTGCTCCAGATCTGTGGGACGATCCCGACAATGCGCAGAGGGTCACCAGTGCGCTGAGCCACCGCCAGACTGAGGCGCGCAGCATTGAGCAGATGCGCCAGCGCTTGGCCGATCTTGAGGTTCTGCGGGAGATGGCCAGTGAGGATGCCGATTCCGCGGTAGAACTCGATGCTGAATTAGACGCTATCGAAGGGGAGCTTGCTGACCTTGAAGTAAAGACCCTGCTGGATGGTGAATACGACGAGCTTCCCGCCATCGTCACGATTCGCTCGGGCGCCGGGGGTGTCGACGCGGCCGATTTTGCCGAGATGCTCCTGCGGATGTATGTGCGCTACGCCGAATCTCACGACCTCCCCGTCCGGGTTCTCGACACCAGCTACGCCGAGGAAGCGGGAATCAAATCTGCCACGATCGAAATTGACGCTCCTTTTGCTTTTGGCACACTGGCCTCAGAGGCCGGAACCCACCGACTTGTCCGAATGAGCCCGTTTAACTCCGCCGGCAAGCGCCAAACCTCGTTTGCGGCCGTTGAGGTGGTTCCCCTGCTGGCTCAAGTCACCGAGGTGGAGATTCCCGAAGCAGATATCCGTGTTGATGTTTTTCGCTCCAGTGGCCCCGGTGGTCAGTCCGTGAACACAACGGACTCCGCGGTGCGCATTACCCACCTCCCAACAGGCATTGTGGTCAGCTGCCAGAACGAAAAAAGCCAAATTCAAAACCGCCAAGCGGCGATGCGCGTTCTCGCCTCCCGGTTATTGCTCCTCCAACGCGAGGCAGAGGCGGCAAAAAAGAAAGAGCTGGCGGGAAATATTACGGCCAGTTGGGGAGATCAGATGCGCAGCTACGTTCTCGCGCCCTACCAAATGGTCAAGGACCTGCGCACGGATTACGAAGTCAACACCCCCCAAGCGGTATTTGATGGCGACCTCGATGGTTTTATCCGGGCGGGAATTCGCTGGAGGAACGCCCCGGAGAGGGTGTCGTAGCGGGCTCTTGTGTCACCGGCGACCTAGCCTGAAGGCACCATGATTCTGTTTGACCAGGTCTCCAAGGTCTATCGGGGCGCCGCACAGCCGGCGCTATCAAGTGTCTCGTTAGATATTCAACCCGGTGAATTTGTCTTCCTCGTGGGGTCATCTGGCTCGGGGAAGTCCTCACTGCTTCGTTTGATGCTCAAAGAAGAACGCCCCAGTGCCGGCAGTGTGCACGTCTTGGGTCAAGACTTGCGCAGAATTCCGGCGAGGAAGGTCCCCATCTTCCGCCGCAGCCTCGGAGTGGTCTTTCAAGACTTCCGCCTCCTGCCGCAAAAAACCGTCTTCGACAATGTCGCCTTCACCCTCCAAGTCATCGGCAAAAGCCAGGGCTTTATCCACGAAGCGGTGCCCGATGTTCTCCAAACGGTGGGACTCGCCGCGAAAGCCGATAACTACCCGCACGAGCTCTCCGGTGGTGAACAGCAGCGCGTGGCAATCGCCCGGGCTGCGGTAAACAAACCGGCCATCCTGCTGGCCGATGAGCCAACCGGAAATCTCGACCCGGCCACGAGTGCGGGGATTATGAACGTCCTCTCTCGGATTAACGCCTCGGGAACAACGGTGTTGATGGCAACCCACGACGCGGGAATTGTGAACCAAATGCAGCGGCGAGTAGTGGAAATTTCCAAAGGCCGCATTGTTCGGGATGAAAATCAGGGCGGCTACCAGACCAGTTCGGTTCCCCTTGGTGAAGCAGACACCGCGCCCATCCCCGTGCAGTCTGATGACGGCGGGGTCACCACCCCGATTCGGCAAAATGTTGACCTCTCGGCGGATCCCGATGAGGTGCCCTCGTCGTTCCCGTGGGAGCTTCGGGCGTGAGAATCGGCTTTATCCTCCGCGAAGTCGCCACCGGTCTTGCCAGAAACGCTTCGATGGTCGTTTCGATCATTCTGGTGACATTCATCTCCTTGACCTTTGTCGGTACGGCCGTGTTGTTGCAATCCCAGATTCAGGAGATGCGCACCTATTGGTTTGATCGTGCCCAAGTCGCGGTGTACATGTGTACCGACTTCTCCACCATCGGTGGCTGCGACCAACAGGCCGCGACGAGTGACCAGATCCGCGGAGTTGAAGCCCAGCTGCAGTCACCAAGCCTCGCGCCCTATATCGAAACCTTCTATTTCGAAGACCGCCAGATGGCCTACGAAAACTTCCAGGAACAATTCGCTGACTCAGCGGTTGTCGACCTTGTTTCCGCCGAGTTTTTGCCAGAAACATTCTGGGTGAGCCTGGTTGACCCCCAGCAGACGGACCTGATTTTTGAGGCCATGGCCGGTCTGGCTGGTGTTGAGAGCGTTGTTGACCAGCGCAGCTACCTCGACCAGATCTTTGCGTTACTCAACGCCGGCAGTATTACCGCCATCGCGGTCGCGGCACTGATGCTCGTCGCTGCGGCGTTGCTGATTTCGACGACAATTCGACTCAGTGCGTTCTCGAGGCGCCGGGAGCTGGGAATCATGCGCCTGGTTGGCGCCTCTAACCGATTTATCCAAACGCCCTTCGTCTTAGAGGGGGTCGTGGCAGCGTTGGCCGGAGCGCTTCTGGCCAGTGGTGCAATCTGGGCGATTGTCCACTACTTTGTGCGCGGCTACCTCGTCGAGGCATTGCCCACCACGGTGTTTATCGGCTACGACGAAGCCTTCGGCGCGATGCCGATTCTGATTGGCACGGGTGTGGTTTTGGCTGCTCTCGCCTCCTACGCATCGATTAGCCGGTACCTTCGGGTGTAGCCCGGGCCGTGCCCCGGAATCCGATTCGGGAGGTGAATCGTGGCCAAAGAACAGGGTGAAAAGCTTGTTGCCAGTAACAAAAAGGCACGCCACGACTACCTCATTGAGGACACGCTGGAGGCGGGCATCGTCCTGACCGGCACGGAAGTGAAATCTCTGCGGGCCGGACGTGCGTCACTGGTGGACTCCTATGCCACCGTCGACCACGGGGAGGCCTGGTTGGAGGGAGTTCATATCCCCGAATACACCGCCGGCACCTGGACCAACCACCCGCCGCGGCGCAAACGCAAGCTGCTGCTGCATAAAAAAGAAATCGATCGGCTCGCCGGTCAGGTCTCTCGGGGCGGATACACCCTGGTTCCCCTGCGGCTGTATTTTTCCGACGGCCGGGCCAAAGTGGAACTGGCGCTTGCTAAGGGTAAGCGCGAGTACGACAAACGTCAGGCCCTTCGGGAAAAGCAGGACAAACGCGAGGCCGAACGAGCGATGCGCATCAAGAATCGTGGTGAGGGCTAGCTCAGGCCCGACCAACGGACAGGTCTACACTCGGAAGCAATGACTTCCTCTCCAGACACCGGGTCCTCCCGGCCGTCGACCGCCGCCATCCCGGTGCTCAGCCCCGAACAGCAAAAGGTCCGCTGGCGGGCCTACGCCGTGGCGGTGGGTGTGGCGTCACTGACAATCCTGGATTTGGCCAAAATCAACGTCGCTATTCCGGCGATTTCGTCAGATTTGGGCGCTGGTGCGACAGAAGTTCAGCTGTTGGTCGCCGGTTTTGTCCTCGCGTTTGGGCTTCTGTTAGTGCCCTCGGGGCGTATTGGTGACCTGTATTCACGTCGCGCGATGTTTCTTGCCGGCTTGACGCTTTTTACCCTCTCCAGTTTGGCCGGTGCGCTTTCGCCGACGATTGATTTGTTGATTGGCAGTCGTATCGCCCAGGGATTTGCTGCCGGAATGCTGATGCCACAGGTTCTCGGCCTGATCCAACAGCTGTTCTTAGGCAAAGAACGCGGTAAAGCCTTCGGTGTCTTTGGTGCCGTGATCGGGCTCTCCACAGCCTTTGGCCCCACCCTCGGTGGGTTCTTGGTGGGAGTGGGCGGCTCGAGCTTTGGCTGGCACCTGCTGTTTTGGATGAATGTTCCCCTGGGTATTGCCGCTTTTATTTTCGCGGTGCGGCTTTTGCCCAAGCAACAGGACGTCCCTGACTACGTCGTCAAAGACTTCGACATTATTGGCACCGCATTACTGGGCATCACCGTGTTCTCCTTGATGTTGCCGTTTGTGCTTACCACGGGCACGCAGGTCGATAACCCCGCACGCTGGTGGTGGCTGGCCGCGGCCCTTGTTGGCGGTTTTGGTTTTTGGTCGTGGGAGCGGGGCTACCTCGCGCGTGGACGCGTCGCCATCATCGACTTCACCCTCTTTCAGGTCTCGTCATTTCGAAACGGGGTGGCGATATCGAGTTTTTACTTTGCCGCCCTGCCGGCGACATTCATCGCCCAAACCCTGTGGCTGCAAAACGGACTCGGATTTTCGCCAATCGTCGCGGGAATGGTGACGATTCCGTTTGCGCTGCTATCGGCGCTGAGCTCCTGGCGCTCGGGATTGATCGTGCACAAATATGGCCGCATCCTCGTCGTTGGCGGCTTGGTTCTTGTCATCGTCGGATTTTCCAGTGTCTTGTTCCTCGGCTACCTGGTGCCAAACGAATACATGGCTTGGGCGGTGGCGGCAGCCATGGCGGTGGCCGGATTCGGCGGGGGAGCGGTGATTTCGCCAAACCAAACCCTCATGCTCGAGGACATCCCGGTCCGCGAGGGTGGTTTGGCTGGCTCGATTGCCCAAGTGGGCCAGCGCATCGGCACCGCAATGGGACTCGCCGCAGTGCTATCGGCATTATTCGCCGGAGTCAGCAGCGCGGAGGAGGGCGCGCTGGCTTCAGTGGCCTACCTCCAGGGCTTCACCGTCGCAGCCCTTGTGTCGGTGGGGCTTGTCGTTGCCGCGCTCGTTTTTGCCCTGCTTGATTTGCGTGTTCGCCACGACCAATCACAGCGGCGATAGGCCCCACAGTATTCACACTGGTTCCCCGTGGTTTCTGGCTGTACACTGGAGGGCTGGCTGAGGTCAGTTGATAACTCCACAGAGGCAAAACAGCTTCACGAGTGATTCACCATGGGGATGATCGGTTTCGACATTGCTAGTGAGTCGGAGAGAAGCGGGTCGAGAACACAGGGTTGTCTCGTTAACGCCCCCTGTATAACCAATAGGTGCCAATACAAAGCGCGCCGACTTCGCCCTCGCTGCCTAGTAGCTAGCGAGCCCGAAGTCCGTCAGACCACGTGAGCCTTCAGCGTGGATTCTGGCGTCATGGAGAAGGCTTGCTGGGTCGTGGTGTGTCAGCGCTACCCGGGACTTTTTCTGACACTGGGCCCGTCGTCCACGGTGCGTGTGCTGAATGGACGGGGTCGAGATACACGAGCTCGCACGCTACACCCGTAGAAGGCTTCGTTTGGTAGCAGTGGACGGGGGTTCAATTCCCCCCATCTCCACAAAATGACAAGAGGGCCCCTCCCAGTGGAGGGGCCCTCTTGTCATTACAGTCAACAGCGCGGGGATAGCGCCCCCGTGGACGCGCGCCCGAATGGCCACACTCTAGTTTTCCCGAGAGCCTGCATCGGATGTTGTCAGCCCGGGCAAACCTAGAGTCGAAGAGTTATCGGCGATATTCGGGCAACCGGGGCAGTATCTTGACCAGGCCATTGCAACTTCGTCTGACCCGTTAGCGACCGAGCGCACACCTGATCGGCCGGTGGTGATCCACTGATGACCCTATTGTCGCTTATCGAGCGGCTCCGGCAAGGCTTCCGACCGTTTCCACCCCCGGGTCAAACACCACGCAGTAAATCGATCGGTCTCCCACGGCCCAGCTGCTGGCGGTGGGGTAGTAGTAGTGGAAGTTCAACCCAGAGGCAGCAAAATCGATCCCGACAAACTGTGTGAACTCCGCAATGCATTGCCGCTGTGCTTCGCGGATCACGGCATCCACCCCGGGGTAGTCACTATCGCGAAGGCTTACTTCGGCATAAACCTCAGACTGGTGGGGCTGGCTACACGACACAGCGGGGACTTCTGTGAGGTCTTGTGCGAGGGGCTGGTCGACATCGTTGAGACAGGTGCCGACGCTGAGCTCCAGGATGGGAACACTCGAGGGGCTGGTCGATCCCGAGGCATCTGACGTTGTCCCGGATTGAGGCGTCTGGCAGCCGCTTAGCACCAGGGCCCCGGCTAGTAGTGGTGCGAGAAAGGCTCGTCTCATCAACGCTCTGCAACGATAGACAACACGGTGTCGTGGAGAAGACCGTTTGTTGCAAGGGCTGAGCCCGCGCTCAGGCTCTCCTGACCGTCAAGGGAACTAAACCGACCACCGGCTTCGGTCACAATCGGCCAGAGTGCGGCGATGTCGTAGGGCTGGAGGTCAAACTCGCCGGCGACCTCCAGTAGGCCTTCGGCAACGAGCATGTAGGACCAGAAATCTCCGATTGCGCGTGCCCGCCAGGTCTGGGCGACCAACTCCATGAGTTGACTCGCCCGTCCAGCCTCCATCCAGCCGGGGAGGCTGTTGTAGCTGACAACGGCGCGATCGAGTGAATCAATCGAACTGACCGCGAGCTGGGTGGTGATGTTGTCTTTTTTGGTCCACGCCCCGTGACCGGAGGCAGCCCACCACCGTTGACCCAGGGCTGGCGCACTCACGACACCGACCTGGGGGATTCCATTAACGGTGAGGGCAATGAGTGTCGCCCAGATCGGAAGTCCGCGGCTAAACCCGGCTGTGCCATCAATAGGGTCAACCACCCACTCCCGGCCACTGTCGGTACCCGAGCTGTGGCCGCGTTCCTCGCCGAGAATTTGATCACGAGGCCGGGATGCACGAATCACCTGACGGATTCGATCCTCCACTGCTCGGTCGGCGTCGGTTACCGGTGTCTGGTCGGACTTCGTGCCCACATCCAGATCGGCCGATCGAAATCGTGAGAGCGAAATGAGGTCGGCGTCAGCAGCCGCGGCGAGGGCTAACGACAAATCATCCGCGGAGCTAAAGGAGAGGGCCACACCAGCAGGTTAGTCGACGCTAAGCCGCTGGTGAGTCCGGGCCACCCGAGTGTTCCCGAGCCAGGCCGCGAAGGCGCACCAGAGAGTTAATCCGGGCGCGAGCCTGGCTATCGAGTTGGTCATCGCGCAGCAGTTTCTGCAGCCCGCAATCAGGCTCTGTCTGACTGTGTTGGCAGCCTCGGGGACACTGGGCGAGAATGTCGGCTAAATCTGGGAAACCACGATCGATTGCTTCTGGCTGGACGTGGCCGAGGCCAAACGACCGCACCCCGGGGGTGTCGATTACCCACCCGCCTCCGGGCAGTTCCATCGCCCGACTCGACGACGAGGTGTGTCGACCCCGGCCGGTTACCACATTCACATCTCCTACCTCTCGACTCGCGCCGGGCACCAACCTGTTGACCAGGGTGGATTTGCCCACCCCGGAGTGGCCAACGGCCACTGTGGTGTGCTTAGCCAACAGGTCGCGAAGGGCCTGCTCGTCATCGGGGGAGTCGTCAGTTCGCAGCACGAACACGCTGAGACCCAGGTGTTTGGCGTAGGCACGCAGCTCATCGGCTGAATGGAGATCAGCTTTGGTGACACAGAGAACCGGTTCAATCCCGGCGTCGAGAGCGGCAATAACGTAGCGGTCGATCAGTCGAGGCCGGGGTTCTGGGTCAATTGTCGCCACCACCATCAGAAGGTGGTCCGCGTTGGCAACAATTACCCGCTCGAACTGGTCGGTGTCATCTGCGCTTCGACGAAGGACGTTCTCCCGCGGCGCGAGACGAACAATTCGCGCGAGCGTACCCTCCTGACCGGAGAGATCACCGACAACATCCACAGTGTCCCCGACGACGATGGCCTCATTGCGTAATTCCCGGGCCCGATTGGCCCGTACTCGTCGGCTTTCACCCAGGACCACGTCGTATCGACCCCGGTCGACACCGATGACCATCCCGCGTTGTGCCTGATCGTGGGCGGGTCTGCGTTTACTGCGCGGCCGGCCGCCCTGCTCAGCCTGGTCGAGTGCCTCTTCGTAGGCATCGACCCAGTCCTCGTCTCCGAGCCTGGCACTCACCCCGACTGACCCTCGCGCATCTGCTCCCAGAGCTCGAGAAAGTTCGGCAGCGTTTTGTCGGTTTGGCCGATGTCGTCAACCACAACGCCCTCGACGGTCAGGCCGACAAGTGCTCCCGATGTGGCCATGCGGTGGTCACCAAAGGCTTTCCA
>CBFHWA010000048.1:0-9680 GCA_965659525.1 Pontimonas sp.
AAGGTCGGGTGCGCGAAGTAGTGTGCTCGTTTCCCCGCCAAGTCGACTCCTGGGTATTTGACGAGTTATACCGAGCCGGAAAAATTGAGCTGGAATTGGTCCCCCAAGGTGATTTAGCCGAGCGCATCCGCGCTGCCGGCGCCGGCATTCCCGCCTTTTATAGCCCCACCGGCTACGGCACGCAGCTCGCAGAGGGCTTGGAGACACGGGAATTTAACGGGGTAAAAACAGTGATGAGAACGGCGCTGCGCGCTGACGTGGCTCTGGTTAAAGCCCATCGTGCCGATACCTGGGGCAATCTCGTCTACCGCAAAACCGCGCGCAACTTTGGCCCCGTGATGGTCACTGCCGCCACCACCAGCATCGTCCAGGTCGAACATGTTGTGGAGATTGGCAGCCTGGACCCGGAAGCAGTTGTCACGCCGGGGATTTTCGTGGACCGAATCGTCGAAATTCCCGGGGGTAAACAGTGATGACCATCACTCGGGAGCAACTCGCCCAGCGCATCGCCCAGGACATTCCCCGGGGATCGGTGGTGAACCTGGGTATTGGTGCACCGACGATGATCTCGAACTATTTGCCCGACGAGCGCCACGTCGTGTTGCATACCGAAAACGGCATGCTTGCGATGGGGCCGGAAGCTCACGGGGATGACATCGATCAAGACCTCATCAACGCTGGAAAGGTCGCGGTCACGCAGCTGCCGGGAGCCTCCTTTTTCAACCACGCCGAATCGTTTGCGATGATGCGCGGTGGTCACCTTGATGTTTGTGTCCTCGGCGCTTTTGAGGTGTCAATCGATGGTGACTTAGCCAACTGGCTGACCAACGCCCCCGATGCCATCCCGGCCGTGGGCGGAGCGATGGATTTAGCTATTGGTGCAAAAAATGTCTGGGTCATGATGGATTTGCTCACCAAACAGGGCCAGTCAAAACTTGTTGAGCACTGTGACTACCCGCTCACGGGTGTTTCCTGCGTGTCGCGTGTCTACACCGGACATGGCGTCTTCAGCGTCGGCTCTGGCCGCCTCATCCTCGAGGAGGCATTTGGTGATAACACTCGTCAGTCGCTTCAAGACATAATCGGACTGCCCCTACACAGCCCTGGAGGTTAACGTGCCCAGCTACATCCTCGACGCGGTGCGAAGCCCATTTGGGCGCCTGGGAAAGGGTCTTGCCTCCGTGCGGCCCGATGATTTAGCTGCCGACGTGATGGCCAGCCTGATGGAGCGAAACACCGCCTTCGAACCGGGTCAACTCGACGACATCATTCTCGGGGATGCAAACCAAGCCGGGGAAGACAACCGCAATGTCGCCCGAATGGCCGGACTGCTTGCCGGTTTTCCCACCAGTGTTCCCGGCGTCACCGTCAACCGACTGTGTAGCTCAGGGCTGGAATCGGTCGTACAGGCCTCGCGGGCCATTGAAACTGGCGACCAGTCCTTGGTGCTCGCTGGCGGTGTGGAATCGATGACGAGAGCCCCCTGGGTGCTGGCCAAACCCGAGCGAGGATTTCCGGCCACAAACCAAACTCTCTGGTCGTCGACTCTCGGTTGGAGAATGGTCAACCCTCGGATGGATTCGCGCTGGATCATTCCTAACGGTGAAAGCGCCGAAATTCTCGCCGAGCGCTTCTCCATATCCCGGGATGCTCAAGACGAATTTGCTACCCGCAGCCACCAGCTGGCCCACCAGGCATGGCAATCGGGGGTGTTTGATTCCGAAGTGGTCGAAGTCACCGGAGCTGACTTGCTCCGCGATGAGGGAATTCGTGCCGATACGACTCCGCAGACGCTTGCTGAACTCACACCCGCTTTTCGCAAAGACGGCGGCAGCGTCACAGCGGGCAACTCCTCGCAGCTCTCTGACGGTGCGGCGATGCTGCTTATTGGCGGTGAGGCCGAGGCCACCCAGGTTGAGCCAATGTGTCGGATTGTCTCCCGGGCGGTCGTGGGAAATGACCCAGATGTTTTTGGCATCGCACCAGTCGAAGCAGCCAATCGAGCATTGGAGCGCGCGGGAAAAACCTGGGCGGATGTTGACGTCGTTGAGCTCAATGAAGCTTTTGCCTCCCAATCTCTCGCCTGCCTCCAGGGTTGGCCCGAGGTGGACCCCGACATTGTCAATATTCACGGCGGTGCGATTGCTATTGGTCACCCACTTGGGGCATCGGGCGCCCGAATCCTTGGTCACCTCGCCCACGAGCTAGCGCGCCGTGGTTCGGGTGTGGGTGTTGCGGCGATTTGTATCGGCGTCGGCCAGGGGCTCGCCGTTGTTGTGGAACGATAGCGAGATGTCACCAGATTCGAGGGGCCCCGATTTCATCCAGTCGCTGGCACGCGGCCTGGACATTCTGGAGTTCCTCGGAGAAAACGGGGGAGAAGCGTCAGTTGCGGATGTTGCGGAGCACACCGGACTCAACCGCGCCACCGCCAGGCGACTGCTGATCACCCTCGAACAGTTGGGCTATCTCAGCCGCACCAGCCGCAGCTACCAGCTCACCCCGCGTGTCCTGCAGCTTGGCTATCGCTATCTCGCAGGCGTCGGAATTTCCGACCTGGTGTCGAAGAATTTGGATGAGCTGGCGGCGTCCCTGGGGGAGGCTGTCAGTCTTACCGTCCGCGACGGTGACGAGATTGTCTACGTGGCACGGGCTCGACTAGACAAAGTGATGACGATTGCGCTGAGTGTCGGTGCACGCTTGCCAGTGTGGACCACGTCTATGGGTCGGGTGTTGCTTTCCAGCCTGGGCAACCAAGAAATCCGAGAACTCTACGCTCACTCCCGGGAACCTCAGCCTGCAACTGCGCACACGAAAACGTCCTTGGAGGATGTGCTCAGCGAGGTGAATGGGGTTCGAGGGTCTGGTTTTTGTTTGGTCGATCAGGAGCTGGAATGGGGACTGCGGTCGGTCGCGGTTCCCGTACTGCGCTCCGGGGAGGTGTTTGCTGCCCTGAATGTGGCGACGGCCAATGTCTCTGAGCAGTTGGCTGATACGCGAGACCGGGTTCTACCGGCGCTGCAGAAAACGGCGAGGGAGATTTCAAACATCCTCCAAGCGACCCCATTACACCTCCACCCGGTTGCGGGGGAGCGCTAGAGGCCGCTTGGGGATTTCGCGCCAAAGCTCACCTGCGACCAAGTGCGTGGTTGGCTAGTCTCTACCGGTAATTCCCGCAACGATACGAGCCAACCGTTTTGCTCGGACCTCCACCTCGTCGGGCTGCCCGCCCGTGAGGCTTGAGCCCATACCGACTGCGACGGCGCCGGCTTCAATCCAGGTGGGAATGTCCTCGAAGGGTATTCCGCCGGCTGGAAGCCAGGCGGCTTCAGGTAGCGGCTCGCTAATGGCTTTCATCATGTCTAATCCGGCGCTGGCCGCGGGGAAGAACTTCAGCAGGTGCGCACCCAGGGACATCGCATAAGCCGTCTCAGTGGGTGTGAATACGCCCGGGCCGACGACGAGTCCGTGGCTTAGCGCTGCGGTGACGACGTCGGCGTTGAGGTTTGGCGCGACCATGAAGCGTGCTCCGGTATCGGCCACTCGCGCGACGTCAGCAGGGTCGAGAACTGTGCCAGCACCGATTGTTCCCTCGCCGTCTTTGACGAGCTGCTCTATTGCGTGCAGGGCGTTTGGGGTATTGAAGGAGACTTCCACGACGTTGATGCCACCGCGCAGAAGCGCCCGGCCCACCTCGATCGCGTGCTCGGGGCTGGGGGCTCGAATAATTCCCACCACCCGGGCGGCTTGGATAGCTTGAAAGGTCGCTTCTGTACTCATCTCATGACCTCCTGGTCGTTATCGGGAATTTCTACGAGACCCTGTTGGCCCCACGGTAAGTTGCTCCAGTCACCGAGGCCGCTGACAACCCGGGCGCCGCAGAAGGCACCTTGGCGCAGCGCCTCTGGCCACGATGCGCCGGCGAGAACTGCGGCGAGAAGGCCCCCGGTAAACCCGTCTCCGGCGCCGACGACGTCAACAACCGCGGTGGGGAAGGCCTCAGCACGGACAATCTTCCCGCCCACTCTGGCCTCCACCGCCTCTTTACCTGCGGTTTTGACAAGGGTTGTTTCTGGCGGGAGGGGGATACGGAGCAGGTCATCGGTGCCATAGGTGAGCTTCCACTCCTCCGAACCGCCCGGGATGATGTCCGCAAGCTGAGAGAGTCTGAGGAATGCTGCCGCAGCCTTCTCCAATGACCACAGTTGAGCACGGTAATTGAGGTCGAAAACGGTTTTTAGCCCGTGTTCGCGAGCAGTAGTGAGAAAAAAGATCGCTGCCTCGTTTGCCTCGGGTGACAGCGCTGGTGTCACGCCACTGACGTGGGCCATTCGGTGCTGAGCGATAACGCTCGGGTCGATGTCGTCGGCGCACACTCGTGATCCGGCGCTGTGTTTGCGAGCATAAGAGACTTTTGCCGGACCCAGAGGTACCGCCTCGCGCAGCAGCATGCCCGTGTGTGCGCCTGGGTCGGTGGTTACCTGATCGAGTAAGACGCCCTCGTGGCGAAGGTCGTCGAGGATGGCCTGGCCGGCCAAATCATCACCCACGCGACCGATCCAGGTCACCTGGTGGCCCAGCCGGGAGGCGGCGACAGCAACGTTCACCTCGGTGCCGCCGGTGAATCGACGCAGGTGACGGGAGCGACGGACGGACTCCCGATTCTCAGGAATCAGGCTAACCATGGCCTCGCCGAGGACCACAAGGTCTCTCGCGGAGGCCTGTGTTGCGGTCGGGGGTGTCGTCATTGACGTCCTGTCCATTTAGTTCTGGCCGGGTGAATTCCTTCAGCTGCCACGTTACTCAGTACAAAGCTGTTGTCGATTTAGCCCTCGCACCTGAACCCCTATGTTACAGATAGCGCGCGAGAGTTCATTTAATGACCATTCTGGTAGTTTTGGCTCTATGCGGGAGCAGCAGTGAAAACCTCGATTGCGACGGTCTGCATCAGTGGAACCCTCGAGCAGAAAATTGAGGCGATCGCCCGTGCGGGCTTCGACGATATTGAAATTTTTGAACCCGACCTGGTGGCCTGTCCCCTCAGCCCCCAAGAAATTGGTGCGCTGGTGCGCAGCAAGGGTCTCAACATCAGTCTGTATCAGCCCTTTAGAGACCTGGAAGCCGTCTCCGACGAGGTCTTTGCCAACAACCTCGAGCGGCTGCGGGCTACCTGTGAGCTGATGAACCAGTTAGGCGCCGATCTGCTCCTGTTGTGCAGTAATGTCGCAACAGCTTCTGACCCCCGGCCCGAGACCGCTGTGCGACAGCTACGCCAGGCGGCGCGGCTCGCCTCTGAGTATGGTGTGCGTATCGCCTATGAAGCACTGGCCTGGGGCACCTACGTGGACGATTATCGCGTTGCCTGGGACCTCGTTCGACAGGTCGACCACCCGGGGCTCGGGCTCTGTCTGGATAGCTTTCACATCCTGTCAAAAGACCATCCCCTTGAGCCCATCTCGGCAATCCCGGAAGAGAAGATTTTTATCCTGCAACTGGCCGATGCGCCACAGATGTCGCTGGACCAGCTCTCCTGGAGCCGGCACCACCGGGTCTTTCCTGGAGAGGGCCAGTTCCCCTTGGCTGAGTTTGTCGGTCGAAGCGTTGAAGCGGGCTACCAGGGCCCACTATCGCTCGAAATTTTCAACGACCTCTTTCGCCAATCCAACCCGTTTGTCACCGCCCAGGACGGTTGGCGCTCTCTGGCTTGGATTGAATCACAAGCACACGATTGGCTTGACAAGCATTCGAGCGTTGGGGCAGACGGGGTGTTGGCCAGGCTGGAGTCCGTCTCCGAGCCCCAAGCGATGACGTTTGTTGAAATACGTGGTCCGCGTCACCAAGGGTTAATCGATACGTTGGCGTTTTTTGGCTTTGAGCGCATCGGCGCCCATCGGAGCAAACTCGTCGAGCTGTGGTCCCATGGGGGAGCGCGAGTCATCATCAATCCGGGCGCTGAACCTGCTGACTCTCCTTACGTGGCGGGCCTGGGTTTTGCGATGGACAACCTTGACGCTGCCGTAGAGCGCGCTCGCCAGTTAGGGCTCTCGCCAATTAGTCGTCTCTCTGAAGCCGGTGAGGCCGAGATCTTCGGTTTTGTCTCCCCTGACGGGGCTGAGGTCTATCTCGACCAGGCTGATGCCCGTGGCCTCCCGCAGTGGTGGGGAGAGTTTTCAGATGCCCCTGCCACTGATCCGGGGACGATTAGCGGTATCGACCACGTCAACCTCGCCCAGCCTTGGCACTATTTCGACAGCGCGGTTTTGTTCTACACCAGCCTGTTGTCGCTCGGCGCCCAGGAAAGCCTTGAGGTTGCCGCACCTCTTGGGCTCGTGCGAAGCCAGGTGATGCGCTCATCGTCGGGATCGGTGCGCCTGGCGCTCAATGTTTTTCCACCGCGTGATGAGCAAACAAAACCAGCCCCAGCGCCCCAGCACATTGCCTTCGCTACTGACGACATCTTCTCTCTCGCCCGCTCCGCTCAGCAACGAGGTATTGCACTACTGCCCGTCGGGGATAACTACTACCGGGATCTTGAAGCTCGCTTTGGACTTGATGCCGAACGCGTTGCAGAGTTGAAATCCCTCCATTTGCTCTATGACCGAGACGGCACGGGAGAGTTTTTCCACTTCTACACCCACAACTTCGGCGGCTTATTTCTCGAGGTTGTTCAACGTCAGGGTGGTTATGAAGGCTACGGGGCTCCAAACGCGCCCATCCGACTGGCAGCCCAGCACCGATCGAAATAGGCCCCACCGCCGTGAATCACGCCGAGGTTGACACGACTGACATCGTCGTATTGGGCTCAGGATTGGCGGGGCTATCAGCGGCGAGTCGAGCAATCCAGCACGGTCTTCGGGTGGTCGTCATGGATGCCACTGCGGAGGGCGGGGGGAGCACCGCGACGAGCGGGGGATGGTTTGCCTTTAGCGATACGCCTTATCAGCGCGAACAGGGCATTGAGGACAGCGACGAACTATTTTTCGCGGATATGGTCTCGTCCGCCGATGGCACAGCAGACGAAGATCTCCTTCAGGCCTATCTTCAGCATCAGGAGGCGACCTACCAGTGGTTAGTTCAGCTCACCGGTGGACCCGAGTTGATTACTGGTTCAGGTGACCAAAGTGTTGCGCGCTCACATTTATTTCCTATCCAGACCGCCATGGATGTCCTGCGTGAACAGCTCATACAATCGCCCCGGGCGCAGGTGCTCATGGAAACCCGGGCGACCGCGTTGCGGCCCAGCTTAGATCGCGACGGGATGTGGGACGTGGACTATTCGCAGGGGCAGACTCTCGGGTCGATCGTCGCACAGCGCGCAGTTGTGATCGCAACGGGCGGTTTCTCGCGAAACCCAGAATTGATTGCTCGGTTTGCCCCGGACGAAGCCAACGCTCTGGCTTTTGGGGGGCGGGGGAATACCGGCGATGGTTTTTTGCTCGCGGTGGAGCAGGGCGCCGGTTGGCGGGATCTCGAGCACATCTCATCGACCTTTGGTACCCACCCGGATACTCACTGGCCCGAACACGAATTACTCATGGCCTATTACCTGGGTGCGATCATCGTTAATACACGCGCTGAGCGCTTTGTCGACGAATCACAGTCTTACAAAATTTTGGGCCCCGCTGTTCTCGAGCAACCGGACCATACCGCGTGGGAAATATTTGACGCCCCCATTCGGGCGATGGGCAAACCCGGGGTCGCCCTCTACGACATGGACGCCCTAGAGGCCAAAGGACGGTTTGTGGTTGCCAATAGCCTCGAGCACCTAGCCCAGGCGTGTGAGCTGGAAGCCACACAATTGGTGGCGACAATTGACAACTACAACCAGGCGGTGCGACATCGCCGTCCACCCGTACCCCCACGTCACGGATTGGTTCACGGCACCGGTGAATTACGCGAGATTTCTACCCCGCCCTATTACGCCTATTTAGCCAAGCCGATGATGTCATCGACCTATGGTGGCCTCACTGTTGACTCGGAGGCTCGTGTGACCACGGCAACAGGGCAAATCATTGCCGGGCTGTACGCCGCCGGTGAAGTGGTTGGCGGTTTTCATGGCGCCGGTTACATGACCGGTACTGCCCTCAGCAAAGCGGCGATCTTTGGCCGGGTTGCTGCCGACTCGATTGCACGCTCGTGCTGACGGTGGCGAGGTGGGCAGGGTAGTGCGTTGGTGGAGTTTCCCGTTGAGTGGAACACCAATCCCGAGACAGCAGTATTTCGGCCTAACATGGCGCTAACGGTTCGAAGGAGAACGCATGGCTGCGCCGATCGCCCCAAAAATTCTTGTCGCTAACGGCCCCAACCTCAATCTGTTGGGCAAACGTGAACCTCACCTCTATGGGCACGAAACACTCGAGGACGCCGAGCGCCTCGTTCGATCCATTGCCTCCGACGCTGGGGTAGACGTTGACTTTTTCCAAACCAACTACGAAGGCGCGCTAGTCGACAGGCTCCATGAGGCCCGGGAGAGCGCCAGTGGCGTCATCATCAACCCGGCCGGATTAACCTCGACCTCCATTACCCTGCTGGATGCTCTGCTCGCCACGGACCTTCCGGTGATTGAAGTTCACGTGACGAATATTCACCGCCGAGAAGAGTTTCGGCACAATTCTTACGTCTCCAAAGCCGCCGACGCCATTATCGCCGGGGCAGGTATTGACGGTTACGGCTTCGCTACGCAACTGATGGTGAAAAAAATTCTGGGCAAACCAACGAACGAGGGCTGAAAAGAATTTCCACCCGACCGAGGGTCTAGTCACCAATAGCAAGACGTTGCTGTGCGCCGGAGGCAACGAGGGCGAGAAAGTGTTCGCGCATCCGCTCAGTCTGGGGATCGGACCCCGTAAAAAGCCTGATGCCCTCAGCTGCCTGGAACACCACCATGTCTCCACCGCCGGCAACTCTCGCTCCGACGGCGGATGCACGCTTAATCAGCTCAGTCTCTAAGGGCATATAAACCACATCGTGGAACCAGCGCTCCGAAGTGATGAGCTCTGCGGGCAGCGGTAGGCCAGGGTGCTGGGTCATTCCCATGGGCGTTGCATTGACCACGCCGTTACTGCGGGGAACGCAGCGGCTCAGCTGGTCAGGCGGCGATGCCTCGACGGTGGCATGAGGGAAATGGGGTCTCAGGCGATGGGCAAGCTCCCCGGCGCGGTCGACATCGACGTCAATGAGGTCGAGGTGGCTAACGCCAAAGTGCAGCAGTGCATAGGCCACGGCTGAACCGGCGCCCCCGGCGCCAAGCTGGACCACGCGCTCATGGGGTAGGTCTGCCACATTGTGCTCGAGGGAGCGGAGAAAACCGACCCAGTCGGTGTTGTGACCGGCTAAGCCTGTGGAGTGAACCACGACGGCGTTGACCGCACCAATGATTTTGGCAACGGGGTCGATTGCGGACAGATAGGACATCACCGTTTGCTTAAACGGATGGGTGATGTTGGAACCGGCGAACCCCTGGGAAACCATTTGCTCGAGAACGGCATCGAGGTGTGCGAACCGATCCTCGATATCGGAATCAAAAACCTCGTACCGGTAGTCGAAACCCAGATTGCGCCCCTCGGTCTCGTGGATCGCCGGAGACAGTGACAGTGAGAGCCCCTGGCCGACCAGACCGACATGGACGCGCGACGGGGAACTCACTCTGCCCGAGTCCAATCGCGAGAGCGCAGGTCAAT
>CBFHWA010000049.1:0-9635 GCA_965659525.1 Pontimonas sp.
CCGGTCGAGTCACGGCACCAAAAGAGGACAACGAAACGTCCGCGTAGGAGCTCCCGGAGGCCTGGTTCAATCACGACAGTTTGGGGCCGTGAGATAGCAACCCGGGGCACCCGGCGGGGCGTGGGAAAGCGCGCAACGGGAGGCGGAAGCACCCGCCAGTAGTCCTCACAAGCTCGAGAAGCTTGGTCTACGCCTTTGCTCCCGGGCTGACAACCGGCATGCCGTGTTCGTAGCAGGCAGCGGCAAGCCTGTGGTCGTAGGTGATGATGGTGGTCACAAACTGAACCTGGTCCAATGCCGTTGCCAGGTGAATAGCATCAAGCGTCCTCATCGATTGAGGCGCGAGCTCACCAGCTCGCTCCAACACTGAGGCATCCACAGCTACAAGGTCGATTCTGCTGATCACCCACCGAGCAAGGGCCAGTGCATCCGGACCCCACTGCGACGTCGCGCGCATGAGTTCTGGGATGAGAAGTGAACTTGACACCAAATCAGAGTTCGACTGGCCCAGCCACTGTCTCAAAACGCCCGACTCTGTCTCATGAAAATACAGCTTCACCGCGGCTGACGAGTCAAGATAAACCGCGGTCATCTCTCGTCGTCACGCATACGCTGGAGAATGTCCGAGAGCGTTTCACCGTCGCCTGGCGCTAACAGCTCATGGCTCAGTAGATCTCTCCAGTCGGATTGTGCAGGAGTGATCAACCCCATCTCGATGGCCTCTTGTCGACTACGCGGTTGGTGGACAGGCATGATCTTGGCAACGGGTTGACCAAATTCAGTCACGATGAGGACCTCCCCTCGTTTGACTCGCTCGACGACTCGGGAGACATTTTGACCCAACTTGCGCATCCCAACGTAGTTATTGTCCACAGTTCTACAGTGTAGGACAGCAGGGCGCGAGCAAGGAGGTTTTAGTCGGGCTCAAATGGCCTTTCCGGGGTTCAAAATACCCAACGGGTCAAAACTGGCTTTAATCCCGGCCATCAATCCCAGGGCCACTGGCCCCACCTCCGGCTCCAGCCACCCGCGTTTCAACACACCAACACCGTGCTCTCCCGTCAAGGTTCCCCCGAATCGGTGTGCAGCCCAAAACATCTCATCCATGGCCTGTTTGGGTGGCCCCTGATCGATTCTCTCGTCCGGGCCCAACACCATAATCGGATGCAGGTTGCCATCACCCGCGTGGCCGATTGTGTAGATATCCGTCCCGGTGTCCCGACCGATTTTCTCAATGGCTTCGACCATCTCGCCCAGGTGCTTGCGGGGCACGCCCACATCGCCGACAAACGCGTTACCGCGTCGACCAATCGAGGGAATGGCTTCACGCCGGGCGCTGATTAACGCGTCGGCTTCATCACCACTGGCCGCCAGCGACACATCGTGGGAATACCCCTGCACAATCTCGCGGAGGACAGCCATTTCGGCCGAAGCGCCCAAACCGTCGGTTTGGGTCAGTACCAGTGCGCCTCCTCGCGCGGCGTGGCCTGTGCCACGCGCTTCATCAATAGCCTCGAGGGTCTTTCCATCCATTAACTCAAGAATCGTGGGCGATACGCCGGAACTGACGACCGCCGCACAACACCGCGCCGCGGTGGCAATATCGGGAAAGTACGCCACCAACGTCTCAATCGTCTCCGACAGTGGCCGCAGGCGAAGAATGGCCTCGACCACCACAGCCAACGTGCCCTCGGAGCCAATCAGCAAACTGGTGAGGTCATAGCCGCTGACGCGCTTAATCGTCTCTCCCCCGGTGCGCAGGATGGACCCATCGGCGAGAACGGCGGTCAGCCCCAAGACCGACTCACGCGTTACCCCGTATTTTGCACACCGCATCCCCCCGGCATTGGTCGCAATATTCCCCCCAATGGAGCAATACGTCATACTCGCCGGATCGGGTGCATAAAACAATCCGTGGGGTGCCGCCGCCTCACTGACGGCACTATTCATCACCCCTGGCTGGACGATCGCGAGCTGCTCCTGTGCATCAAGAGACAGAATTGAGTTCATTCGCCCAAGGTCCAGCACGATCTCGCCGGCGCTGGCCGAGGAGCCCCCGGCTAAACCAGAGCCGGCACCGCGGGTGACGACAGGAATTCGATGCTTAGAGGCATAGCTCAGCGTTGAAACGACATCGTCAATCGATGAGGCGTAGACAACCCCGTCGGGTGGTGTTGGCGGAACATAACCGGACCGATCCGACTGCACGGCACGACGGAGGTCAAGATCGTGCTCCAGGAGTTCAAAATCCACGCTGATTCCTCCGTCTGGTGGTGCTTAGTTGTGTGTTGGCACGCCCTCAAGCTGCCGGTAGGCCCGTTCGGTCAAAAAGTCTGCGTAGCTCTCGGAAAGAACAAGCTGGCGCATAATCTCGGCGGCTGTGGTCACATACGCTGCTGTTGGACCATCACCGATATCTGCTGCGAGCGCGGCGAGCTGAGTATCGATAGCGCCCGTGACCAAGTCCGCCGTCACGACCTCGCCCGAATCGGCCAGAACCACCGCATTTTGGACCTGCTGCCACAGCTGCGAGCGAGAAATCTCCGCCGTTGCCACGTCTTCCATCAGGTTGCGAATGGCGGCAGCGCCGTTTCCGGCCAGCCAGGCAGCGATATAGGCAATACCGACGTAGATATTGCCATCGAGACCAGCGCGGGTGGCATCACCCGACGCGCTGGAGACATCCAACAGGTCAGCCCCGGTGACCGACCCGTCGTCGCGAAGACGATCGACCTGGTTGGCAGCATCACCGAGCACGTCATCAAACGCTTCCCGGCAGATGGGCACCAGGTCGGGGTGTGCCACCCAGGAGCCATCGAAGCCATCTCCGGCTTCCCGCTGCTTATCGTTTTTCACCCGCTCGAACGCTTGTGCGGTGACGTCTGGTTCGCGGCGGTTAGGGATTGCCGCGGCCATTCCCCCGATGGCAAAAGCGCCCCGGCGGTGGCAGGTGCGAACCAGAAGCTCGGTGTAAGAGCGCATAAACGGCTGAGTCATGGTCACCGCGGCGCGATCGGGCAGTAAGAAATCCGATCCGGAGGTGCGGAAGGTCTTGATGATGCTGAAGAGGTAATCCCAGCGCCCGGCGTTTAACCCGGAGGCGTAGTCGCGAAGCTCGAAGAGGATCTCGTCCATTTCGAAAGCGGCGGTGATGGTTTCGATGAGGACCGTGGCTCGAATCGTGCCGTGGTCAATACCCAGCTGCTCTTCGGAAAAAGCGAAAATATCCGCCCACAGACGCGCCTCCTGGTGGCTTTCGAGTTTGGGTAAGTAATAGAACGGTCCGCGGCCATCCGCGGAGAGGCGTTTGGCGTTGTGGAAAAAGTGCAGACCGAAGTCGACAAGAGCACCCACGGCCTCGCGGCCCATCCACTGCAGGTGGGCTTCTGGCATATGCCACCCGCGCGGGCGGACCACCATCGTCGGCGACGAGGCGTAATCAGCTACCGCATACTCTTTGCCCTCATCGCTTCGAAACGACAACTGCTCGTGGGCGGCGTCTCGTAGGGAGACCTGCGAATCGAGGAGGTTGAACCAACTGGGTGTGCACGCGTCCTCAAGGTCAGCAAGCCACACCTTCGCACCAGAGTTCAAGGCGTTAATCGCCATTTTGGCTGGTGTGGCAGGACCGGTGATTTCCACCCGGCGATCGCGAAGGGCGGCAGGGGCAGGGGCAACCTGCCACTGGGACTCGCGGATATCGGCAGTTTCTTCCAGGAAATCGAGGCGACCCGCCGCAATCGTGTGCTCGAGTCGAGATGCCCTAGTTTCCAGCAGGTGGTCTCTGGTGGAGGCAAAACGCTCGTGGAGCTGAGCGAGGAACGCCAGGGCCTCGTCGGTGAGGATTTCGTCAGCGCGGGCAAGAGGGCGCGGGACCAGTTCGGTAATCACGGCAAGCTCCTTAATAAATCGTCTCAGGTGAGGGTAACCCGAAGCGTCCCGGTTGGGGAAGAACCCATACGCTTCTGATCCGAACCCTTAGCCAGGCGGCCGGGCAAGGGACTCCTCAGCCGGGCATTCAGCCGCTATTTAGCCAGGGCGCGTATCGTCAGGATCATCATCGTTTGAAAGGTTGTGGCCGTGATTTTCGCCAAGTGGGTTCCCTCACTAACCGT
Source organism: Pontimonas sp. (assembly GCA_965659525.1). Classification (GTDB taxonomy): domain Bacteria; phylum Actinomycetota; class Actinomycetes; order Actinomycetales; family Microbacteriaceae; genus Pontimonas. The sequence continues at coordinate 4,116 of CBFHWA010000049.1, forward strand.
CGCCGGAGTGATTACTGCGGGTGCAGTCGCACTTCCCCTCCAGGCCAGCGCCGTTGATCTTCCCGAGCGCTCTGTTGCCGAGCTGATTGCCGCCATCGACGAGTCCGTCGATGGCTTTTCGGGAACGGTCACCAAGACCTCCAACCTGGGTCTGCCGGAGTTGGAGATGTCGCAAATGATGAGCGAAGAGATGATTGAGGACATGGAGGAGCGGATGCCAGATGGCTTCGAGGACTTCGTCCCCCAGGTCATCGAGCAGTCCAGTCTGACCGACGCGATTTCTTTCCTCGCCGGCTCCGACACCATTCGCGTTTACGCCTCAACCGAGGGCTTTCGCGCGCAAATTCTTGACCCGATGAGCCAACGAGACGTCGTGGTCACCCCCGACGCGTTTTATTCCTACAACGCGAAGACCAACACCGTTATCACCCGAGCAATTGATGCGCAGCTCGACCAGCCCACCCGGGACGAGTTAAACGCTCGCGCCGAGCTTGATGTGACCAACCCGGATGAGTTGGCGGCGGCCCTGCTGGACGAAGCCGATGGGATGGCCACGATTACGGTCGGCGATGACCACCGAGTTGCCGGTCGCGACGCCTACCGCTTGAGCATTACTCCCGAATCATCGGTCAGCCTGGTCGAGCGAATCGACATTTCGGTTGACGCGGAAACCGGTCTGGGCCTGGCTGTGAGCGTCTACTCCACGCAGCAAAGCGATGTTGCCTTCTCGCTGGCTTTCGATGACATCACCGTGGGGGCTCCCGACGCGTCACTCTTTGCCTTTAGCCCGCCACCGGGAGCCACGGTGGAAACTCTCGAGTTCCCCGCAGATGTTGAAGCCACGCTCACGCAGTTACAGCGCGACGACCTGAGCGATGGGGAAAAAGAAGAACTTCTCGAGTCGCTGAAGGCCGATATGGAATCGCAGTTTGCCCCCGGTGTGACCACCGAGGTCATCGGTGAGGGCTTTGAGACCGTGCTGACGATGAGCCAACTGCCCGAAGCCTTCCCGCTGGAGATGCTGAGCAACGAACTTCTCGCCGACCTCACCACTGAGGTTGACGGCGGGGTGGTGTTCACAACGCCCCTGAGCACAACGTTAATCACCGATTCGGGTGAGGTCTTCACCGGTGGGCTCACCGTCGATTACCTGCTCGATATCGCAGCGCGCTAGGTGGACCACTCCCCCGAGCACACTCAGGGTGGTGGACACTCTGATGAGCTGGCGATCCAGACAACTGGGCTGACCAAACGGTTTGGGGCTCAACTGGCGGTAAACGGTGTCAGTTTGGCTGTTCCTCGCGGCAGTGTCTTTGGGTTTTTAGGCCCCAACGGCTCGGGCAAAACCACGAGCATTCGAATGCTCTTAGGCCTCGCCGAGGCGACATCGGGTGAGATCCGCGTGTTGGGTAACTCCATTCCCGGTCAGCTGGAATCAGCCCTTCCCCGGGTGGGAGCACTGGTCGAGGGCCCTGCTTTCTACCCGTTCCTCTCCGGTGAGGACAACCTCATGCGCATGAGTGCTGCACTCTCACGGGTCGGACTATCCAACGCGGCCAAAAAGAAAGCTGGCGCCTACTCCCTGGGAATGAAACAACGCCTGGGGCTAGCCAATGCGCTTCTCAAACCCCGAGACTTACTGGTGCTCGACGAGCCCACTAACGGGCTTGACCCGCAGGGCACGAGGGAAGTGCGAAACCTCATTCGAAGCCTCGCGGATGAAGGACTCACCATTTTCCTCTCCAGCCACCTACTCGTCGAAATCGAACAGCTGTGTTCCCACGTCGCGGTGATGAGCCAAGGCTCGCTGGTGGTGCAGGGTTCCCTCAGCGAGCTTCGCCAACACACTCAGTACCGTCTGGTTCTGGATGTTGACGATATGGCCACCACGCGGCGCGTGCTCGGTGAAATGGGCATCGCCGAAGATGACATCAGCGACGCCAGTATCATCGCGGGCCAGATCACTCTTAACGTGTCGGACACGACCGACACGGCCGCAATTAACCAGGCTTTGATTCAGGCAGGCGTGGCGGTGTCGCGGCTTACTCGTGAGCAACCAAGCCTCGAAGAGTATTTCGTCGAGCTCACCGGTGAGGGGTTTGACGTTGCCGCGTAATGAGGCTGCCCGGGTGAGTATCCGCGCGGCACTGAGCCTGGATTTGATGCTCTCGGAGCTTCAGGTGATGTTTAGTAGACGGCGCACCTGGGCGATGTTGGCCGCGATTGCGCTGATTCCCATCCTCTTAGCCATCGCGGTCTATTTATCTTCTGAGCGCCTCGCCCCCGGTGAGGGACCCCCGTTTGTTGACCGGGTGACCCAAAACGGGCTCTTTACCGGCTTCGCCGCGATGCTTTTGGCGATGCCGCTGTTTTTACCCCTAACGGTGTCAGTGGTCGCCGGTGACACGATTGCCGGGGAGGCGGGGCTTGGAACACTGCGCTACCTGCTTCTGGCCCCGGTAGGCAGGCTGCGATTGCTGGTGGTGAAATACCTCGGCACGCTGGCCTTTGTTCTCGCTGGCACCGTCACTCTGATGCTCGCTGGTGCGCTCATTGGCTGGATCCTCTTTCCGACCGGCCCGGTTACGCTGCTGAGCGGTGACGTCATCGGGATCGGGGAGTCCCTGTGGCGCATGGCGCTGGTCGCGCTCTATACCACCGTGTCGATGACGGGAATGTTGGCCATTGGCCTGTTTATCTCCACCCTCACCACGATTCCCGTCGGTGCGATGACCGGGGTGCTCATTACCAGTGGGGTAAGCCAAATTCTGGACAACCTCCCCCAGGTGTCCATTATTCACGAGTGGCTGTTTACCCACTACTGGTTGGACTTTGCCGATATTCTCCGCCAGCCCATTGAACTCTCCAGCCTCGGCTCCAACGCCCTGCTCCAGCTGGGCTTTGTGGCGCTTTTCGGAGCACTCGCCTACGGCAGGCTTGGCACAAAAGATGTCTTGAGCTAGCCAAACGACCGGAGTCAGACGCCTCCTTCACAATCGCCGAGGAGTCGAGGGAGACGAGCCTCACACCTGGTCCTGTCGGATCTGCTCGATGACGATCTGCGCCATCCCGTTGGGCGAGTGTGTCAAACATCGCAGCCGAGACGATATATGCCGCAGCAGTTCCGTGTCGGGTGATTTCCACAGGTTCAGTTCCGGCACGGGTGAGCACCGCGGAGAAGCTCTGGCGGGCTTGGGCGACGGTGACAGAGTGCATGCTGAGGGTGAACAAAAAACACTCGTTATGTACACAACGAGGGGCAGATGTCCCCACCATACGGAGCCCGTGAGCCGCACCACCACTAGGGCGTGGGGGCCACCTGGGGGTCGTCGGGCCGTGAAAGCTGTGCGTGGCCAGCGTCAGAAAGACCCGCCATGAAGCCTCGGTAGGCCGCGTGCAGGTGAGTGCGCATGGCCTCGGCCGCGGCATCGGGGTTGGACTCGGCAATGGCCTGAGCGATCGCGCGGTGTTGCTCGATACTGCTCGTCCAGTCCCAATCGTCTCGAAAAGCACGAAAGAGGTGGAGGTGGCAGTGGGAGCGGGCGTAGGCGTCGACCAGCACGGAATTGCCGGTCGCACCGAGGATCGCCTGGTGAAAAACACTGTCGTGTCGAATCATCACCAGATTGATCGGACCCGACTGCGGGTCAAAGGCGTCGAGCTCCTCGAGGAGCTCTGTCGCCGGGTTCACCAGTCTGTTCTGCGCGGCAGAGGCGGCAGCCCAGGGCTCGAGCAGAAGGCGAAACTCAAAGAGCTCGGTGACTCCTCGGGCGTCTAAGACGTCGGTGGTGGCATAACCGCGGTGTGAGGTTCCCACCAGGAGGTTGTCGCCCTGGAGTTGGCGAAGGGCTTCGCGCACCGGTGTGGTCGATACCCCCAACTCGTTGGCGACCGCGCGGATTCGCACCTTTGTTGCGGGGGGCAGGGTGTGTTCGAGGATGCGCTTTCGCAGCTCGAAGTACACCTCTTCGCTCGTTAATCGGTTTTCAGTACTCACGGTGGCTCCACAGTGGCATAGCTCCGGGAAAAAAAGCGTGACACACTTTGGTCATATTGTGTACCATTTGAGCATTCTCAGCACTGGAGGTGTGAATGGTTCAGCGCAGGTTTCCCCGACCCAAAGACCTTGCCCCCCTGCTGAAGTTCAAGAAATTTGAGCCAAACGCCACCAAACGCCGGCTGGACAAGGCGCTCACGATCGCCGACCTGCGCGCTATTGCCAAGCGTCGTACACCCCAAGCGCCCTTTGACTACACCGACGGCGCTGCCGAAGAAGAACTCTCCATCGCCCGGGCCCGGCAGTCATTTCGCAATATCGAATTTCACCCCAATATCCTCCGCGACGTCTCGGAGGTCACCACGGCCCGCGAGGTTCTCGGCGGCCCCAGTGCCTTCCCATTAGCGATCGCCCCCACCGGGTTTACCCGGATGATGCACACCGAGGGTGAATACGCCGGTGCGGCAGCAGCCGGCAATTACGACATCCCCTTTACCCTCTCGACGATGGGCACCGTCTCCGTCGAAGACGTCGCGCGGGTGCCAGAGCTCAACCGCCGCTGGTTCCAGCTCTACCTCTGGACTGACCGCGATGCCTCACTGGAGCTGGTCCACCGCGCCCGAGACGCCAACTACGACACCCTCGTGGTGACCGTTGATGTTCCGGTCGCCGGGGCCAGGCTTCGGGATACCCGAAACGGGATGTCTATCCCCCCGGCGTTGACGATGAAAACGATTGTCAACGCTATTCCCCGCCCGCACTGGTGGGTCGACTTTCTCACCACTCCCCCGCTGGAGTTTGCCTCACTCAACAGCTGGGATGGAACCGTCGGTGAGCTGATCGACAAAATGTTTGACCCCACCATCACCTTCGAGGATCTCTCCTGGCTGCGCAAAGAGTGGCCCGGGAAACTGGTCATCAAGGGAATTCAGTCGCTAGAGGACGCGGTCGCGCTGACCAACTACGGCGTCGACGGAATCGTGCTGTCCAACCACGGTGGTCGACAACTCGACCGCGCCCCAGTTCCCTTCCACCTGTTGCCACGCGTGCACAAAGAAATCGGTCGGGATGTCGAAATCATGGTGGACACCGGAATTATGTCCGGCGCCGATATTGTCGCCGCGGTCGCCCTCGGGGCACGCTCGACGATGATCGGCCGGGCCTACCTTTATGGCCTCATGGCCGGGGGCCAGGCCGGTGTGGAGCGAGCACTACAGATTCTCACCTCAGAGATCACCCGCACGATGCGCCTACTCGGGGTCAACCACCTCGACGAATTGGGCCCCCGCCACGTCACCCAGCTCACCGACCTCACCCCTTTGGCCCCACCGGCAACAGGAAGGAAAAAATAATGGAAGAAATCGTCTTTACCCCAGAACGGGCGGACTACGCCTACACCTTCGGCGGTGTGAAACCGATTCGCACGGTGAAGCCCGGCAGCGTCATGCGGTTGTGGTCCGAAGATGCGTTTAATTATGCGCTCAGTAGCCCCACCGATATGCCTAGTGAAAAAATTGACATCC
>CBFHWA010000050.1:0-7369 GCA_965659525.1 Pontimonas sp.
GGCCGCGAGGCTGTCCATTGACTGGCCGGGCTGTTCGAACTTCCCAATCTCTACCAGGTCCTTATCCAGCTGCTCCCACATCTCCGTGCGAACCACGCCGGGGCCGTAGCCGTTGACGGTAATGCCGTGTGGGGCAAGAGCTTTTGCTCCACCGCGGATGAGAGCCAGAACGGCGTGCTTGGCCATCGAGTAGGGGATGATGTCGTCAAATGACATCCTCGAGGCGATTGAGCCGACGTTGATGATTTTGTAGGGCTGCTCTTGCTTACCCTGGGCGATCATCTGCTTCGACACTGCGCGCATCACATTGAACTTGCCCCAGGCGTTGACGTTCATGATGAAGTCGTAGTTCTCTTTAGGGGTGTCGGGGAACATGGTGGGCTTGTTGACCCCGGCGTTGTTGAGCAGGAGGTTGATTTCACCAAACTCTTTGACCACGTGAGCAACGGCCGCTTCGGCCTGCTCTTCGCTGGTCACGTCGAGTGTGAAGTGGGTCGCTTGGCCGCCGGCGTCGCGAATCTCCTGGGCGACCTCCTTGATGCCTTCTTCGTTGATATCAGCAACACAGATGGCCGCGCCCTGGGCGGCCCAATTCTTCGCGATCGCGGCTCCCATGCCCTGGGCGGCGCCGGTGATCAGTGCTTTTCTGCCTGCAAGACGTTGCGTATCCATATTTCGATCTCCTCGTTGAGCTGTTTTGTGAGATTTTTTGTGGCCCAGTGGGGTGGTCTCTCCCACCCACAACCGCCGAGTGTTAACTCTCACCTTACACTCGGTGACCCACTGTGCACACGATGTTTTTTTGCGATGCGACCACGTTTACTCGTGATCATTCCCGTTTGCCGCGGCCGCACTACCTCCCGGTGTTCTGTCTAAGCCAGCAGCGCCAGGGGGTTTTCGATGTAGTGGCGGAAGGCTTTCATCCACTCGGCTGCCAGTGCACCGTCCACCGCCCGGTGATCGGCGGAGAGATTCACTGTCATGATCTTGCCCACCGCCAACTCCCCATTTTCTGCCACCACCGCGTCGCGGGCGGCGCCCACCGCGAGGATGCCCGACTGGGGTGGGTTCAAGATGGCCTGGAACGAATCCGTGCCATACATTCCCAGGTTCGAAATGGAAAAGCTTCCGCCCTCGATATCGCCCTGGGAAAGACTGCCCTCGCGGGCTCTGGCCGCCAAAGCGGTGACCTGGTCGTTGATCTCACTCAGGCTCATCGCGTCAACGCCCCGGAGGACCGGGGTGAGCAAACCACCGTCGATGGCCACAGCGATTGCGATGTCCACCTGGTTGAAGTAGCGAAGCGCGTCGTCGGTCCAGATGACGTTCGCATCGGGTACCTCCACCAGAGCCTTTGCGACGGCTTTGATGACCCAGTCGTTAACGGAGAGTTTCACCCCCGTCGCCTCGTTCATCTCACTGCGGGCTGCCAACAGTTTCTCGACCCGACAATCAGCCGTGACGTAAAAATGCGGCACGGTGGTTTTTGATTCCGTCAGTCGGCGAGCAATCGCCCGGCGCATACCCGTGTGGGGCCGGTCGGTGTATTCGCTATCGCCGCTCACGGCCGCGGCTGCCGTCGCCGGTGCGCCATGGGATGGGACAAACCCATCAAGATCCTTTTTGACGATGCGCCCACCAGGGCCTGAACCGCGCACCTCAGCCAGGTCAATACCGGCCTCCCGGGCGCGTTTTCTCACCAGAGGGGAGGCAAAAATTCTGCCCCCCGGCACCGGCGGCGCCGCAGCCGGGGTGGTGTCACCGGTCGGTTCACCCGATTGAGCCTGCGCAGCAGGGGCGCTTTGTGCCCCGGTGTCATCGTGTGGCTGTGGAGTCGGGGCGTCATCAACCGGAGCGCCGGCCGCCGCAATGGCCGCGTCGATGTCCTCATCGGTGTCACCGGCAGCAGCGAAAACGGCAATCGGTGCGCCCACTTCGACGCTTTGGCCCGGGGTGATCAGCACCCGCGCCAGGCGGCCCTGTTCTTCTGCCTGGTAGTCGACGTTGGCTTTTTCCGTTTCAATTTCGGCCAACGTGTCACCCACGGAGACGTCCTCGCCCTCTTGGATCATCCACTGAGAGAGCACGGCTTCGGCGGCACCGGCGAGAACTTCGGGCATTCGGATCACGGTGGCCATTAGCGCACACCCCCTGAGTTGGTGCGGACCTGCTCGAGACCGCGCACGACCTGTTCGACGCCGGCAATGGCAGCCGTTTCGAGAACTTTCGAAATGCTCGGCGATGCTTCCTGGCCGCTGACGCGCATCACCGGCTGGTCGAGGTGGTCAAAGAACCGGCGCTGAATTTCATCGGCCAACCATCCGCCGTAGGACGTCCCTCGGGCGCCCTGTTCAACAATCATCACCGCATTGGTTTTTTGCAAACTGGATTCGATCGCTAGCCAGTCGACACTGGCCTGGTCGAGGAAACGCAGGTCGATGACCTCAGCGTCGATGCCGGTTTGTTCGGCGGCTTCGACGCATTTAGCGACCATTGACAGGTAGCTCAACACCGTGACATCGGACCCTGAGCGCACCGTTTTCGCCGTGCCAAACGGGATGATGTAGTCGAGATCGCTAGCGGGGATTGTCCCCTTCTCACCGTAGAGCTCGACGTGTTCAATCATCAACACCGGATCGTCGCAGGCGAGTGCGGCGTTCATCATGCCGATGTAGTCGTGGGGAGTCGACGGCGCCATGATGCGCCATCCGGGCGCTGTGGCGAAGATGCCGGCGGGGTCCATGGAGTGCTGGGAGCCGTAACCGGTTCCCATGGCGACTTTGGTCCTCAGTACGAGTGGTACCGGGGATTCGCCACCAAACATGTGCCGGGCTTTGCCAATCTGGTTAAACACTTGGTCGGCGGCCACCCAGAGAAAGTCGGGATACATAAACTCCACGACCGGCCGGAATCGGCCATCGAGGGCCATACCGCCACCGAGGCCGACAAAGGCATTTTCACTAATGGGGGTTCCGAGAATCCGTCCCGGGTATTTCTCCGAAAGACCCTTTGTTGCGCCGTTTGTTCCCCCTTTGAGGCGGTGGACGTCCTCACCGAGCACGACGATGCGCGGGTCGGTTTCCATTCGACGATCCATTACTGATGCCACGGCGTCGACAAACCGAACGTCTGTTACCTCACCCTGGTAGGTGGAGGCTTCGAGCTGCGTGGCGCCGGCTAGCTCGCTGAGGTCACCGCGTACGCCAACGTTGACAAAATCGGGGCTTGGCCACAGGTCGGGTTTGATTCGTCGAACACCGGCTTTGCCGTCTGGGTCTTGTTCGACGAGGCGCCCCGCCGCCTGGGCCATGGCGGACTGAGCGTGCGAGCGTAGCGAATCGATTTCCTCCTGGGAAATAAGGCCCCGGGAGATCATTTCTGTGGCCATACGCGTCAGCGGGTCGCGCTCGCGCCACATCGCTTCTTCTTCCTTACTGCGGTAGCCAAAGGCTGAGCCGGGAAAAGCGCCATTTTGGTGGAAGAAGCGATAGAGCTCTGCTTCGACCACGACGGGGCCGTTGGAGTTTCGGGCGATGTCGGCTGCTTTGTTCATGGCGATGTGCACCGCCAGGGGGTCCATCCCATCGACGCGCAGCGAGGTGACCCCGAAACCGACTCCGCGACCGGAGAGGCGCGGCTCGCCGGTCGCCTCCTCGACTGTGGTCGATACCGCGTAGAGGTTGTTTTCGATGAAAAACACGAGGGGCACATCCCAGGCGGCCGTGAGGTTCATACTCTCCAGCACGGAGCCGATATTGACCGCGCCATCACCGAAGTAGGTCACGGTGAGGTCATCGCTTCCGGAGTGTTTTTGGGCCCACGCGTTTCCCGCTGCCAGGGGAACTCCTCCGCCCACAATGGCGTTGGTTCCCAAGCAGCCGGCTTCGTGCCACTGCAGGTGCATCGAACCGCCGCGGCCTTTGCAAAAGCCCTGGGCGAGACCGAGGATTTCGGCGAGAGTTTTCTGCAGGACCTCTTGGATGCTGTCGTTGACGGGGGTGGCTGGATCAAAACCGTTCGGCGCGACATAGTTCAGCGCTTTGGCTAAAAACTGGTGGTGCCCGCGGTGGGAGCCATTAATGGCGTCACTGGCACGCAGGCCGACCACCGACCCGACGGCGCCACCTTCTTGTCCGACCGATGAGTGGGCGGGCCCGTGGACGAGGCCTTCGCCGGCAAGTTCAAGGACAGTTTCTTCGAAAGCACGAATGAGGTGAAGCTGCACGAGCATGGTGTGCAGCAGTGTCGGATCAGCTCCATCCCAGTCGGATGGTTCGGAACTGATTTCCAACCACGGCTCAAGCGGATGGAGTTTCGTTTCTTTCGCCACGTCGGCCTCTTCATTCTCGTGTGGACGGGCCCACGGCGTGGAGTCCCATCGTTGGGCTGGACGCCACGGTACACCAGATAGTATCCAATGTCACCTTTTTTATCGGAAAGAAGGTGGCATTACCGCCATTAACCCGTCATACTGGATTCAATTACGGTGACATAAGGGAGTGTCTGATGCCGCTACCGGGGATGCGCGGGACCGATCACATCGGTTTCACCGTGCCCGACCTCGATGAAGCAGAACGCTTCTTCGTCGACATCATCGGTTGCCAGCGCGTCTACGCTCTGGGTCCCTTTGAGCGCGATGACAACTGGATGGCCGATCAGTTAAACGTTCACCCTCGGGCGGTTATTAAAGAAAACCGCCACTTTCGCTGCGGCCACGGAACCAACTTCGAAATCTTCCAGTGGATCACCCCAGAGCCACCAGCAGCCCAGCCACGAAACTCCGATATTGGCGGACACCACCTGGCGTTCTATGTTGACGACTTGGACGCAGGCGTGGCCTTCCTCAAAGAAAACGGAGTCCGGATACTGGGTGAGCCGGTCACCAGTAAACAGGGTGCGACGGGCCAACGCTGGATCTACTTCCTCACCCCGTGGGGCATGCAGTGTGAATTGGTGAGCTATCCCCAGGGAAAGGCCTATGAGGCCGATAGTGACGTCATCATGTGGAACCCGACGAAGCCGGCAGAGTAGGGCCCATGAGCGATATCAAACCAATCACCCGCGATGGCGGCGCCAGTGCGCGTATCGCCGAGGCAGTGCGCCACGCCATCCTCTCTGGTGACTACCAGCCCGGCCAGCGCATCGTTCAAGAAGACCTCGCTGAGCGCTACGGGGGCTCACGGATCCCCGTTCGAGAAGCGCTTCGCCAATTGGAATCAGAAGGTCTCGTGCGACTGGTGGCCAATACCGGGGCCTGGGTCCAGAGCCTGACGATGGCGCAGTGCTCCGAGGTGTATCAAACTCGTGAGCGCATCGAACCGCTGTTACTTCGCCATTCGGCTGAATACCTCACCGATGAGGTGATCGTCGAACTGGAACGGCTTGCTCACGAGATGGAGCACGCTGATGATCTGGAGCGGTTCTTGCAACTGGACCGGCAATTCCACTTTGCGACCTACCGGGCAGAAGACACCTATGTCCTGGGTGACCTGGTTACCCGACTGTGGAACACCACACAGCCCTACCGCCGCGCCTACACCGGCTCTGTCGACCAAGAACATATGCGCCTTTACCACGACGACCACCACATGCTCGTGAGCGCTCTGCGTGATGGCGATATGGAACTAGCCGAGACGATTGTCGCGACCCATATTCGACGCACCAGGGTGAACCTTGAGCGTCACCCCGAAATTTTTCCAGAACCCGACCCCGACCAAGGATGAGAGAGACACCATGTCAATAGCAGTAATCAACCCCGCCACGGGCGAAACCATCGAAGAGTTTGCTGAGCACAGCGCTGACGACATTGAAGCGCGTGTCCAGAGCGCCCAGTCTGCGTTCGAGGCGCTGAAGTCCACCGACTACGCCCAGCGTGCCGTGTGGATGCACAAAGCTGCCGACATTCTCGAATCCGAAGTCGATGAGCTCTCGAAAATGCTGACCATTGAAATGGGTAAGCCCATCGCCCAGTCGGTTGGAGAGGTTCTTAAGTGTGCGAAGAACATGCGCTTTTACGCAGATAACGCCAAAAAATTCCTCGCCGATGAACCCCTTGAGGACCCCAGCCTGGTCAACGCGTCCCAGGCTTATCTGCGCTACCAGCCCTTGGGAGTTGTGCTCGCGGTGATGCCCTGGAACTACCCGCTGTGGCAGGTCATTCGCTTCGCCGCGCCCGCGCTGATGGCCGGTAACACGGGAATCCTCAAGCACGCCTCAAACGTTCCCCACTCGGCGCTCTACCTCGACAGTCTCTTCACTCGTGCCGGCTACCCCGAGGGGTCATTCACCACTATCCTCGCCGGGTCCGCCCCGGTCGCGGGACTAATTGAGGACCGCCGGATCAAAGCCGTCACGTTGACCGGGTCAGAGCCCGCCGGTCGCGCGGTTGCCGGTCAGGCCGGAGCACACATCAAACCCGCGGTGATGGAACTGGGCGGCTCCGATGCGTTCGTCGTGATGCCCTCGGCCGATATTGAACAAGCCAGCACCGTGGCGGTAAGCGCCCGGATTAACAACAACGGCCAGTCCTGTATTGCCGGAAAGCGCTTTGTCGTCCACGCGGATGTCTACGACGAATTCGTCGAAAAGTTTGTCGCCAAGATGGCCGCCCTCGTCGTGGGTGACCCCATGGATGAGGCCACCCAGGTGGGACCCCTCGCCACGGATAAGGGCCGCCAGGAGATCGCCGACTTAGTCGACGATGCTCGCGATAAAGGAGCCCGCATCCTGACCGGAGGCAAAGCCCCCGAGATGTCCGGGTGGTTTTACGAGCCCACCGTGGTCGACCAGCTGAAGCCCGGCATGCGCCTGGTGATGGAAGAAGCCTTTGGTCCCGTCGCCAGTGTTTACAAAGTCTCGTCGCTGGAAGAAGCCGCCGAGGTGGCAAACCAGACCACCTTTGGTTTGTCCTCGGCGCTGTGGACCCAGGATTCGAGCGATGAGGAGTACTTCATCAAGCACTCGGAAGCCGGCGCAGTGTTTATTAACGGAATGACGATCTCGTATCCCGAACTGCCCTTTGGCGGAGTCAAAGACTCTGGATTTGGCCGTGAGCTAGGCGCTCCCGGTATTCGCGAGTTTTGCAACTTTAAGACCGTCTGGAAGAGCTAGTCATGGCTCGGGTGGGGTTCCTCGGGCTTGGCTCAATGGGCCAAGCCATGGCGACACGACTGGTCGAAGCCGGCCACGAGGTGGTCGTGTGGAACCGCTCCGAGGAGCCCCGCCGGGCCATGGCCCAGGCGGGTGCGACGGCAGTCGACACTGCCGCAGAAGCACTCGCTGTTGACGTGTCGGTGTCGATGTTGGCCAACGACCAGGCCGCCGACGCAGTGCTCTCTGAGGAGAACCTGCCCGAGCACCGCATCGTCCA
>CBFHWA010000050.1:7379-9201 GCA_965659525.1 Pontimonas sp.
AGTCCCGACATGGGCGAGGCGCTCGCCGAGCGCTTCGCCGCGCGTGGCCACGGCTACGTGGCCTCGCCAGTGCTCGGTCGGCCCAATGTGGCAGCCGCCGGAGGGTTGAACATCCTCGCCGCGGGAGACCCGGCCGATATCGCTCGGCTTCAGACCTTCTACGACGTGATGGGTGCGAAGACCTGGCCGATGGGCCAGGACCCCAGAACCGCAAACCTCGTGAAAATCGCGGTCAACTACAACATCATCCACGCGATTCAGGCGCTCGCCGAATCGGTGGCGTTGACCACTGCGGCGGGGGTGAAACCCGAGGACTTCGTTGAGGTGTTGACCAACACCCTGTTCGGAGGAGTGGTCTACTCGGGCTATGGAACCCTCGTGGCCGAGAGGGACTACACGCCCCAGGCGTTTTCGCTGGAGCTTGGTCTAAAAGATTTGGGACTCGCGGAATCGGCAGCGGTGGCGGCGGGGATTACTTTGCCGACCAGTTCGGCACTGCGTGAGGTGTTCCATGAGGCACTCAAGCGCCCCGATCTTGCCGATAAAGACTGGTCGGCGCTGGCAGAAGTCACGCTCGGCCCTCTGGGCGAGACGTCGTAGGGGCAAAAGATTGTGAGCCGCCCCGCAAGGGCGTGACAAGTAGGGAGAAACCATTATGAGAGCAGCGTTTATCGGCGCGGGTGCCGTCGGGGCATCGCTGAGTGCAGACATGATCAACGCGGGAGTGGACCTCACGGTGATTGACCCGTGGGCGCCACACGTCGATGCCATCCGCACATCGGGTCTGAGCGTGAATATGCCCACCGGCACCGAGCACACGCAGTTCCACCCCTTCCACCTCTTCGACGTGCCCACACTGCGGGGCACTTTCGACATTGTCTTTAGCGGGGTGAAGTCTTATGACACCCGCTGGGTGGCCGAGCTGATGAAACCGCTCATGGGGCCAGATTCAGTGTTTGTGGGAACCCAAAACGGGATGACCATTGACGAGGTGTCAGAGATCCTGGGACCCGAGCGCACGGTGGGATGTGTGGTGGGGATTGCCGCGAATATGCCAGAGCCTGGCCTGATCAACCGCGAGGTGACCCGTGAGGGCACCTGGCTTGCGGTGGGCTCGGTGGAGGGGCCGGTGACAGACCGCGTTCACCAAGTCCACGAGCTGCTCTCCCACGGCGCCACGGTTCAGATCACCGAGGACATTCGCTCGGCGAAGTGGATGAAGCTTTTGGCCAATATTCCCGAAATGTTGCCCTCGGGAATTCTCGGTGCCCCCCTGGTCGAAGCGGCGAGCAACCCCACCATTCGCCAGGCGATGGACCGGGCCTCGATTGAGGCTTATCGCCTGGCCAAAGCCCTCGGTGTGACCTTCATGCCCTCGTTGGGTATTGCCCCAGAGGACGTGCCCGATTCGGAGCAGTACTCACTCGACCTGCTAGATGCTGTGCTCGCGAGATTCTCCCAACCCACCACCCGTGTGGCGGTGTTACAGGACTGGGATAAGGGCCGCCGGGCAGAATTGGACGCTTTCAGTGGGTACGTGGTGAAAAAAGGCCGTGAGATCGGGATGCCCACACCCGTTAATCAGGCCATTGTGGACATTGCCATGCGCATTGAATCGGGTGAGCTGACCCCATCGTGGGAAAACCAGGAGCTGTTGGTGGCTGCGGGGGAGTCCGGCAGATAACAATCGCCCTGCTCAATACCGCAATTCTGAGGCTGAGAGGCTTCTCCCTGCTGGAGGATGGGCTTGTCCGCCTCAGGTTGTCTTGTCTGATCCCCCGGATTAGTAGGGGTTGGCGACGAAGAGCTTTTGTGCGGGGAA
>CBFHWA010000051.1:0-9200 GCA_965659525.1 Pontimonas sp.
CATGACGACTTCCGCGACGCTGCCGAGAATGTAGTAGCCCCATTCGCCAATCGCTCCGCCGATGATGGTGACACTCATCAGGGCAGCAGCGGCAATAGAAATAATGCGGTTGGCTCGACGCGGCAGCACGATCGACAGGGGAATCATCAGTGTGGGGATGAGGACATAGATGGTTACCCCCAGAAGAAAGCCGGGACCGATGTCAAACACGAAGATGGTGCCCGACTCAATCTGTTCTCGCACGTCTTCGCGGTAGAGCGAAAACAGATCGACAAAAGCAATGGTGATCGTGGTGGCAATCCACAGCGCGGCGAGGGTTACTCGTCGCTCGAGGGAGGACTGGTCGGACTGGGGCATGGCAATCTCCTTACAGGCGTAAGCTTTTTCTCAGACTAGCCTTACGAGCGTAAGAATGGCAAGCTGGTTGTATGGCCACTGTCAGAAATTTGAGCCTCCAGCGCATCGTTGATGCGGCAATTGCCGTGGCCGATCGCGACGGCCTGGGGGCAATGAGTATGCGCAAAGTCGCGAGCGAACTCGGGGTAGAGGCGATGTCGCTCTACCACCACGTCGCAAACAAAGAACAGCTGCTGGATCGGGTTATCGACACCGTTATTGCTCACATTGAGCTGCCACAGCCAGAGGATCCCTGGCGCGAGGCGATGGCCGCGAGGGCCCATTCGGCCAGGGCAGTTCTTGCCAAGCACAGATGGGCGCTAGGAATGCTTGAGTCTCGACCCCAACCAAGCCCCGCGCTATTGCATCACCACGACCGAGTGATCGGGTGTCTGCTGACAAACGGTTTCTCTGCCGCGCTGGCAACTCATGCCTTTTCCACTCTTGATGCTTTTATTTACGGATTTGTCTTAACCGAAAGCTCGTTACCTTTTGAGCCGGGGGATGGGGCAGAGCGTGAGTTTGCCGACGCTGTGGCCCCATCTGCCGAGGATTATCCGTTTCTGGCTCGTTCCCTCGCCGAACTCTTTGGTACTGAGGGTTTTGCTCTCGCTGGAGAATTCGACGCAGGATTAACCCTGATTCTCGATGGCCTGGAGCGGGCGCTGCGGGATGCCGCCGCGGGGGGATGATCCCACGGGGCCCACGGGGAGGGTTTCCCAGCGGGCCCCGGGAGGTCGGATCTGCTCAATCTGACATAATATATATTATCGGTTACTGCCGAATCTGGCTACCGCTCTAAAGTGTCACACCCTGCTGTTGAACCTCTGCTGCTGTGGGCATGGCGATCGCGCCACCCCGCCGTGAGCTGACAATCCCGGCCACGACGAGCGCCTTGTTCATGATTTCCACCCACTGGTGATGATCCTCGGGCAGGCCGTTGGTTGCGACCTGGTGGACAATGGCCGCCATCGTCGCATCGCCTCCACCCGTTGTATCGGTGACGGGCAGGATTCCGGGTAAGGCAATATCTGTTTGCTGTTGGTGGCTGTAGACCGTCACCGGATTACCGCCACGAGTCACGATGAGCGCCTGCGTGGGGCCATCCAGTGTGGCCATCGCGATCGATTCGGGTGTTTGTCCCGGATAGGCCGCTTCAATGTCTTCAATACTGAACTTCACCACATCGGCCTGGTGGATGAGCAGCCCTAAACGACGGCGATACTCGTCCCAGTCGGTCACCATGTTTGGCCGAACATTGGGGTCAAAGGTGACAACACCCTGTGCGACGCTGAGGCATTCGGTAATGGTTTCGAATGTGGTGTCTTCGATCACCACAAGTGAGCCGGTGTGAAGCACACTGGCCTGGGCGACCTGGAGTCGGTTTGCTGTTGCCGGTGGCAACAGGCCATAAGAGGCGGGTTTGGCGTAGAAGGCGTATTGGGGCTCGGCGTTAACAAACGAGGTCATCGCAATCGTCGTGTTCACCTGGGCGTGTACGGTGCATAAATCCGTGCCGACTTGTTCACTGCCCAGGAAGTCAAGCATTTTGTGGCCCAGGGCGTCATCGGCAAACGAGCCGGCAAATTCGACGGCTGAGCCCAGTCGTCGTGCTCCCACAGCAACGTTGAACGGGCTGCCACCCCACGCCGCCAGATACGTCGGCTGCCGATCGGTGGTCTCTGCCTCGATCATGTCGACGAGTGCTTCACCGATACTCACGATGTGGCCACTCATGAGGCCTCCCCTTCAGTGCTTGCCACCCATTGGCGAAGGATGTCAGGAAGCCCACGTGGCTCAAACGGCTGCGTGGTCGACTCCAGCGCTTCGATAGTCCACCACTGCCATCGCGTCACGTCAACGTGTTCGGTTTCGGTCCAGCCCGCGCGGTCTGGTTCGAATTCATCGTCGATACGGGCCAAGAAATACTCTTGGTGAGCGCCGGGATAAATTGCCTCGTCGTAGGGCAGTGGCACATCTTCAACAAACACTCGCGGCCCCAGCTGGTCTAATCTCAGCCCGGTTTCCTCGGCGAGTTCTCTCAGCGCCGCCTGCTCGTGGCTCTCCCCCGGGTCGACTCCACCGCCTGGCAAAACCCACCGAGACCAGTTGCTCGAATCTGGGGCGCGGGTGAACAGCATCAACACGGTGTGCTGGGAGGAGATCAGAACCACCCGGCTGGTGGGTCGCAGTGCGGCAAACACCCCTAGTGCGCGGAGCGAAACGAACTGGTGTCACCCACGAGTCGAGTGTGGTCCTCGGGGACGTCATCGACAATCGCCTGGGCGACTTCAGCGGCGAACTCTTCGACGTTGTAAATCTTGCCGGCGACGTCTTTACGTTCATCGAGAGCACCGGGGTGGATTCTGTTGAGCAGGGTGGCCGTCACGGTTCCCTCGATCATGTCGCCGGAGACAACCACAAAACCGACTCCTCTGGCATCAAGATCACTGGCCATCGCGCGCAGGGCGTCCTCCCCCGCTCTCTTTGACAGCGCGACCGGGCGATACTCGTCCATCGTGTCGACCTCGCGGATGAAATGGGCCTGGTGACTGGTGATGAAGACCACTCGCGCTCCTGCACCCATCAGCGACATGGCGGCCGTCAGCACCCCTACCTGGGCATCGCGATTGAGCTTCATCGCGTAATCCTCGGCGACATCGGTTTCCATGCCACCCGAGGCGTTGAGCACTAAAACGTCGAGCCCACCCCACTGGCCGAGAATCGTATTCATCATCCCCAATACCGCAACCGGGTCGGTGAGATCAGCGCCGACCACAATCGCCTCTCCCCCAGCCTCTGAGATGGTGGTGGCAATTTTCTGCGCCCTGGCCTCTTTGCTGCGGTAATTGATAGCGACCTTCGCGCCGGCAGCTGCAGCGTATTGGGCAACCTGTGCACCAATCCCCCGGGATGACCCGGTGATGAGGATGCGTTTTCCCAGCAGTTCGTGGTCTTCCAAGGGGTTGTGTGACATGCCCTCGACCCTAGCAATCAGCCGGGGGTAGTCTTTCGTGAAGACGTTTCGTGTCGTGGGTGTGCCAAGAAAGGTGCCGATGTCATTTTTTGACGGTCCCGACCAACTGGTCGTTGCCCATCGGGGTCTGGCACTAAACCACCCCGAAAACACCCTTCCGGCTTTTCGCGCGGCACTCGACGCCGGTGCCGACATTGTCGAAACGGATATTCACGTCTCACGTGATTTTGTTGCCGTGATCTCCCATGACCCCAGTTTGCGCCGCCTTTCCGGGCGAGCTGAACACACCATTGAACTGCCACTGTCCCAATTGCAGCGCGTTGATTTGGGCGGGGCAACAATGCCCACCCTGGATGAAGCTCTCGAGGAGTTTCCCGAGACGCGCTTTAGCGTCGATATCAAACACCCCGCTGCCATCGACGCTTTTGTCCAGACGATCAAGCGCCACGGCGCCACCGACCGGGTGATGGTCGCATCATTTTCCACCGCCAGTCGTAACCGCGCGCTTAAAGCCCTCGGGCCGATGACCTCGTGTGCGACGCCACGAGAGGTGATGGCCAGCTATCTCGCCAGTCGAGCCGGCTGGACCCAGGGTGCGAGGCGTTTTCTGGGCTCAGCACGCGGTGTTTTCATTCCCCCCACCGGATACGGTCTAGACCTCCTCCACCCCGGATATCTTGCGCGCTTGAGCGCGCACGGTGTGACCTCCGGGGTGTGGACGATCAACGAGCCCCAGCAGATGCTCGATTACTGGCGCCGGGGTGTGCGCGCGATGATTACGGACCGAAGCGACCTTGCTGTTAGCGCGAGGCAGTCGCTACGAAGCCCCAGCGCCTCGTAACACCGGCAACAGCCAAGGCACCCAGGGCAAAGGCGATGAGCCACCATTGCAACCGTGAATCCCACCACACAGCTGGGGTGGTGTGAGAGGCAGTGGGAACATCTTCAATCATGTATCCCTCTGTGTAGGTGGGGAGTTGATCGAGGGTTTCACCGGTGGGGGTAATAATCGCACTGGTGCCAACCGTTGAGGTATTCACGACGCTGCGACCAAGCTCCACGGCCCGCAGCTTCGCAATCGCCAGCTGCTGGACACTTTGATCAGTGCGGCCAAAGTCCGCGTTATTCGTGGGAGCAAAGATGATGTCGGCGCCATCGGCCATCATCGAGGAAAAAATGGCGTCATCGACAATGTCGTAGCAAATCGCGATTCCCGCAGTGTGTGAGTCAAGGGAAAAAACGGTGTCCCGGGTTCCAAAACTGTAGTCGCGGGGCACGAGGTCGAACAGGTCAGGGGCAAGCGGATAAAAAAACTGACGCGCCGGGAGGTATTCAGCAAATGGCACGGGGTGGATTTTGTCGTACTGGTCGGTTGCTGATGACTGCCCAGAGCCATCTTGTTCCCACAACAACACACTGTTAAACGTCTCGTCGCCATCCTGGGTTATCGCCCCAACCACGAGTGGAGCGTCCATCTCGCGGGTGACCTCATCGGCGATTGCCGCGGCCATCTCGTCGCGCAACGGGTCAATATCGGAGGCATTTTCTGGCCACACCACAACATCGACATCCTCGCCGTAGAGCCGCTGGGTGACCTCGTGGTGGTCGCGCAGATTATCTCCGCGCTGATATTGCGCAAACAGGCCCGCATCCGCGTTGCCCTGAATGGCGGCCACCCGTAGTGAGCCGGTCTCCGTGACGGGAAAAGCGGGCCAGACCACTAGGGCGGTCACGACGGCTAGTCCAAGGGCCGCTCGGGCGTCGCGGCCCAAACGAAACTCGAGCCACAGTGTGACACCGAGGGCGGCTAACCAGGCCAAAAGAAAACTAAAGCCACCAGCTCCCAGCCACGCCACCCAGTGGGTAAAAGGCGTTTCTGACTGGCTGTGGGCAAGGCGTGCCCAGTTGAAGCCACCAAAAGGCCAAATCGCAGCAATCGATTCCCGAAGCGACCACACACCGGCCAACACCAGCGGCAACAGCCCGAGTGTTCCTAGTGGTGTATTCCACACCGCGCCCACCCATCGCCAGGTCAGCGTCAGGAGCACAAATCCTGCGGCAAAAAACAGCATCTGTACACCCGTGAGACCAATCCAGGGCACCACACCGAGGTACACGGTGAGCCACCAAATGTGAATGCCGTAGTAGGACAGTCCACCGGCGAGACCCACGAGCACTGCAACGGGCACGCTGAGGCCCCGAGCGGCGAGAATCATCAGAGCCGCCCCCACCAGGGTCAGAGGCCAGATATCCGTATCCGGGTGACCCAAATCCATGACCCAGCCAGCCACAACCGCCAACACCAGGGCAATCGGCGCCGGCAGGGCAGGGCTGTCATCGCCCGCGAGGAGACCTCGCGATTGGCCAGGGGTTAGCGCCGTCACGTCTAGCAGCCTAAACAAGACTGCTTAAGGCGACGATCCCCCGAAATACCGAAGCTTTTGCCTCCCGGGCGGTGCGACCCACCGGACCAGAATCAACCTGTTCGATGTGATCGAGCACATCCACCACCTGTTTACACACCCGGACGAAGTCCCCCACAGCGACCTCGTCATCACCGATTACGGCAGCGAGATCCATACCATCGGCCCAGTCCCATAGCGCCGCGGCGCGGTGGGCAAAGAGCGGCTCCGATCCCGGGAGGTGGTGTCGACGCTCGAGGCTATCGAGGCTCGCCCAGAGCTCCTCGGTCTGCTCAAGAGCGCGGCGAAATGGCTCCGGGGGAAGCTCTGAGCGCCGCGGTGGCATATCGTCAGCCCGACCCTCATAAACCAAGCAGGAGACCATGGCGGCCAGACCGGGGGCATCGAGTTCGATCCACAGCTGTCGCCGTAGCGCCTCTGCGGTGAGCAGGTCGCGCTCGCCGTAGATTCGACGCAACCGCGTGCCGTGAACACTCAACTCGTAGTCGTCATCGTCGGGCCGAAGGTAATCGAGTTCTTCAAGCACGGCCACCACGCGGTCAAACACCACGCTGATGGCTCCGGTTCGCTGGTCGATTTGTCGGCGCAGTTTGTCCGTCTCACGGTTAAGCCGCCACCATCTCTCCGCCCATCGGGCGTGCGATTCGCGCTCCGGGCAGCCGTGGCAGGGGTGTTTTTTGAGGCTGAGTCGCAAGCGCTCAATCTGATCGCGCTCTGCGTCATCGCTGGAGCGGCGCAGCGCCTTCTCGCGGTCGGATAACTCCCGGCGCACCATGGCGTAGTCGCGGAAATCTCCTCGCTCGCAGCGGATTGCTTCCTCGTAACCTGCGAGAGATTCCTCATTTTTACGAACGTTTTTTGCCAACTCCACGACGTGGCGATCGGCTTGGAACTGCGCGAAAGAGCTCTCCAGAATGGTTCGAGTTGGTTCGTGGCCAAACTGAGCGATGAGGTTCACAGCCATGTTGTAGGTGGGGCGAAAACTCGAGCGCAGCGGATAGGACCGCTTCGAGGCGAGCTGGGCGACCTGTTCGGGGTTCATCCCCGGGCGCCAGACAATGACCGAATGCCCCTCAGTGTCGATTCGACGCCGGCCGGCACGCCCGGTGAGTTGGGTGTACTCACCCGCCGTGATGGGCTTTTTCGACTCACCGTCAAACTTCTCCAGCTTGTCCAACACCACAGTGCGCGCGGGCATATTGATGCCCAAGGCGAGTGTTTCGGTTGCGAAAACTACTCGCAAGAGTTTGCGTCGAAACAACTCCTCGACGACTTCTTTAAAAACCGGCAGCAATCCCGCGTGGTGGGCAGCCACTCCCCGCAGCAGCCCGTCAACCCACGCGTGGTAGCCCAAAACACCGAGGTCTTCTTCGTCAAGGCGTTCGCAGCGTTGCTCGACGAGGTCCAAAATGGCGGTTTTTTCTTCCGGGCTGGTTAAATCAACTCCCCTGGCCAGCACAGACTGAACTGCCTTATCGCAGCCATTTCGGGAGAAAACAAAGAAAATAGCTGGCAGGAGGTCGTCATCGTCGAGAGCACGAATCACCCGTGCACTCGAGATTGTTTGGCGGCCAGCCTGGTGGGCTTCTCGGCTGCGCCCGCGCCGTCGTGAGCGGCCATCCTGCCAGCGGCCACCCTGGTGGCGCTGCAGGGTGTGGACGAGCTGGACGATTTCCGGGTTGACCTGTGCGCTACCGCGGGGTTTATCGGTGCGAAAAAGGGGCACCAGCCGCTCCCCCACCAGCATGTGTTGGTGCAGCGGTACGGGGCGCTGTTCGCTGACGATGATGTCGGTATCGCCGCGCACCGTCTGAAGCCACTGACCAAATTCTTCGGCGTTGGACACGGTTGCCGAGAGAGAAATGAGTTGAACATCCTCGGGCAGGTGGATGATGACTTCCTCCCACACGGCGCCGCGGAACCGATCAGCCAGGTAGTGGACTTCGTCCATCACGACGTAGCCCAAGTGCTCGAGTAGTTCGGAGTGGGCATAGAGCATGTTTCGCAGCACCTCAGTGGTCATAATCACCACTCGTGCGTGCGGATTGATACTGGAATCTCCGGTGAGCAGGCCGATCTGGCTTGCCCCATACACTTCAACCAGCTCGGTGTATTTCTGGTTCGACAGCGCCTTCATCGGCGTGGTGTAGAAAACCTTGGCATTGGGCTGCTGCAGCGCCAGATAGATCGCGAATTCGGCAACCGCGGTTTTACCGGCGCCGGTTGGCGCTGCCACCAGGACACCGCGGCCGGCCTCGACCGACTCGCACGATGAGATCTGAAAGGGATCGAGATCAAAGGCGAGCGTTTCGCGGAAATCCGATAGCCGCGGACTGCCGGAGCGCTTCGAGGCAGCCCGGTAGCGCTCAGCGGGTGAGGGCTCAGTGGGTGAGGGCTCAGACACGAGGCTCAGTTTCTTCGCCGGCGACCAAGCGAGCGTTTCGCTTCGCCACCCGACGGTCGTGGAGCCAGGCAATCGCTGCGGCGAGGAAATAGAGAACCACCATCGGGATAGCCAACAGGAACATCGACACGACATCGGCGGCCGGGGTGGCAATCGCGGTAAACAAGGCGATGAGGATGATCGCGACGCGCCAGCCCCTAATGATCGACGAGGCGGTGAGCACGCCGACAAAATTCAACACCACCAAGAACACCGGCAGCACAAAACCCACCCCGATGGCGACAACCAGCTTCAAGGCAAAATCCAAATAGACCCGGGCGGTGAGCAGCGTGGCTGATTGTTCCGGGGCAAAACCCGTGAGCAGCACGACAATATTGGGCAGAACACTCCAGCCGGCGAAAACCCCCGCAAAAAACAGCGGTACGGCGGCGGCAACAAACCCTACGGCGACTCGTTTTTCCCGCCTGGTGAGCGCGGGGACAAAATAGGCCCAGATTTGGTAGAGCCACACCGGGGCTGAGAGCACAATCCCCAGGGTCAAAGCAATCGCAATTTTCGTGTCGAAAGCTTCACTCACCGAGGTGTAGTTGATTTCTGCGTTTCGGTCGCGCTCGGTGGCAATTTCTAACACCGGTCGCGAGAGCTGATCCCACACCCAGTCGGCCAGGAACCACCCGACTACGCCGGCGAGCACGATGGCAATCGCGCTAATAATCAGGCGCTTGCGAAGCTCAACCAGATGCTCCGCGAGGGACATCCTGGCCCCATCGGGTCTCGCCACGGTTATTTCTTAGAACTGTCCTGGTCGTCGGAATCGGCAGCCGGCTGCTCGCTCGCTGCGTGATCACCAGAGTCGTTACGCACTTCAGATTTGAAGATTTTCATCGACTGACCGAGGCTTCGGGCCAAAGCGGGGAGCTTGGGTGCGCCAAAAAGCAAAATGATGAGGACAATGACAATGAGCCCTGTCCAGCCTCCGAGATTGCCGCCCATTACATCC
>CBFHWA010000052.1:0-8983 GCA_965659525.1 Pontimonas sp.
CGCGCCGGGAACACAGTTCATCGCAATTTCGACGTCGACGTCGACGCGGACGAAGGCTCCCGGATCGGGCAACTGGCCAATAGCGACGCCGCTTCCGGTGTTATCGCCGGTGGAGCCTTCAAAGCAGTAGAGCTCGATGGGTCCATACATTCCCGCCTCGGCTAATAACCCGCGGGCTTCGACTTCAGTCCGGGCGGGGGAGATGAGGTTTGGCATTTGGGTACTGGGAACGTAACGGTCGTAGTCGCCGTCTGCTTCACCGAGCGTGACGTAGACGGTTTGGCCACGGGCCATCAGCGTTCCCGGTGCTGGTTCATAGGCAACAACCGCGCCACCGGCCCCGTCGCGAACTTCCAGTTGGAGCCCGACGTCACTGAGTAACTGAATTGCGTCTGGCACGAATAGTCCGGTGATGTCGGGCAGCTGCACCCCGGCACCATTTTGTAGCCGCGTTGGTGGGGCGGGGAATGAATCTCCGCCATACATCTCATTTGCGGCGTCCATGATGGGGCGGAAAATATCGTGGCGCATCACGGTTCCACCGGAGATTCTCCGAAGGCTCGTGTCACCAACAATGTTGCCCACCCATACGGCGGTAGCCACTTCGGTGCTGGAGCCCACCATCCAGGTGTGTACCTGGTTATCGGTGGTTCCCGTCTTCCCGATGATGGGTACGCCGCCACCGGGATTGGCTCGGGTTCCCGTCCCGCCGGTGAGTACTCCGCGCATCGGGGAGGCGGCCGCCGCTGCGACATCGGGAGTCAGCGCTTGGCGGCACGAGCTCTCCTGCCCCGGCAGCCGCGCACCGTCAGAGGTTTGGAAATAGTCGATGACGATGGGTTCACACACTTCCCCGGAGTTCGCAATTCCGCCAAAGGCGCTCGCCATCGTGAGGGGAGCAATTTCGTTTGTGCCCAATACGGCGGCGGGATTTGTCTGCAGGGGGGTGTTATCGGCGCGGTGAACACCCAGAGCTTCGGCAACCCGGCGGATTTCGCACTGGTCGAGTTCTTTTGCGATCGAGGCGTATGCGGAGTTAATCGACCGGGTGGTGGCTTCAAAAACGCTCACTGAGGGAATCTCGAGGTTCGCGGAGTTTTTAAACTCCCAGATGCCAGCCCAGGGACCTCCACCGTCGACGCAGGTGTCGAGGAATTCGGCCTGGTCTTGTTCAAATTGGGAAGCATCGACGACTTCGTTGAGTCCAAAGCCGCGTTGTAACCAAGCCAGGAGGGCAAAAATCTTGTAGGTCGATCCGACTTGGAAACCACTCGAGCCACCAAAGGGACGATCGGTGTTGAAGTTCACCGCTGTTGCACTGATGCCACCGCCGTCTTCGGTGTCGTTGAAGACTTTGTTTTGGGCCATCGTCAAAACGCGACCGCTATCGACTTCGATGCTGATCGTGGCGCTGCCCAGCTCAAAGCTTTCTAAGTCATTAGGCACGAGCTCCCAGACCCGATCTTGGGCGGTGCGCTGGAGCTCCATGTTCAGCGTCGTATAAACATCGAGTCCCCCCTGACGCCAGCGCTCGAGTCGCTCCTCGGGTGTGGCACCGAGACTTTCGAAGTTTTGGACGTTTCGCACAACGTAATCGCAGAAAAATTTTGCGTATTCGTTGGCCGCGAGACAGCCGTTATCGGGCGCAGCCAGGGTGACGAAGTCCCCATTAACGGGTGTCGATACCGCCTCGTTGTATTCCTCCTGCGTGAGGTAACCCTCGGCGCGCATCGCCCCGAGAATGACGTCTCGCCTGGCCTGGTTGGCTTCATAGTTTGACGGTGAGGAGAGGTTTCTCGTGGTCGGGTACTGCACGATCGCGATCAAACTGGCGGCTTCAGCCGGGGTGAGGGTTTGGGCGATTTTGTCGAAATAGCGTTGTGAAGCGGCTTGGATTCCGTACGTGTTTCCCCCAAAAGGGGCGATGTTGAGATAGGCCTCAAGAATTTCTTCTTTACTAAAGCGCTTCTCTAAGCCAATCGCGAGCTTCATTTCGTTGAGTTTGCGATCAAACTCGGTCGCCACGGCTTGGCGGTAGGCCTCTTCGCGCTCCTGTTCTGTCGGCAAATACAGTGAGCGCTGGACGAAGATGTTTTTGACCAGCTGCATGGTCAGCGTGGACGCACCCGACTGAATGTCGCCAGCGAGGATGTTGCCCAAGGCAGCGCGCATAATCGAGGTGGCATCGACTCCCGAGTGGGAGTAAAAACGTCGGTCTTCGCCAGCAACGGCGGCGTTGACCACGTGCGGGCTCATCTGCTCGAGAGGAATTTCAACCCGGTCTTGCCAATACACGTCGGCGATTTTGACGTGACCGTCACCGGGGTTGTCACTGCGCGAAGCCCAGAGCGTGTTTTGTTCGGCCTGTTCGCCGATATCGATGTATTCGGGCAGAGCATCGAAGACTCCGATGGCACTATTGGCGGCAACTCCTGTGACGGCAATAGCCGGTGCGACCATCGCGGTGACAATCACTCCGGCCAGCGCTGCCATTCCCGTGATTCCCAGAACGGCACCAATGCCTGATTGCCACTTGCGTGCAGATTGCGCCATAGCAGTAGGCTACGCGATGACCATTGGAGTCGACCCGAAGGAGACACGGCCGTGACCACCTGGGAGTACGCGACCACACCGTTGATCATTCACAACACCACTGCGATCCTCAATCAGTGGGGTGAACAGGGCTGGGAATTGGTCCAAATTGTGACAGGCCCCGAGGGGGGACTGGTTGCTTACTTTAAACGCCCCGCGGGGGATCAGTAATGGGCCACATTGACGCGCGCCTGCGCGAGTTAGGAATTGATATTCCTGCCGTTGCTGTCCCGGTGGCCAACTATGTTCCGGCGAAAACGACCGGAAATCTTCTCTACACCGCTGGGCAACTTCCGTTTGTCGACGGTGCCCTTGTGGCAACGGGCAAAGTCGGCGCTGACGTCTCGGCCACCCAGGCAGTCGAATTGGCTCGGATTTGTACACTCAACGCCCTGGCTGCCGCACAAAGTGTGCTGGGCTCGCTCGATCGAATCAGCCAGGTGGTGAAGGTCAACGGTTTTGTCGCGTCGTCGCCGGATTTCATCGGTCAACCCAGCGTGTTAAACGGCGCCTCGGAGCTCCTGGGCGACATCTTCGGTGATATCGGTATTCACGCCCGCGCCGCGGTGGGAGTCGCCGTGCTTCCCCTCGACGCGCCGGTCGAGTTGGAACTCATCGTCGAGTTTTCCTAGCGCGTCTTAGTCCTCGTCATCGAGATTGGTGGCGATTGTCCGAATCACGCTGGTGTCGGTCAACGTGGTGGTGTCACCAATCTCGCGACCTTCAGCGATATCGCGCAACAGCCGGCGCATGATTTTGCCAGAACGGGTTTTGGGAAGTTCGTCGACGAGGTGGACCTCGCGGGGTTTGGCAATCGCCCCAATCTGGTCGCCCACCCAGCCGCGTAACTCGGCGATGAGTTCTTTTTCGTCACGGGTCTTGGCAAAGCGTGTTTTGAGGATCACAAACGCGACGACGGCTTGGCCGGTGGTGTCGTCGTTAGCGCCCACAACCGCGGCCTCGGCGGTCATTTCGTGGGCCACCAACGCTGACTCAATTTCCATTGTCGAGAGCCGGTGACCAGAAACGTTCATCACGTCATCAACGCGGCCCAGGAGCCAAATATCGTGATCGGCATCGAGGTGGGCTCCGTCTCCAGCGAAATACTTCTTGTCAAACTTTGACCAGTAGGTCTCGACGTAGCGATCCGGATCACCCCAGATTCCCCGGAGCATTGACGGCCAGGGTTCGGTCACCACCAGCAGTCCTCCGGCTTCAGAGCCGACGTGCACACCGGCGTCATCGAGGACATCAAGACTGATTCCGGGGAGGGGAACCTGAGCTGAGCCTGGCTTGGTGTGGGTCACACCCGGTAGCGCAGAAATCATGATGGCCCCGGTTTCGGTCTGCCACCAGGTATCCACAATGGGTGTGTGACCCCCGCCAATGACCTCCCGGTACCACATCCACGCCTCAGGGTTGATGGGCTCACCCACACTGCCCAGCAGGCGCAGCGAACTGAGATCAGACTGCTGGGGGATTTCCCGGCCCGCCTTCATAAACGCCCGAATAGCCGTTGGGGCGGTGTAAAAAATGCTGACTCGATACTTTTCGATAATCTCCCACCAGCGCCCCGGCTTCGGACTATCGGGTGTGCCTTCGTAGATCACCTGGGTGGCGCCGTTAGCGAGGGGACCGTAGACGACATAACTGTGTCCGGTAATCCAGCCGATATCGGCCGTGCACCAGTAGACATCCGTTTCGGGGTGAAGATCGAAGACGTTTTTATGGGTAAACGCCGCCTGGGTGAGGTAGCCACCCGAGGTGTGCAAGATCCCTTTTGGCTTTCCGGTTGTGCCGGAGGTGTAGAGGATGAAAAGGGGGTTTTCGGCATCGAAACCTTCAGCTTCGTGCTGGTCGGACATGGGCCCGATTTCTTCGTGCCACCACAGATCGCGACCCTCGAGCATTGTCACGTCGTTTTCCCCGCGGCGGACGACGAGAACAGTGCTCACGGGGTGCTCTGATAGCTCCAAGGCTTGGTCGACCGCGGGTTTGAGGGCGAATACGGAGCCTTTTCGGTAGCCACCATCAGCGGTAATCACGAGGCGTGCTTGCGCGTCTTCGATTCGAGCCCGCAGACTCTCGGCGCTAAAGCCACCGAAGACCACCGAGTGAATTGCGCCAATTCGTGCCACGGCGAGCATCGCGATGATGGCCTCAGGAATCATCGGCATGTAAATAATGACCCGATCGCCCTGGCTGACACCTAGAGTGCGCAGCAGGTTGGCCGCCCGACGGACCTCCGCGGTTAACTCGGCGTAGCTGATGTCTCTTTGGTCACCGGGTTCGCCCTCGAAGTGCAGGGCAATACGTTCACCGTTGCCGGCCTCGACGTGGCGGTCAAGACAGTTGTAGGCGACGTTGATTTGACCATCGGCGAACCATTTGGCAAACGGAGGATTTGACCAATCCAAGACCTCGCTAAAGGGGCGATGCCAGCTCAGAAGGCCCCGGGCCTGGTCAGCCCAGAAACCCTCACGGTCTTCTCGGGCCTGGTCGTAGAGCTCCGGCCCGGCGATACGCCCGGCCACAAAATCGGCATCAGGCGCAAACCGGCGCTCTTCGTGCAGGAGGCTGTCAATGGTGTTGTCGGACAACGCTGTCCCCTTTTCGCGTCAATGCGGTTACTCAACAGATATCCGGACAGTGTAATTGGCGAGGTGAATTTTCCACAGGTTTAATTTCTCGGCTGCGTTGCAAACTGTTGCGTGTCAGCCTGGCGGGGTGACACGCCCCGGTCAGTGGAGTTTCGCGCCCACGATCCCCTCCAGCCCGCTCGATGGGCATCTCGCCTCCGCTCTGGGACCGCTGGCGACACTCGCCAGCGACGCCTCCGTGACCGACGTCTTCGTCGTGGGAGATGGCCGAGTGTGGGCAGACCGCGGCGATGGCGCTATTGCGGTCACCGGGATGCACCTCTCGGCCGAGCAAGCAACCGAATTGGCGCGCTCCCTGATTGAGGCGGGTGGTCGCCACCTCGATGAGGCCTCACCTGTGGTTGATGTGCGCTTGGGCGAGGGAATTCGCGTTCACGCTGCACTCCCCCCCATTGCGCTGGGTGGTGCGGTGATCTCGATTCGGTTTGGTCGCGCCAGTCAACAGGGTCTCGATGAGCTCAATCTCAATTGGACACAGCAGGTGCGAGCTCGGGTGCTGCGCGCAGTCGACGACCGTCACACTCTGCTCATTACCGGCTCAACCGGAAGCGGGAAAACCACTCTGTTGGCGTCGCTCTTGGCCTACGCTTCGCCGCGCGACCGACTTGTCGTCATCGAGGATGTCAGCGAGTTGCGCATCGATCACCCCCATATCGTCCAACTCGAATGTCGCCAGGCCAACCTCGAAGGGGCCGGGGAGGTGACGATGGAGCGCCTGGTGAGGGAATCCTTGCGGATGCGCCCCACCCGGTTGATTGTCGGTGAATGCCGCGGTGCGGAGCTGCGCGATTTGCTCTCCGCTCTCACCACCGGCCACCGCGGGGGTGCAGCGACGCTGCACGCCCACTCACTGGACGAAGTTCCTGCCCGGTTAGACAGCCTCGCCGCGCTCGCGGGATTGAGCTCCGAGCAGCTCAGCCGCCAAGCCCGCAGCGCTTTCGACCTCATCATTCACGTCGATCACGTTCCCGGTCAGCCTCGAGAGGTCACCCTGGGTCATTTCGTTGAACACTCAGCCGGAGTATTGGGTGTGGCCACGCAGTAAGGCCTCGCAGGATGTTGGTGCTGCTGAGATGGCCAGCCTGTGTGCAAGGCTGGCTGTTTTTCTTCAGGCTGGATTATCCCCGGGGCGCGCCTGGGCAGAGTTGGCCAGTGATGAATCCCAGCCGGCTCCAGCGAGGCAGTTTGCACAGCGCATATCCCAGGCGATGAGTGGTGCCACAGGTCACGCTGCCGCTGTTCGAGCGGTGTGCCAGGGTGGCTCGGAACCAGAGAGAGTTTTTTCAGCGATGTTGAGCGTTGCCGATGAGTCGGGCACACCCCTCTACCGGGCCCTCTGGTCTTTGGCTGAGGCTCTGCGGGACCGCATCGGCATTGAAGCCGATATTCAGGCGATGGTTCAGGTGCCCCGTCAGACCACGTGGTTGCTGCTCGCTCTGCCGCCGCTCAGCATCGTTATTGCGGGCATGCTGGGCGTCGACGCCATCGGTTTTCTCATCGGTTCAGCCCTGGGGTGGGGGCTGCTGGTGGGCGGGATCATTCTGTACGTCGCAGCCATTGCCTGGATGCGTCGCCTCGTCGCGCAGCTCATCCCAGATCGGGGCTACCTCTCACCCGCGAGAGACCTCCTTGCTGTGGCGACTCGTGGTGGCGCGCTACCGGAGATTGCCCGCCAGCGGGTCGAGCGCGTGTTGGCCGACCACTCCTTGGCAAAGGGGGACTCCAACGCGTTGGCCGCGCTGACCCAATTGTCTCGCCGGGCGGGTATTCCCATTGGGGTGCTCGCTTCTGTTGAGGCCTCGTGGCAGCGCCACCAGGTCCGAGCGGATGCTGCCCAGGCAACCCAGGCCCTGTCTGTTCGAATCCTTATCCCACTGGGTTTACTGATTTTGCCGGCTTTTGTCATGGTGGGGGTGGTCCCGGTGGTCTTCACGCTGCTGCGTGGCGCCCTTGGTTCGGGGTTGGCCCCGCCGTTTTAGGCCCGCGCTGTCCACACTCCTCACCCGTGCTGACAAGCTCCCCCAGTCCACGCCGTCTGGTTTTTGCCGTGGCCATCAACTGTCACAGTGCCCCGGTCGCCTAGACGCGGCAACGGCCGGAAAGAGAGGAAAGATTGACTATGAGCGAGCAGATTGTCGTGGAGGATCCGCACCGGGGAGAACACGGGGCAGCCACGGCGGAGTATGCGATTGCGACGATGGCAGCGGTGGGCTTTGCCGGACTGCTCGTCGTGATTATGCAAAGCGATGAGGTGCGCGAAATTCTCACCGACCTGGTTCGCAGTGCCCTGAGTTTCAGTGCGTGACCGGGGAAGCGCTACCGCCGAATGGGCCCTGGTTCTCCCGGCGGTAGTGCTTGTCCTCGCCGCTGTGCTCAGCGCGGTTGCGGCGATGGTCGAACAGTCACGCTTAGATGGTGTCGCCGCCGATGCCGCGCGCCTGGCAAGCCTGGGCGAATCAGCACGGGTGATTACTGCCCACGCCTCACGGGTGTTCGGTGCGGCCGTTGTTCTCGAGATTGACTCGTCGACCATGGCCCACACTGTCTGTGTGAGCGCCAGTCGTTCCGGGACTGGGGGAGCGTTACCGCTTCGGCCACTGGCCATCTCTGGCAAGGCCTGTGCTTTGGATGTGGGCAACGAGTGAGTCGTTCACCCGGTGAGCGAGGCTCGGCCCTCATTCTCGCGCTTGGCATTATCTCGATGACCGTAGCGGTGGGGGGCCTTGCCATCGTCAGTGCTGATCTTCTTCGCCACGCCCGGAGCGTTCAGTCGGTGGCCAATAGTGCGGCGCTTGCGGCCTCTGATGTGGCCAGAGGGGTGGTCAGTGGCCAGCCCTGTCGTGTGGCCCGCCACATCGCCACCCAACAGGGTGTTCGACTTGAATCGTGTGTTGTCTCCGATGGTCTCGCCACGGTTATCGCGACAGCGAATCGCTATGGCTTTCGGATTGAAAAAGCCGCTGCGGCCAAACCGGCCCACAGCCGCCTCTGGGAGCTCGTTGGTCGGTGAGGGTGGCAGACAAAAACCAGCCCACGGTGATTAGTTGTGTATCGTGAGCCCTCGGATACGACCGTGGGCGCCCAGTTCCAGGTCGAACCGTAATGTCTGATTAAAGGAGCGTTGTGCCCGAGGGCAAAAAACTAGTCATCGTCGAATCACCCGCCAAGGCCAAAACCATTGGAAAGTATCTGGGTGATGGCTACGACGTGATGGCCTCAGTGGGTCACGTGCGCGACCTGGCCTCCCCGAAGGACCTGCCCGCTGAGCTCAAAAAGACCTCACTGGGCCGTTTCGCCGTTGATGTCGAAAACGGTTTTGAGCCCTACTACGTCACGACGGAGCGCGGTCGAAAGACCGTCAGCGAGCTGAAAAAAGCCGCCAAAGGCGCATCAGAGATTTACCTCGCAACAGATGAAGACCGCGAGGGCGAAGCGATTGCCTGGCACCTGCTGGAGTTGCTCAAGCCCAAAGTTCCGGTCAAGCGCATGGTGTTCCACGAAATCACCGCCGATTCGATTCGAGATGCCACGAATAAGACTCGCGATGTCGACACCTCCCTGGTCGATGCCCAGGAAACGCGCCGCATTGTCGACCGGCTCTACGGTTTTGAGGTCTCACCGGTTCTCTGGCGCCGAGTCACCGGGGCGAAATCCGCTGGCCGGGTTCAATCCCCAGCGCTGAAACTCATTGTTGATCGGGAGCTAGAACGCCGAGCGTTTACCCCCGCGGA
>CBFHWA010000053.1:0-8978 GCA_965659525.1 Pontimonas sp.
TTCTTCCCCATCCCGGCAGTCTCGGAGACTCTCGGCAGGTTCAGCATCCGGCTCTTCCGACTCCTCCGGTTCTGCTGGCGCAGGATCGGGGGATGGTTCTTCCACACTGACATCACCCGATGATGGCTCCATGGCAGCGCACCCGCTAAGCAGCAGAGCAATACCCAGCGCGGCTGCGGTGATTTTCATTCCCGACCCTTCTTTGGTCATCAGCGTGCTGGATGGGGCTGGG
This sequence comes from Pontimonas sp., assembly GCA_965659525.1. Taxonomy (GTDB): domain Bacteria; phylum Actinomycetota; class Actinomycetes; order Actinomycetales; family Microbacteriaceae; genus Pontimonas. The sequence continues at coordinate 233 of CBFHWA010000053.1, forward strand.
CAAATCCTGACTCCGCGCTGTCGCCAAAATTCCAGCAGGCTCCATCCCCCACCCCCACACACTGATCGCGCCGTAGGCTACCGGTGTGTCAGAACGAAGCAGCGCTGGGTCAGAGCAACCCATTCGGGTTCGCCTGATGTCCCAGCGAGGTCGCTTCGATGAACACGACCTCCGGCGTCGAATGCCAGGTGGCACATTTGACCACGGCGACATTGTCTTTGACCTGGATGGCAAGCAACCGGCTGATGTGGTGGTCATCCAGAACTACCTGCGCTACGACGAGAAAGTCACAGCCCGGGAGGGCTATATCTGGAAATGGGATAACGAACCCCTGGTGTCACGGCCCATCGCACCCGGCTACGACCGCGTCTACACCCACCTGGACCTAGCCGACGAAGCCTCCGCCCACACCGCACCGCCCATTCTCGACTGGTGGGTGGGAAAGAGCTTTGACGAGCTGGAGAGTCTTCAGCCGCCGAAAAAGACCAAGCCACTCTCGGCCATTGCCAGTACGAAGGTCGATATTCCCGGCCACCGTGCGAGGCACGAGTTCATTGAACGCGCTATTGCTGCCATTTCAGAGCTAGAGGTTTTTGGCCACGGCAGACCTCAGCAATTAGACGATAAATGGGATGGGCTTGGCCCCTTCCGCTACTCCCTGGCGATTGAAAACACCTCAAAACCGGACTATTGGAGCGAAAAGATTGCGGACTGTTTTGTGAGCTACACCGTCCCCTTCTACTTTGGCGCCACCAATATTGACGAGTATTTTCCAGATGGCAGCTATATCTGGCTTCCGATCAATCAACCCGAGCGGGCCATCGACATCATCGCGGAGACTCTCGCGAGTGATGACTGGGCCGCCCGGTTGGAGGCTGTCACTGAGGCGAGGCGGCGCATCCTCCACCAGTACTCGTTTTATGCCCAAATCACCTCCCGGGTTCGAGCAGAAGCTGACCAGATCCGTCAGGCCAACCGCAGCGAACGACTCGTCCACGGCCGGCGGACGAAACCCGGTGGCTGGCTGCGGGGAAAGGGCGTCATCGGCAATATTCAGGCCAAACAGGAGCGGCGGCGACAGCGGCTCCAGCGCCAGGCCCAAACCCCCTAGCGCGTGGAGGATGCACCCGTTGTTTGGGGTGTACCTGACGCGGAGGCTGGGGGTTTTTGTGGCGGGGCGAATAACTGCCCGCTTCGCCAGGCGGCAATGGTCTTCGCGGTGAGCGAGGCAACAACGATGATGAGGGCGAGCCAGAAGACAATGGCCACGATGCCGAGACCCGCAAAGTCGTGGTGTCGCCCCACTTCGAGGCTCAATGACCCAAATGCTGCGGTGGGAAAGCCAAAGCCCCAGTAGCCCAGGTGGAAGCGTGCTTCGTGGCGCTTTCCCACAATGATGATCAGGGCAAAGACCACCCACCAGGCAGAAAATCCCCAGATGGCGGCAGCTAACCAGTAGGCAACGGTGATCAGCACCTCATCGCCCAACATCCGGGTGCTGGTGACAATGCCGAGACCACCGGCACCCAGTGGCGCGAGCCACGCCCACCAGCTGGGTAGTGCGTGGGCGGCGGGGGGCTCCAACATCAACAACCGGCCACCGATGATGGCAGCCAGCAACATGAACAACCCAAAGCCGATGCCCCAGGCCGATACGGCCAACCAAACAGCCCACTGCGGCGGTTCACCCCCCGCAATCGTGGTCAAACGCAGGGTGATACTGGGCACCAGCACGAGGGGCACAACGGGGACAAACCAGCCGGCGGTAATGGCTTGGGCGGGAATATTGGGCTGGCCGATCACGTGGCTAAAAAACGCGAAACCACTCAGAGCCGTTCCCACCAGGCCCAGACCGCCAAAGACGATGCCGACCGTCAGGGCGATATCGGCGGCGATATAGCCGCCGAAGCCTGCCTGCGAGGTGGCAAGGGCGGAGATCAGCAGTGCTGCCGGCCAGGCGGCCGTTTGTGCACCCTGACCGGGGTTAAACAAGTCAGCCACGAAGTTGGCGCGGTATTTGATCAACTTGGTTGAGTACAACACGCTCAGTGTGAGAACGAGCACCCAGGAGAGCGCGAGAAAGAATAGGCCCACCCACGAGTCAATATCTGAGCCGGGCAGTGGCCCCAGGAGGGAAATCATGGCCAGACCACTGATGGTCATGGCCATCGGGCCCCACGCGGGCGAGAGGGTCCGAATACGAGACGGTGTGGTGTGTGCTGTTGATGATGTCACAGCACAACTCTAATACCCCCCGGGGTATTTATCTACCTCAACAGACGGGCTAAGAAACTGGTGCGGAGTTCACCCTTTTTACCCGCTTGGTATAGCCCAGTCTGCTGACCACGATAAAAAGCGGGATGAGAAACAGCGAGACGATGTTTTCAAATCCCCAGTCGATCTGGCCGGTTGACACCAGTGGGGCCTCTGCCGGCAATGCGCCACCCTCGTAACCGACAACGAGTGCGGCAAACAGGTTGTTGGCCGCGTGGGCGCCAATAGCAATCTCCAGTGACCGATCCCGCACGGTCACCCAGGCCAGGGCAAAACCCACCGAGGCGTAGCCAAACATGGCCGGAAGCAAGGCGCCTGCCGCCTCCGGGTTCGCCAGGTGTGGCAGAGCAAAGACAATGCCACTAACGATGGAGAGCAACCAGATATTGCTGTAGCGCTGGCTGAGACCCTGAATCAACCAACCGCGGAAGAACACTTCTTCCGCGGTGGTCTGAACCGGTAGCAGCAGCACGGCGATGATCGCGTAGGGCAGGAACGCTTGGAGACTGAAATTACTGGTGTCGAACTGCTCGGGTGTAACCGCAATGGCCACCAGCGCGGGTCCGGCCATAATCAACACCCCCGGCAAGGCGCCCCAGAAAACCCGCCACATCCGAAAGCGCACCCCGGAGGCAAAGAGGCGTTTGATTTTCACACCCAGAATCAGCCGGTAGGCCCCCAGGGTTCCCACTAACAGCGGAATGAAGCTGACCAGTGCGAAGAGTAAAAACCCCCAGGAGGGAAACGAGGTGAACATATCGCCCTCGGCGAAGAAGGCTTCTGGGTCAACGCCCGTCCAGGGCAGGATGACCAGACTGAGGATGCTGCCACCAACCAACCACAGCAGCAAGATGACAATCGTTCCCACCCACCAGCGCCACCGCGGTCGTCTGGAGGGGGTCGTGTATCGATCGCGAAGGGGAAGGGCCACAGGGCCATTGTGCCGGGTGTGACTGACAAAGCAGAGGGAATCTCGACGGTTACCGCGCATTCGGAAAGTTAGGCCAGAATAGGGCAGTTCGCCACCACACCATCGAGGAGCTGGGCACCCTGGGAGATATTCGAGACGACACCCGCGAGGGCTTTCGCACCATCTACGGCAAAGACCCCCACGGACTCTGGTCAGCACCCGGCGTGATGCGCCTGATGGGCGATCACACCGAATACGCCGACGGTCACACCCTCTGTGTGGCACTCGATGTTCGAACCGTCATTGCTCTGGGGGTGCGAAACGACCGCACGATTCGCGTGGCCAGTGTCGACCAGGACGAAATCGCCGAAATCTCTCTCGATGATTTAGACGCCGAAACCCTCGAGGGCTGGCCAAAATACCCCCTAGGAACAGCGTGGGCACTTGGGCAATTTGGCGCGGACTTAGCCGCTGTGCCCGGAGTCGACCTCTACATCGACTCGGATGTTCCCACCCAGGTGCGTTTGGGCTCCTCGGTTGCCCTCAGCGCCGCTGTGGCGCTGGCCCTTCGAGACGCCTGGCGGATCGATGCCGATATGGCGCAGTTGGCCCGAGTGTGCAATATGGCCGAATCATTGGCCGCGGGCGAAGATGTGGGCCTTGGCCCGATTCTCGCCTCGTTGACGGGCATCGCCGACCACGGCGTGCTCGTCGATGGTCGCAGTAAAGACTTCGACAATGTGCCACTGGGTTTTGCAGGCAGCGACCACACCCTGTTACATATTCAGACCCACGGCCCGGCCTCCAGCCTCCCCCCACTTGCTGAGCGCCTGAAATACATCGAACATGTCGCCGATGCGATGGGGGTGTCCTCCCTGAGGGAGATTAGCGCCGGTGAGCTCAACCAATCAGACGCCCTGGACGGCGTCGAGGAGTCAGAAAAAGCACTGGCTGTGCACATCGTTCGAGAAAACGCCAGGGTCTTAGAAGTCGCTCGGGCGCTTCGAGAAACAGGCCCCCTCGCGATCGCTCAGCTCTACGCCGACTCACATCAGTCCTTAGCTGACGCGTTTGGCACCCACAGCCTGGATGTGAACCTCGCTGTCGATATCGCCCGAGAAAACGGGGCAAGCGCGGCCAAATTGCTCGGCCACCGCAGCTCCTCCTCGGTCGTCGCCATCGTCCCCCACAGCGACATCAGCCGCATCTCACAAGCCATCGACACGGGCTTTAGCGAACACGGCCTGGCAACCCCCGATGTCACCATTGTGAACCCGAGCGACCACGCGACGAGGCATTAGACCCCACGCCGCAGCATCAGGCCTGCTGAAGGAGAGTTAGAGGCCCAGTTTGTAGAGGCACAGTTTTTAGCGACCCGGTTCTTACAGGCCCAGGACTTTCGCGGTGCGGGGCATATCGCTGACGACGGAGCTGCCGTCGGTGAGCTCCTCTTCTACACCAAAGGAGGGGATCATCTGCCGGATTGTCGGTGTCCACTGGTCGATGCGACCGGGAAAACAGGTGGTCAACACATCGAGCATGATTGCTGTCGCGGTGGACGCCCCCGGGGATGCACCGAGCAACCCCGCAATGGAGCCATCAGAGCTCGCGACCACTTCGGTACCAAACTGCAAAACACCACCCTTTTTCTTATCGGGCTTGATAATTTGCACTCGTTGACCAGCGACCTCGGGGACCCAGTCTTCGGGGTTTGCATCTGGGTAAAACCGGTAGAGCGCTTCGAGGCGCTTCTGCCGTGAGGCAAACACTTCGCCGATCAAATACTTCAACAGTCCAAGGTTTCCCACCGCGACAGCCAGCATCGGAATGATGTTGTGCCAGCGAAGGGAGGCAAACAGGTCAGTCAGTGAGCCGTTTTTCAAAAACTTGGGCGTGAAACCGGCATAGGGGCCAAATAGGAGGCTCTTTTCCCCCTCGACGATGCGCACATCCAAATGGGGCACCGACATCGGGGGGGCACCGACTTCGGCGAGACCGTAAACCTTCGAATTGTGTTGGCTCACGACATCGGGGTTATCGCATTTGAGCCACTCGCCACTCACCGGGAAGCCACCGTAGCCGCGAATTTCGGGGATGCCCGATTTTTGTAACAGCGGTAGGGCGGCGCCGCCGGCGCCCACGAACACAAAATCGGCCTCAATGAACTGTGGTGTGTGGCCCAACTCGTCGCGGAGGGTGAGCTCCCATGTTCCCTCACTGGTTTTACGCAGGTCACTTACCCTGGTTTCAAAAACAAACTCCACGCCGCGCTCGGCCAGTTGACTGGCTAACTCCGAGGAGAGAACACCAAAGTCGACGTCGCTTCCGGAGACCACGCGGGTTGCCGCCAGAGGCTCGCCCTTGAGGCGACCATCGATGATCAGTGGTGCCCATTTCGCGATCTCGTAGGGGTCTTCGGAGTACTCCATGGTCGAAAAAAGAGGGTGTTGCCGCAGCGCCTCGAAGCGGGTTTTGAGGAAGCGAATGTTCTCCTCACCAAACACCAGGGACATATGCGGACTTTGTCGAATGAACCGGCTGGGATCAGGGATACGGCCAGACTCGACCAGCCAGGACCAAAACTGGCGAGAGAGCTGGAACTGGTGGTTAATGGTGACGGCTTTGTCAATCGTGACCGACCCGTCTGGCTGTTGGGGGGTGTAGTTCAACTCACACAGCGCCGCGTGGCCGGTGCCGGCGTTATTCCAGCCATAACTCGACTCCATCGCCACACCGGGAAGCTTCTCGACCACCACAATGCGCCAGTGTGGCTCGAGTTGTTTCAGCATCGTGGCCAACGTCACCGACATGATGCCAGCGCCCACTAAAACAACGTCCACCCGGTTCTCCACGCCTCCATCCTACGAGGGCAACCACAACGCCGACTACGCTGGGGCCGTGAGTGACCGCGCTGCACGACCCCCCGCGCTCGCGCTGCTGAGCGTCGGCGCCATCGGCGGCCTCCTGGCCGGCTTTTTCGGCGTCGGCGGTGGCATCATCATGGTTCCGCTGTTGCTGGTCTGGGCAAAAATGGATCAACGCCGCGCCCAAGCCACCTCGCTGCTGGCCATCGCACCGGCTGCTCTGGTGGGCACCACCAGCTACGCCATCGGAGGAGTGTTCCCCGTGATTCCCGCGCTGGCTGTCGCACTGGGTGCGCTCCTCGGCGCACAACTGGGTGCACTGTTGCTTCGAAAACTGAGCCTTGGCTGGTTGGAGTGGACGTTTATCCTCTTTGTCCTCTCCATGGCCACTACCTTGCTGTTCACCATTCCCAACCGGGGCATAAGCCTCAGCGTCGACCTGCCCGTAGCCGCAATACTGCTGGCCATTGGAGTGGTGATGGGAACCGCCGCTGGGCTGTTTGGCATCGGAGGTGGCATTATCGCCATCCCCGCACTGATGCTCATTTTTGGTATCGGCGACTTAGAAGCCAAAGCGGTGTCACTGATTGCGATGGCACCGGCTGCGCTTTCTGGAAGTTTCTCTCACCTGCGACAGCGGGTAGCCACACTTCGCGATGGCCTCTGGGTGGCACTGGCGGCGCTTTTTGTCACCCCGGTTGGATCACTTGGGGCCTTTATTTTGCCCGAGCAATTTGCCAACATCATCTTCGGTGGTTTTGTCTTAATCCTCGGAACGACGTTGACCATCCGCGCCATCCGGAAGCGCCGGCGCTAATCAGCGCTGGCGCTCATGAAGCCAGCACCAACGACACTGCTACTCAGCAGAGAGTTTCGCGGCGAGAATTTCCGCGATCTGCACGGCGTTTAGTGCCGCACCTTTTCGCAGATTATCGCCGCTAACAAACAGCGCCAAGCCTCGCCCGTCCGCAACTCCTTCATCAGCCCGGATACGCCCCACCATGCTCGGGTCGACTCCGGCGGCTTTCAGCGGGGTGGGGACTGATTCCACCTGGACTCCGGGTGCTGTGGCGAGAATCTCGGTGGCGCGCTCAGCTGAGAGGGGTCGGTCAAACTCGGCATTGATTTGAAGTGAGTGTCCGGTAAAGACGGGAACTCGAACACAGGTTCCACTGACCAGCAGCTCGGGGATGTCCAGAATTTTGCGCGACTCGTTTCGAAGTTTTTGTTCCTCGTCGGTTTCATTCAACCCGTCATCGACGAGCTTTCCGGCAAACGGCAACACATTAAAGGCAATCGGTTCGGTGAACACGTCCGGCTCGGCCCAGTCGATGGCATCACCGGAGTAGGTCAGGCCCTCCAGATCCCCCGAGACGGCCCGCTGGGCCATACCGGAGAGTTCCCTCACCCCCGCAAGACCAGCACCAGACACCGCCTGGTAGGTGGATACCACCAGGCGACGAAGACCCGCTTCAGCGTGCAGGGGCTTCAACACGGGCATCGCCGCCATGGTCGTGCAGTTGGGTTTGCCACAATCCCCAAGGGAATCTCGTCTAAGTGGTCGGGGTTTACTTCCGAGACCACGAGAGGCACGTTGGGGTCTTTGCGCCACGCACTGGAGTTATCGACGACAATCACACCGGCTTTGGCAAAGCGGGGTGCGTGAGCGTGGGACGTGCTAGCACCAGCACTAAAAATTGCGATGTCAAGACCGGTGGGGTCTGCTGTTTCTAGGTCCTCCACCACCACAGTGTGGGAACCAACGTCAAGAGAGCTGCCCGCTGAGCGCGGTGAGGCAAAAAGACGCAGCGACGTAAAGGGGAAGTCTCGTTCGGCCAAGAGCGTGCGAACAACGTGGCCGACCTGGCCGGTTGCGCCAACAACACCAAGGGCGACCACTAGCGGCCCGTCCCGGCGTGGACGGTGGCGTCACTATCGGCATCCAAGCCAAAGGCTTCGTGCACGACACGGACCGCCTCCGGCAGAATCTCCGAGCGCATCACCACGGAGATGCGGATCTCACTGGTGGAGATCATTTCGATGTTGATCCCGGCGTCGCTTAATGCGCGAAACAACTGCGCCGAGACTCCGGCGTTTGTGCGCATCCCCGCGCCGACAACGGAGAGTTTTCCAATCCCCTCGTCATAGATCAGGGAATCAAAACCCGCCTCGGACTGCTGATCGCGCAGGGCAGCCATCGCCCGATCACCGTCAGTTTTTGGCAGGGTAAAAGAAATATCGGTCGTGCCGCTTTGTTGCAGGGAAATATTTTGGACAATCATGTCGATATTTGCCCCCACGCCGGCAACAATGGTGAAAATATCGGCCGCTTTACCCGGGACGTCTGGAACACCAACAACGGTGATTTTCGCTTCACTAACGTCACTGGCAACACCGGTGATGATGGGCTCTTCCATGTCTTCTCCGTCTCGTCCCTGTTCTCGTCCTTGCCCAATCCATGTTCCCTCATCGTCGTTAAACGACGAGCGAACGTGCAGGGGCACGCCGTGGCGCCTGGCAAACTCCACTGCGCGGATATAGAGCACTTTCGCTCCCGAGGCCGCTAGTTCCAACATCTCCTCATAGGAAACGTGGTCGAGCTTCCTCGCCTTAGTCACAATGCGGGGATCGGCGCTGTAAACCCCGTCGACATCGGTGTAAATCTCACAGACTTCAGCACCCAACACAGCAGCCAACG
>CBFHWA010000054.1:0-8883 GCA_965659525.1 Pontimonas sp.
CGATACACCCGCGGCCAGGCGCCGCTCAACAGCGTGGAGGGCTTTATTCGCCAGATCGCGGGATGGCGCGACTGGGTCTGGCACCTCTACTGGCATTTAGGCCCCGACTATACGAGAGACTCGAACTATTTTGACCACCACACGGCCCTGCCGGATGCGTTTGGCACTCTCGACCCGGATTTGGTTCGCTCCAACTGTGTGAAAACGGTTCTGGCGGAGGTGCGCGATCGCGGCTGGAGCCACCACATCAACCGCCTGATGATTCTCGGCAGCCACGCCCTCCAGCGCGGAGTTGACCCCGCTGGACTTAACCAGTGGTTTGTCGACGCCTTTGTCGATGGCACCGCCTGGGTGATGCCGGCCAATGTGGTGGGAATGAGCCAGTATGCCGATGGGGGAATCGTGGCAACCAAGCCCTACACCTCCGGTGGCGCCTACATCAAAAAAATGACCCAGTACTGCCAGGGCTGTCCCTTTCGCCCCGATGTTCGCCTCGGAGATAACGCCTGTCCCTTCACCGCCGGTTACTGGGCCTTTCTCGATCGCCACCGCGAGAGTCTGCGGGGTAACCACCGAATGTTTAAACCCCTGGCGGGGTTGGGGCGACTGTCTGATCTCGATCAGGTACTCGCCCAAGAGGCAATCCGCCAGGCGTGGTAGCACCCGCTGGCCCAGCGCGCGGGCGTAGGATTGGGGTGCTCCAGAGCGGGCGCAACTTCAGGGGGTGTGAGCTGGTCTATGGCGTTTGATCCCACCGCCTACACCACCTTCACGTTTCGCGACTATCGCTTCTCCACACAGCGCTTCGAGGCGCGATTTGACTACCGACTCTCCGGGCCGAGCGTGCTCGATATCGACTTCACCGAAACGCTGCAGTTCACCCCTGGTCTCGTGGATCGGGTGGACCAGCGTCGGCTCGACGGGCTGCTACCGCTGCTGGGCGCGATTCTGGGGCTGAGCTATTACAAGGCGGCAACACCCGGGGTGTATCGAATTGACCCACCGGGCCTTGGCTCTGCGGCGGTGGACTACCTTCAGCTGGTCCTACGCGAGGGGATGGCGGAATTTGCCTACCGCAACGGTTTTGACCAGCCCCTCCTCCCCGAGGTGTTGGTAACAACCACCGCCACGCCGTGGCCAGACGACTCCTGGCGGCTACCAGAGGGCGACCCCATTGTTCCCATCGGTGGAGGAAAAGACTCGGTGGTGACTGTCGAAACACTCCACCGCCACCGCCTCCACCCCATCCAATTCGCCGTTAACGCCAACCCCACGATTCAGCGCGTGGCGCGCTCCAGTGGCCACGGTCTGGTCACTGCGCGGCGGACAATCGATCCACGGCTATTGGAGCTCAACAGCCAGGGGGCCCTCAACGGGCACGTTCCCGTCACCGCGATGAACTCACTGATTGCGCTGTGCCAATCTCGCATCCTCGACGCGGGTCCCGTGGTGATGTCCAATGAGGCATCCGCCTCGCTGGCCACCCTCGAGGTCAATGGCTGGTCGATTAACCACCAGTGGTCGAAATCAACCGAGGCTGAACGAGCCCTGCAGGCGGTGATCGGCCCCCAGGCGGGCCTGTCCCCCCAGGCCTACTTCTCCCTGCTGCGTCCCTTTAGCGAACTGCGTATCGCCGGCGTCTACGCCACCTATCCGCAGTACCACCCGGTGGCCACCAGCTGTAATCGCGCGTACCGGATGGACGCCGGAGATATCAGCTGGTGTGGCCAGTGCGATAAGTGCCGTTTTGTCTACCTCATTCTCGCGGCCTACCTCTCACCTTCGGAGCTTCGTCAGATTTTCGGAACCGATTTGCTCAACGACCCAGACCAGATCCCCGGCTTCGAAGAGCTCCTGGGTCTTGCCCGGCATAAGCCCTTTGAATGCGTGGGAAGCGAAGCCGAGTCCATGGTGGCGCTGAGTTTCGCCGCCCGGCGAAGCGACTGGGCCAACCACCGCGTTGTTGCCCATTTTGAACAGGTCATCCCCGGCCTATCCGATGTCCACGACGAGCTCGAACACCGCGTATGGGATCGCGGTGAGCAACCAATGCGCCTGCCCGAGGCCTACGCGAAGGCCCAAGATGGCCTCGGGTAGCAACGCATTGACACCCGCAGGCCTCGCCGGGCACACCGTGGCCATTGTCGGAGTGGGACGCGAGGGGCGGGCTGTCGCTCACATGCTCCAACGCGATGTTCCCGGCGCCACCCTGCTCGCACTGGATCAATCAGACGGTGACGCGGCCCGAGCGTGGCGAGGACGTGTTGATATCCCCCTCCACATTGTCGAGACCACCGATGGTCTTCCCCCCGGAATTGATTATGCCGTGGTCTCACCGGGGTTTGCCCCCCACAACCGCCTCGTGCAGGATCTTGTTGCCGCCGGTGTGACACTCACCTCCGGCACTGATCTGTTTTTCTCACAGTACGCCTCACAAATCATTGGTGTGACCGGAAGTAAAGGCAAGTCGACCACGAGCGCGCTGATCCACCACCTACTGCTCGCCCACGGAGTCGATGCCGCGCTTGGAGGAAACGTCGGTGTGCCCCTGTGGGATCTCGATTCGGCTGATTGGTTCGTCGCCGAAATATCGAGCTTCCAGGCCAGTAGCCTCACCCATTCTCCGCACACCGCGGTCCTCACCGCCCTGTTTGACGAACACCGCGACTGGCACGGCAGTTTCGACAACTACGCCAGGGACAAACTCACCCTCGTGGCCCATCAGCCCCACTTCGTCGTGGTCAACCTCACCCAGACAGCCCTGGTCGAGCAGTTAGAAACCCGCCATCCGGGACTGGACTGGGTCGGGGTGGGCCCCGCCACACACTGGGAGGTCCGTGACGTTCAGGGCCGCGACTGGCTTTTTGGTCGGGGCCACAAAATCCTGCCCGTCGATGAGCTGCCCCTGCCTGGCCGACACAACGTCTGGAATGTGCTGAGCGCTCTGGCCGCAGTGGATACGGTGACCACCCTCGATACGGCGCTCGCCGCCGAGGCCCTGCGCCATTTCCAGCCCCTGCCCCACCGCTTGGAGCCCATTTCCGACCCCTCCGGGGTGGTCTTTCTCAACGATTCGCTAGCCACAAATCCCCCCGCGCTCGCGGCGGCTCTCGCGTCGTTGCGCGACCGGCGGGTCATCGCCATTATCGGCGGGTCTGACCGGGGGGTCGATAACGCCGCACTGCGCGAAGAAATCCTCGCCCACCCACCGGCGATGCTGATCGGACTGCCCGATTCGGGGCCCGAGCTGTTAGAGACCATTGCCAGCTGGTTGGCCCACGCCGGTGTCGAGCACGCGCTGTGGCCCGCGCGAGTGCCCGTAAAGGACATGGACGATGCCGTTCGCGTCGCCCGGGAACACGCCAGTGCCGACACTGTGGTGTTGCTCTCGCCCGGGGCACCGAGTTTTGGCCGATACCGTGATTACCAACACCGAGCAGAAGCGTTCATCGCGGCCATCCGCGATAGCGCACCGACCCGTTAGGACAGATCTGTGGCACTCAATCGCTCGAACCAACGAGATAACCGTTCACTGCGCGAGGTCAGCATCGAGCGGGGCTGGTCGGATAACGCCGAGGGCAGCGCCCTGGTGAGTTTTGGAGCCACGCGAGTGCTGTGTACAGCGTCGTTCCAACCGGGAGTACCGCGCTGGCTACACGGCAAAGGCCGCGGTTGGGTCACGGCCGAATACGGCATGCTGCCGCGGTCAACTAACTCCCGAATGGACCGCGAAGCGGTCAAAGGTAAGGTCGGCGGGCGCACCCACGAGATTTCCCGGCTGATTGGCCGGTCGCTGCGCGCTGTCGTGTCGTATTCCGACCTGGGCGAAAACACCATTGTCATTGACTGCGATGTGCTCCAGGCCGATGGTGGCACTCGCACGGCGGCAATTACCGGCGCGTATGTCGCGATGGCGGACGCTGTGGCGTGGGCAAAAACCCAGGGCCATATCCCCGACTCGGCTACCGTCCTGATCGATGAAGTCGCGGCCATCAGTGTCGGCATCGTTGATGGCCAACTGGCCCTCGATCTTGACTACAACGAAGACTCCACCGCCGAGACCGATATGAACGTTGTGGGCACCGGCCGCGGGCTGTTAGTCGAAGTCCAAGGAACGGCCGAAGGTCAGCCATTTTCACGGACAGAACTCGACGACCTGGTGGATTTGGCCCTCGAGGGAATTTCCCACCTCGTGGACATCCAGCGCGCCACCCTGGAGGCCTAGTCGTGCGGTTCGTTTTCGCGAGCCACAACGCTCATAAACGCGGCGAAGTCGCCGCGATTATGGCCGACGTCTGGCCGGAGCTGGAGCTGGTCGCTCCGGACGGCGAGCCGCCGGTCGAGGATGGACACAGCTTTGCCGACAATGCGCTGATCAAGGCCCGCGCGGCTTTTGCCGCCACGGCAATTCCGTCGATTGCCGATGATTCGGGCATTTGTGTCGCCGCGTTGGACGGGGCCCCAGGTATTCACTCGGCGCGCTATGCCGAGAGTGGTGACGACGGGGACAATGTCCAACTGCTGTTGTCACACCTTTTAGACCACTCCGACCGCGCGGCCTACTTTGTCTGTGTTGCGGCTCTTGTCGACGAGGCCGGAGAGCACGTGGTTGAGCGTCGCTGGTATGGCAGTGTTGCGACCGAGCCCCACGGCGGCGGGGGGTTTGGCTACGACCCCGTGTTCATCCCCGAGGGCCGCAACCACACCGCCGCCGAGCTTGACCCGGAGGAAAAAAACCGCATCAGCCACCGCGGTGCGGCCTTTCGGGCGCTAGCTGATGATCTGCGCGAGCGCTACACCAGCTCGTCCAGTTAGCGCTGACTACACTCAGAAACGATGGACAACCCCCTGCTGATTGCCTTCCTGGTCACCCTCGGGGCCGGGTTGTCCACCGGTATTGGTGCCGCGATGGGGCTGTTTGCCAAGACCACCAATGACCGCTTTCTCGCCCTCGCACTCGGCTTTTCAGCTGGTGTGATGCTCTACGTGTCCTTTGTGGAAATTGTTCCCAAGGCCATCGACTTCCTCGCTACCGATAGCAGCAGCGGGTTGATGGCGGCCTCGGTAGGCTTTCTCAGCGGCACGCTCCTGATGGCCGCGCTCTATCGGTTCTTACCCGACTTGCCTCTTCCCAATCAGGAGCGCCGGGCACTGGCGAGGGCCGACGTTGAATCCCAGTTCCCGGTTGAGCCAGCCAAGCAGCTGTTTCGCGCCGGATTGCTCGTGGCCCTCGCGGTGACCATCCACAATTTTCCCGAAGGAATTGCGACGTTTTTTCTCACCCTCGATGACCCAGCAGTGGGACTGTCGGTGGGTGTCGCTATCGCGATTCACAACATCCCCGAAGGGATTGCCGTTGCCATCCCGATGTATTTTGCGCTGCGCAACCGACTCTGGGCGTTTGGTTTGGGGCTTGTCAGTGGTCTCGCCGAACCACTGGGTGCGGTGTTGGGGTATTTAGTGTTGCAGCCGTTCATTTCCGATGCGCTGCTGGGTGGCTTATTTGCCGTAGTGGCCGGAATCATGGTCTACATCGCGCTCGATAGCCTCCTTCCCGCGGCCAGGGAGTTTGGCCGCGGGCAGCTGGCGATCTACGGGGTGATTGCGGGGATGGCCGTGATGGCCGCATCTTTGGTCTTGTTCGAGGCCTAGGCCACCGCTGTGCCCGTCACGCGGGCGATATTGCCCTCGTCGCCCCAGACAATGCGCTGCCCAGCGCACGAGTATTGTCTGTGCGGAAGGGGGGACTTGAACCCCCACGCCCGAAGGCACAGGAACCTAAATCCTGCGTGTCTGCCAATTTCACCACTCCCGCGGGTGAGTTCAGTCTATAAAACGTCAGCAGGCAGCCTGGGGACAATTTCTGCACCACCACGGTGGTGTTTGTCACCGTGGTGGCATGACGACGAAGAACGCTGCCCCCCGCACACCATCCACCGACCAGGTCTCCGGGTCACTCTCAGAGCGGGTTCGTGCCAGGGCCACTCGGGACACCACTGTGGCCCTGGATACGCTGCTCGACGAGGAGCTTGCACGACACGGTGAGTCGGTGTTGGGCAGTTCCCAGTGGGCTGATGCCGACGAGCACGCGCTTCGCAGCTCCCTGCGTCACACCCTGCAGGGATTGGGCCCCCTCCAGGACGCCCTCGACGATGAGCAGGTCGAGGAAATTTGGATTAATGCCCCCGACCAGGTGTTTGTTGCCCGGGCGGGTGTGAGTGAACGCTTAGACCTCACGCTGGGTTCTAACGAAGTGCGCGCCCTCGTGGAGCGGATGCTGCGTCCCACGGGGCGCCGGGTGGATGTGTCCCAGCCCTTTGTTGACGCGTCGCTTCCCGACGGGTCGCGCGTGCACGTGGTCATTCCGGACATCACCCGCGAACACTGGTCGGTTAATATCCGCAAGTTCTCCCGCAGTATCCGTGACCTGGCCGACCTGGTCGAACGGGGGGTGTTGTCACTAGCGGCGGGACATTATTTGCGCAGTGCAATACGCGAGGGAAAAACCGTTCTCGTCTCCGGGGCGACCCAGGCGGGTAAGACCACCCTGTTGCACACCCTGCTGCGCGCTGCTCCCCCCGGGGACCGGGTTGTCAGTGTGGAGGAGACCTTCGAATTGGATTTGGGTATTGCCGACCATGTCGGCATGCAGTGTCGTGGCCCAAGCCTCGAGGGCACCGGTGAGGTGACGCTTCGACGGTTGGTCAAAGAAGCTCTTCGGATGCGACCCGACCGCATCGTGGTGGGGGAGGTGCGACAGGCAGAAGCGCTGGATTTACTCATTGCCTTGAATTCGGGCCTGCCCGGAGCCTGCACGATCCACGCCCGCAGCGCCGCGCATGCCTTGGAAAAGCTCTGCACCCTGCCGCTGCTGGCAGGCGGCAACATCGACCGCGGTTTTGTCGTGCCCACTGTGGCGGGGGTGATTGACGTTGTCGTCCACGCCGAGCTTCGCTCCGATGGGACCAGGCGAGTGCGAGAAATCCTTGAACCCCGCGGCGTTGGGGTTGATGGAGCGATCGCCACCGAGACCATTTTTGACCGGCGAAGTGGTGAGCTTGCTCGCGTACCACAGTCTGGCTCGCCCACACCGTGACGTGGTGGGAACTAGCCGGCATCGCCCTGGGGTTGTGTGTGGGGCTGGGCGGGCTGCTGCTCCTGCCACCGGCTCCTGCTGCCAGAAAACCCGCACCGCGGCTGCGCGGGGTGCTGGCCACCCTGCAGCGCCAGCTGGTCGACGCCGGCTGGGGGCAGCTTCAGCTGTCGGTTGTCCTCGCACTCTGGCTGGGCGGCTCGGTGGCACTGGCGGCAGTCATCGCCCTGCTGGTTCCCATCCCCGTACTGGTGCCCTTAGCGTTGGTAGCCGGAGGGCTGCTGGGCCGGTCTGTGCTGCGCGGGCGTATCCAGGCCAGGCAGCGCCGGCTGCGCCGGGCCTGGCCCGGAATTGTCGACCATATCCGCCAGGCGGTGCGCTCGGGCTCCTCGATTGCCGAGGCCGTGGTGGCCGCTGGCGAGCACGTGCCCGCTGAACTCCAACCGGCCTTTGTGCGGTTTCGGGAGGGTTTTAAATCCGGATCCCTGGTTGACCACCTGTTGGAAGCGCTCAAAGACGACCTCGCCGATCCAATTGCCGATCGAATCATCGAATCGTTGCGCATGGCCTACGAGGTGGGGGGTCGGGAACTACCCGGGGTGTTGCAGTCGCTCCAAGCCAGTGTCCGAGCCGACATTGGGGTGCGAGAAGACGCCCTGGCTAAACAGTCGTGGATTCGGGCTGCTTCACGGTTGGGTGTGGCCGCACCGTGGCTTGTCTTGCTGGTGCTCTCGGGTCGGCAAGAAACCATCAGCGCCTACACCTCCCTGGCCGGTGGCGCGATCATCATCTCGGGAGCATTGGTCAGCGCGCTGGCGTTTCGGATGATGAGCACGCTCGGCCGTTTGCCCCTCGAGCGGCGATGGTTTGTCACTCGTGAGGTGGTGGCCCGGTGAGTGCTCTGCTGGCAACCCCCCAAGCACTGAGCGCGTTTGCGGTGCTCGCCGGGCTCGTTCTCGGCGTCGGCAGCTGGGCGCTACTGGCCACACTATTTCCTGCTGGCTCAGCCACAGTCTCCACCCGTCAGTCCGACCCGGCTGTGCGCATCGCCTATGCCCTGCGGGATGTGTCCGCTGAGGCCAGAGCACTCCTTCGCCCGAGTCTGGAGGATCCGGTGAGCGTGTTGGGGGTGATGGTCTCACCGGGTTGGACCCGGGTGATTGACCGGGTGAACCTGCTGCTTGGCGCGAGCAACAGTACCTCGAGGCTGTTGCGTCACGCCGGTGTCGAATATGACGTGGCGGAGTATCAGATTCGACGGGTGGGCTGGGCGATTGGGGGAGTAGCCAGTGGGTTGTTGCTCGTGGCTCTGGCGTCCTGGGGGCGCTCGCCATCGGTGGTTGTGGGGGTGTTGGGCGCAGTCGTAGTGATACTGATTGGCGCTGTGCTGGGCGCCGGAGTGTATGACAGGCAGTTGCGACGCATGGTCCAGGCCAGGCAACAACGGCTAGCCGAAGAGTTTCCGAGCATCCTGGAGCTTCTGGCTCTGGCGCTTGCGGCGGGGGAGTCACTGCCTGGTGCACTCTCACGTATCGCCCAGAGGGGCAATGGCGAGTTGGCCAAAGAGTGGGCCACGGTGATGCGCAGGGTGGAGCTGGGCGAGCCGCTAGGGGTCGTGCTGCGGCAGTCGGCTGAGGGCATTGGTGTTCCAGAAATTCACAGCATGGTGGAGCATCTCTCGACCGCCCTGGAGCGGGGTGCACCACTGGCGGAGGTGGTGAGAAGCCACAGTGCCGATTCCCGCAACGACCAGTTGCGGGCGATTGTCGACCGGGCGGGGAAGGCGGAGG
>CBFHWA010000055.1:0-8698 GCA_965659525.1 Pontimonas sp.
TCGGAGTTGTCCGATGCATGTCGACATACGCGCCAAGTGTCAACTCAAGGGACGCCCAGGGCACCATCGGTGTCGCGTCGCTGCCCTCTTCGACTCTCTCCAAGAAGAGGCTCAAGTTTCGCTGAGCAAGCGCTCTCAGGAGAGCGCTCACACTAGGGAAATAGCGGTATACCGCTCCCACGGACGACCCCGAGTAAAAAGCGACGGCGGTCACAGTAACCCCATCGATGCCTGACTCGTCGACAATCCGCGCGGCAGCATCGAGCATGCTTGCGATTCGTTTGGCTGACCGGTCCTGGGATGGCTGAACTCGGGAGAGCTTCGTTCCAACATCAGTCACCGGAGCCAAATGCTCATCACGCTCGTGCATCGCTCTCCCTGGGCCTAGTCATTTTATGCTCCCTCGTGAAACTACCGGACTCCGGTATTCCAAGCCACAGTGCCAAGGATGTGAAGATAAGTGAGAGGGAATCGGCCTCCACTTTGTGAGCCACATGCCAACCGCACGACCCACCACTTCTCCCCCGGCTGCCCTTGACAAAGGGCGATGTGGGGGTGGGGTCTGTAGTCGGAGAGTCTTCTGCTCTATCCGTTGGGCGACGAGGGTCCGGGATTATCGAGTTCACTGACCGAAAAACAGGCGGGAAGATTTTCCGGCCAAAATCACGGTATCGATTCTGTGACGGCCAGAGCTCAACAAACCGCGTCCAATACACTGCCGAAATGGTGAGTTTTTCCGGCCCGTCCGGCTCCGCGAGCACACCCCAAACAGGCTCCGCCCGCCTGTCACCACGGGGCCAACTGGGCTTTGGGCTTGCCGTGGGCAGCCTGATTACCCTCAGTACATCCCTGCTGATCAGTGACGGACAGGCTTTCGGCGTGATCGTGGCGATGCTGGGATACGTCGCCGCGGCAAGCTTCGCCCTTGTCACTTTCCGCCGCGGCTTCCCCCACCCCACACTGGGCTTTGGCAACCTCATCACCGTGGGCCGGATGGCCCTGATTGTCAGCATCTTGGCTGCCCTGGGCGAAACGGCCTACCCCTGGCTCGTGGTCGTCGTGGCAAGCGTCGCCCTGGCTCTCGATGGCTTCGATGGCTATTTGGCCCGGCGCGACGATCGCGTCTCTGACTTTGGCGAAACCCTCGACATGGAGGTGGACTCAGCGTTTACCGTGATCCTCGCCGCGAGCGCTTTTGTCGCCCAGACGATTAGCCCGGTGGTGCTACTCCTGGCCCTGCCTCGCTATGTTTTCCTCGCGGCCTCAAAGATCTGGCCGTGGCTGGGTCAACCACTGCCGGAGAACATGACCAGGAAGGTCATCCTGGTGATCCAAGTTATTGCCCTGATTTCCCTCCAGGTTCCGGGACTGGTGGGGATTTTTGCCACACCACTGGTTCTCATCGTCGGTGGCCTGCTGCTGTGGTCGTTTGGCCGTGACGTGGTGTGGCTCTGGCAACAGCGACGCTGAATCCCCCCACCCCCCACATGGGTGACAATGGGGTCATGCTCAGCCGGCCCCGCGCGTGGATTACCCGCGTAGCCCAGGGTGCCGTTGGCATTGGCCTGTTGGCCCTGGTGTGGCAACTAGCCGACGGCGGTCAGGCCATCGAGATATTGGTAAGAGCCAATATCTTCTGGATTCTCGCCGCGATTGCGGTTTTGAGCCTCCAAATTGCTCTGTCTTCCTGGCGCTGGCGAATCACAGCCTGGCAGTTGGGAATTAGCCTCACCCCCGGCATTGCCCTGCGCGAGTACTACCTCTCGCAGATCATTAACCAGAGCCTCCCCGGCGGTGTGGTGGGGGACGCCAGCCGCGCGGTGCGCGCAAAAAATCACACTGGGATGCTCGCCTCCGTGCAAGCGGTGTTACTCGAGCGAGTCATGGGCCAAATCGGACTTCTCCTGGTTTTCACCGCAGCGTTTCTCGTCACACTGGTTATGTCCGGCGGCCTGGACTGGCCGGGCTGGCTTGCCAGCACAATCGGTGTGGCCATCGTCGCCGTCATCGCGGTGCCTATTGTCTTCGGCGGGATTGTCCGTGTCCTCCCGCCGCGACCACGAGAGTTCCTAATCAACCTCGAGCGCTCCGCAGTGCGGGCGGTGTTTCACCCCTCAGTGCTCTGGAGCCACCTGGGGCTCAGTCTCACCACGGCAATGACCAATATTTCAGGTTTTGTCTTCTGCGCCTGGGCTCTCGATGTGCCCCTTGGTTTCGGGGTCGCCCTCGCCGTAGTTCCCCTGGCGCTGTTTACCATGCTCATTCCTGTCACCGTCAGTGGCTGGGGGCTGCGCGAGGGCGCCGCGGTGGCACTGTTTCCGCTCGCGGGCCTCGGCGCGGCCGAAGGCTTGGCCACGAGTGTGGCATTCGGGCTGGTGCTCATTGTCATCGCGCTGCCCGGCCTGTGGTTTCTGCGCACGGCACGTGCCCGGGCGATACGGTGATCCCCATGAGCGCCGAGGTGACATTCGCGATTCCCGGTGAGCTGGACACCCCCACCGGGGGTTATGCCTACGATCGCGAGGTCATCACCTCTCTGCGTGAGAGGGGATATCGCCTCACTCATCTGCGCCTGGGCGACTCGTTTCCCCACCCCACGCCAGAACACACCGCCGAGGCGGCCCACGCACTTTCTGAAGTGCCCGCCCATTCCCCCCTGCTCGTTGACGGGCTCGCCCTGGGTGCCCTAGACCCCGCGGCAGTGGCTCGGGTGAGCGCCCCACTTATTGCACTGATACACCACCCCCTCGCGTTTGAAGGACAGTTAGAGGCCTCACGGCGCGACGAGCTACTGCGGATCGAACGCGAGAACCTTGCCCACTGCGCCCACGTAATCGTCACCAGTGGCTCCACCTCGGAATTGCTCCAGAGCCACTACGGCGTTGACTCGTCGCGAATCACGGTGGCTCGACCAGGAACGAATCAACCCACCCTTCCCGCCTCACCGGTCAACCCCGCGCTGATTGTCTCGGTAGGAAGCCTCATTCCTCGCAAAGGCCACGACGTATTGATCGCCGCGCTCGCGTCCATTGCCGAGCTGCCGTGGCACGCGGTCATTGCCGGATCCACCCGCGATGACTCCTACGCTGCTTCTCTCCAGGCGCTGATCGACCAGTACGCACTAGCCGGGCGGATCGAATTAATCGGCTCGGTGCCGGCCGATCAGCTCGACCAGCTCTATTCCCACGCGAGTGTTTTCGCCCTCGCCACCCGGTTTGAGGGCTACGGCATGGTTTTTGATGAGGCCATGGCTCACGGCTTACCCATTGTCAGCTGTGACACTGGAGCAGTCGGTGACACGGTCGCCGCAGGCGCAGGGCTACTTGTCGATGTCGACGACCCACCGGCGTTGGCAGACGCTCTCTCGCGGGTGTTAACCGACTCCGATCTTCGTCACACCATGGCGGCGGCCTCGCGCGCAGCGGGAGCCTGCCTGCCCAGCTGGGCGGATACTGCCACCATCGTGGCCGGCGTCATCGACGGCGCTGCTGAGGGGACGATCGAAGCGTGAACAGCGACAACACCGCCACCGACCTCGCTCTCGCCCAGTTGGCAGCCCGGCAAGCCGGCGAGATCCTGCTGTCGCACTGGCACCAGCGCAGTGAATTGAGCGTGTCGACAAAGGCCGCCGGGGACTTTGTCAGCCAAGCCGATGTTTTAGCCGAGGAGCACATCAAAGCCACCCTTCTTGGGCCACGACCAGACGACGGCTGGTTGGGCGAAGAAAGTGGTGAAACCTCGGGTAGTGGCCGACGGTGGATTGTCGACCCCCTGGATGGCACCACCAACTTTCTTCGCGGCATCCCCCACTGGGCTGTATCGATTGCTCTGGAGGTCGAGGGCATCCTGGTCCTTGGCGTGGTTCATGACCCGGTAAAAGCAGAAACCTTTGTCGCCTCAGCAGGCCAGGGCGCCACACTCAATGGCACGGCGATCCACCACTCGGGAGCAGACGAGTTCACCCGGGCGCTTCTGGGGACCGGTATCCCCTTTGGCCAGATGGCCCATATCGACGAGCATGCAGCCGATATTGGGCGCATCGTGCCTGGTTGTGCGGGGGTGCGCCGGATGGGCGCGGCAGCACTCGATTTGGCCTACGTCGCTGCGGGCCGGCTTGACGGGTTCTGGGAGCGCATCCTCCAGCCCTGGGATATTGCCGCAGGTCTCGTGCTGATGCGAGAAGCCGCGGTCACTGTCGAGGGCTGGATTCCCGAGGAGCGCCCCGAAGACACCGGCTCGGTTATCGCGGCAACACCCGCCATTTTTGAGACATTTTCGCGGCTGGTGCGCGACGAACCGGCCTAATTCTCGCCGTCTGCGAGCCGGGCAAAAAGATCTCCGGACGGGTCGGAGGCAGAAAGCGAGTCCAACCAGGATTTCGTCGCTGTGGCATCACGCCACTGCTGCCACTCAAATCGCCCCGCCTCACCAATAACGGGGTTAAACCGATAGTCGCCCAGGGACATTAAGCGCCGGATCACCGCCTGGCCTAACTTCGGGAAGCTGGGAAGAAACTCGACGGAAATGAGCTCAACGGGTGTGGATAATCCGCGGAGAACTTCTTCCTCAAAACCCTCGACATCGATTTTGATGTATCGGGGGGTGCCATATTCGGCGATTAGCCCGTCGAGGGTGACCACAGAGACTTCCTGAGTGCGGTCGAAGCGCACCTGTTCAAAGCCGGAAGCCGTCGCAGCGCCCGAGACAAAATCGGTGCGCAGTGAGGACACTGTGGGGTTGCGTGAGGACACGGCCATCTGAGCGGTTGATTCACGAGACCCCGCCGCGGCGCTGATGAACACAATGTCGCGCGGAAGTGTTGCTCGCAGAAACCCGGCAAAGGGCTGCTGGGGCTCGAGGGCGATAACCCGTGCGCCGAGAGCTCGCATTGCGCGGGCGCGTGTGCCCACATGGGCGCCGACATCGATCACTAAGTCTGCGGGTTTCAGGAGCGTTCGATAGAAGCGTCGCCATGCCCGGAGGATCATCGGGTTGAGGTAGACCACGAGCGAGCGGGCAAAACCCCACCAGCGTGCGAGCCACTGGCTGTTGGTGGGTTGTTTCACGAGCGCTAGCCTAGGAGTGAGGCCTTGGGGTGGGGTGAAGACATGTCGGTGACGAGACGGGTGTCGCTGTTGAACCCTCAGTACAACCTCCCCCCTCTGGTTGTGTCCTGTTTGGTGAGGTCCACTCAATGAACAACAGCGCACTATGGTGTGTCGGTCCCCTGCAGGTTGAACTGCGCGATGGGGCTGTGGGCGAGGGTTTACTCGTTGAGACGCTCTATTCGGGCATTAGTCGGGGAACGGAGCGGCTGGTTTTTCAGGGCCGCATCCCCCGCAGTCAGTGGCAGCGCATGCGCGGCCCCGCCCAGGAGGGGGATTTTTCTTTCCCCGTCAAATACGGCTACTGCGCTGTTGGCCGCATCGTCGAGGGTGAACGCGCGGGTCAGATTGTCTTCGCCCTTCACCCCCATCAGAGCTCCTTTCGCCTCCCTGGCCACCTGCTCACGCCGGTGCCAGAAGCAGTTCCCCCACAACGCGCCATCCTCGCGGCCAATATGGAAACGGCGCTCAATATTGTCTGGGATAGCCACGCCGGGCCGGGTGATCGCATTGCGATTGTTGGCGCAGGTGTGGTGGGGGCACTTGTGGGCTATCTCGCCGCGCAACTGCCCGGCGCCGCGGTCACGCTGATCGATACGAATGCCCAGCGCGGAACACTCGCCGAGGCACTGGGCTGTGGTTTTGCTCATCCCGATAACCCGCCGCTGGAGTGCGATGTTGTGATTCACACATCGGCAAGCGCCGCGGGGCTTAGCACAGCGCTCAATCTCGCCGGCCAAGAAGCGACCGTGGTCGAGGCGAGTTGGCACGGAGACACCCCCGTGGAATTACCGCTGGGTGAGGCCTTTCACAGTAAGCGGCTGAAACTCGTGAGCTCTCAGGTGGGCCAGGTACCGGCAATACGCGCCCCACGCTGGGATTACGCCCGACGCTTGGCAACGGCTCTGGAGCTTCTCAAAGACCCTGCGCTGGATGTTCTCATCACCGGGCAGACGCCATTGTCGCAATTGCCAGACCAGTACGGCACTATTTTGACCGACCCCAATACCCTGTGTCACGGCGTGAGTTACGCCAATTCCTGAGGAGAGCCGATTGTTTGCGCTAGAAGTTCGAGACCACATCATGATCGGCCATTCCCTGCCTTCACCGGTTTTTGGTCCGGCCCAGGGCCTCCACGGTGCCACCTTCACTGTTGACGCGGCCTTTTTCACCGAAGATATTGACCAGCACGGCCTTGTGGTCGATATCGGCCTCGCCTCCCAGGCCCTCTCCGAGGTTCTCGAGCCGCTTCGATACAAAAACCTCGACGACGTCGCAGATTTTGCCGGGAAGTTCACCACAACGGAGTTCTTGTGCAAGCACATCTTCGATGGGATGGCCGAGCGTATCCGCTCGGGCAGCCTCGGTGACGGCGGCCGAGTGAAGCGACTAAAGATCATGCTCCACGAGAGTCATATTGCCCGCGCCTGGTTCGACGGTGAGCTCTAGGGGTGGGTTTTTCAGCCGACTGGCTGTCATTGCGCGAGCCAGCAGACGCAGCAGCCCGAGATAGTGACCTCCTCCAGCACGCACTCCAGCTAGCCGGGCCCAACCCGGCGATCATGGATTTGGGCTGTGGGACCGGCTCGACGGTGCGCACCCTCTCACCACTGTTGCCCGGGCACACCTCCTGGCGGTTAGTCGACAACGACCCGCTTCTGTTAGAACACGCCCTGGCCGCCGCCGGGACGGGTTCCACCAGCCACTTAGTCGATATCAACCAGGTCGACTCGCTGCCTCTGGAAAGCCTCACCCTGGTGACCGCCTCAGCACTCCTGGACCTCGTCACCCAAGACTGGCTGGAGCGCTTCGCCGCCACCCTCACCGTCCCCTTTTACGCGGCGCTGACCTATAACGGTCAAATGCACTGGGATCCGGCTGACCCCCGCGATGAGGCCATCACGGAGGCATTTAATCGCCACCAGCAAACGGACAAAGGCCTGGGCCCCGCTCTTGGCCCCACCGCCGTCGACACAGCCCGGCAGGTCTTCGAAGCCGCTGGGTGTCGTGTTCTCCACGCCCAGAGCCCCTGGCAGTTAGGACCCGATTCGGCTCCCCTGCAGCAGGCGCTGGTCGACGGAATTGCCCAAGCAGCTCATGAAACGGGCGAACCTGGCGCGCATGACTGGGGCCAGACTCGTGCGGCAGCAGCATCGCGGGCGACCTGTGTGATTGGCCACGGTGACCTGCTCATCATTCCTGCCCAGCGTGACAAACCGGTGGGGTCCTAATGCACCAGGTGGACGTGACCGACGCGGTGTGGAAGCAGCTCTTAGCGGTCCGAGAGGGCACGGCGAACCTCAGCGACGGCGAGTGGAGCCCGGATGAGAGCAGGGCACTCGAACTCTACGGCCCCCTGGCGAGACGCGATCGTGGCCCCAGTACTATCGGCCAGATCGGCCAATCACTCGATGGCCGCATCGCGACGGTCTGCGATGACGCACGCGATATTTCTGGACCCGATGGCTTGGCCCACCTGCACCGAATGAGGGCACTAGTCGACGGGGTGATTGTCGGGGTCAAAACCGCGCTACACGACCAACCCCGGCTCACCGTTCGTCTCTGTGACGGGCCCAATCCTGCGCGTATCGTCATCGACCCCCACGGCCGCCTGCCCAATGATGCGCCCATTTTCCATGACGATGGCGCACGGCGAATTGTCATCCAATCACTCGACCACGTCCGACCCGACGGGGTGGAGGTCATCCGACTCGAGGCAGCCAACGGCCGCCTGGAGCCCACGTCAATCCTCAACTCCCTTCATTCCGCCGGGCTATCAACGCTGTTGGTTGAGGGGGGAGGGTTCACCATTTCCCGGTTTATCGACGCCGGTCAGCTGACACGGCTTCACGTGGCAATCGCGCCGGTGATCATTGGCGGTGGCCAACAGGGATTGACCATGCCCTCACCGCCAGAAACCCTCGCCGAGGCGATTCGGCCCAAGACCACAGTATTTTCCGTTGGCTCGGACGTGGTCTTCGATTGCGAGCTTCACAGCCCTCGCTAGCCAGCGTGCTTGGCCAGTAGCGCATCGGTGGTGATCAGGCCCGCGCGAAGCCGAAGTGCTCATTGGAGGACGACCGCATCAGGCATTCGAAGCGACGTTGTCGCCTGAAGATAAGCCAGATGTGACGCGTCGGCTGCCTCAAGACCGCAGACCTCCAGGGGTAAACCAGACAGGCTCTTGTCGAACTGCTCGGCTCGGTTAACGCCAGCGGGATGCACCATGGCCTCGGCATAGGTGAGGGCCGCAATGGCGAGGTCGTGCGAGACCGTATCACTCAGTCACTGAACCGCCCAGTCGTGGTGGGCATCTTTCGAGTCCTAGAGGGCAATGAGTAGCCCCGCATCGACAATCCGCCGCAGGAGCGCTGTCCTCTCACCGGCAAGCTCTGGCCACAGATCTGCCGCATGATCGAGTGCGGCGGCGAGGCGATCGTGTTCGGTAACCATGTGGCGGGCGCGGCTGGTCGGCATGCCGCAGGTGTCGCACTGGTCTTTTTGGTGCAACACCTGGCGGATGAGGACACCGCGGCCGACGAGTGTTGCGGCTTAGACGCACCCAGCCACTCCCCGTCGTCTTCTAGGCTGAT